>JALWSB010000033.1 GCA_027080345.1 Robiginitomaculum sp. | reverse complement strand
AAACCAGCTCGGGGAGGCGATCATCGAACGCTTTAAATTCTTGCAAACAATCAGTGCACGTCTGTTGGTCGCCTTTGGCGCGGTGGCCGCATTGACCTTGGTGGCCGTTGGTGTCGGTCTGTGGAGCAATGCGAAAACAGCCGCCGTGCAAAAAGAAATCAGCACGGTGCATTTGGCTAATCTGGACACGGCATTGCAGCTCACCGTGGCCGGCAGCGCGTTTTTGAGCGAAGTTTCTGATCTCGAACGGGCGCAAAGTGCAGATGAAGCCAAAGAGGCATTGGAACAGGCAAATGCCCTTAATGCCCGGCTTGTTGATCTGATTGATGATGTTACAAGCGCAGATAAAAGTAAAAGCGCGGCGACGGCTGATTTGGCCAAAGTTGCCAATGCGTATCCGGCAATGGTCGCGGACCTTGAGACGCTTGTCGCCGACCGTTTGGCAAGACGGACACGCATCGCTGATGCATTTAATACGGCGAGAGGATTACGCCAGGATTTGGATGCGGAACTTGAGGCGCAACTGGAAACCGCCAATGAATTTGATGTTGAATCCTTATTGCGTATCTTGATGTCGAGCAATGTAGTAACCGTGACCTATGCGGAGGCCATGGCCAGCGATTCCGTCAAGGAAATCGATCATATAAAAGAAACATTCGCCAACGCCGCCAGCGAGTTGAAATCCAATGTCGCCATTATGGGCAATAGTCTTTCGGCCAAGGTTCGTGAGCAGGCCGCCGCCATAACGGCGATTGGCAGCGGCAAAAACTCTATTTTTGCAGAACGGAAAACCCAATTGATCAAAGATGCCATGATCGAGGATAAAGCCTTTGAACTGGGTGAGGCATCGGCAACGCTGGGCAGAAGTGTTGCGTTGTTTGGCGAGGAAACCCGCGCCGCAGCTGAGCAGGCGGGTAAAAAAGCAGCAGGCGCGGCCGCCACCGGGCGCATTCTTCTGATTCTGATGGCATTGGCCAGCATCGCCGCCAGTGCCGCAATTGTCTGGTTTTATGTTGTACGCAATGTGTCCAGACGTCTGACCTGCATGAGTAGAACCATGCGCCGTCTGGCTGAAGGCGATTTGTCGGTTGAGGTTAACCCGGTTGCCGCCGATGAGATCGGTGATATGGCCCGTGCCTTATGTGTCTTTAAAGACAGCATGGCACAAACCAGAGCAATGACCGAAGAACAGCAGCGTCATGCGCAAAGCCAGATTGAACATGCCGAGAAATTATCGAAAATGGTCAGTGGCTTTGATGCTGAAATTACGGCCTTGCTGGAAGCTATTGGCGCCTCTATGGGCGAGCTTGATTCCTCAGCGCAAATTATGACTGAAGTTGCCGAAAATACGGCCGGGCGGGCCAGCTCTGTGGCTTCCGCCTCGGATATGGCGGCGCAAAATGTTCAGTCTGTAAGCGCCGCGGCCGAAGAGCTCTCGGTCACTGTGGACTCAATTACCGAGCAGGTCAGCCAGTCCGCCACCGTTGCCGCCAATGCGGTGCATGAAGCGGAAAAAACCACCGAGCAAATGACAATGTTGCAAGAAGTTTCCGGCAGCATTTCCCAGGTCACGGCCCTGATTAATGATATTGCCGAGCAAACCAATCTACTGGCGCTTAATGCCACTATCGAGGCCGCGCGGGCGGGTGAGGCCGGAGCCGGATTTGCGGTTGTGGCATCGGAGGTGAAAAATCTCGCATCACAGACCGGTAAGGCCACGGAACAGATTTCGGAACAAATTGACCAAATGCAACACGCCACTACTGATGCCGCCAAATCACTGTCTGGTATTCGGGAGATTATCACCGAGCTTGCAGAAAACTCAGACTCCATCTCACATGCATTGAACGAGCAAAGACAGGCCACGCAAGAGATCGCCTCAAGTGTTGTGCAGGCTTCGCAAGGCACAGCCGAGGTCAATCAGAATATCGGTGGCTTGAGCGAGTCGGCCAATGAAGTCGATAGCGTCTCTGCCCAGGTCAAAATGGCAGTTGGTAATCTGTCCGATCAATCGGCACGCCTGCGTAAACATGTGGATGCATTCCTCGCAGACGTCCAGGCAGCATAGCGCGGCATGCGTTTGAATTTGTAAATCCACGCATACAGCAGGTCGGCACTACCCCGCCTTCACGCGCATGCCCCCCTGCTGCCCTTCGGCATCACCGTATATGTGCTCTTTGGTGGCAGGTGTTTTTCAGTGTTGCCGCAATGTTTGTGGTCAACGCGTTTGCCGTAGAATTGTCTATTGGCCCAAGCAGCACATGTTTGCCCAAAGAGTGGCCAAGATTATGGGCAATGTGGACATCGACTTTTCTGTCTTTGAGGTATTCATCAATAACGACCTGTTGGCGCTCCCCCGGAACCTGGGAATCAATATCGCCATAATAGAATAAAAAGCGGCTGTTCCAATTGTGCAGGTTTTGCGCAACCGGGGTATCTTCCAGATACCAGTTTTTCCACCAGCTATAGCGGGCCATGGGTCGTTTGGCGTTTGGATAGGGCGCCGCATCATCCATGGCCAGTGTTGCGGCCTTGATCTGCGCGTAAACCTTTTCCTGGTTGTCCAGCAAGGTTTTCAGGTCGTCTTTGGTCCATTGGCCGTCAGGGTGGATGAAGGGTTCCTTCTTATTATAGACCGCCGAAGGGGTGTGCATCCAATTGGCTTCGACCTCTTCATTGGTGGTGATGCCGTCTTTATTTGCATCCATTTTTCGTAAGGAATAGGCATCGCGGCCGGAAAGTTGCCATTTGAAAATGTCTTTTGGCGATTCCAGCAAGCCACCCATGCCCGCGACCAGACCCGGGGCGCGGTGCTCTTCTTTTGCCATGCGTCCAATATGCGCCATGCCCTCCGAATGACCAAATATGGCAAAGCATTGCGGGTTGGCATTAATAGTTTTCAACGCCCAGTCATAGACCGCTTCAAGGTCTTCGCGTTGGCTGGCGACCGTCGAACTGCCTGAAATCTCAGGGGTAATTCTTTGTGCGCCGCTCTTGCCATAATTCACGCCGCGCCGGTCAAAACGGACAACAGCCAGGCCTTTGCCGGTCAGGCGCTCGGAAAGGTCCAAGAAGAGTTTGTCTTTTGGTGTCCCGCTGCGGCCAAATTTGGCATCACGGTCAAAAAGACCGGTGCCGTGAACCAAAAGGGCAACTTTCGTGGTGGGGGATTTTTTATAAGTGGCCGGAAAATCGATCTGGCCATGGATAATCGTACCATCAGCGGACGGAATGCTGAATGCGCGGCTTGTGCTTTGGGTCAGTGCGTGCGCGGTTGGCGTTTCTGCCTTGGCTGTGCTGTGGGGGCTGGCGCAAGAGGCCAGTACCAGACCGGCGGCGCTGGACAGTAAGGCTATGCGTTTGATGGGCGATAAGGCGGACATTGTTTTCATCCTCTTCCATGTCTCAAGTGCGGGGCGCGGCGCCTGTATCAAATGGCGCGGCCTTGATGACGATTTAGGATGGTGGAAATAATATGTCAAGCAATCTTTACATTAAGTATGGCTTTCTTGATATAACTATGGGCTTCTCCGATCTCTCTGCGTGCATCATTGGGTGTCGTAAAATACGTACTCTATAAAATTACTGTTTTTATATAGATGGTTATGGTCTTCTTAAAACAAATCGCCCTGTCCGGACGGTGTCTCTTTCGCGCGTTTGCGGCGCGCAGGTTTTACCGCTGGCGGTGGCGTGCCGTCCAGTACCGCCGGGACATGGCCATCGCTGAATTGTATGTCCACCATTTGCCCGGCGCGGGTGTCGGCCTTGCGGCGCACTACCTGCCCGTTTTTATCATGGACAAGGGCAAACCCCCGTTCAAGGACGCCTTGATACGAGAGGGAATTGAGCAATTTTCCAACGCCGGTCAACTGCCTTTGGCGCTCATCCAGGCCGCGTTTTATGGCGGTCTGCGCCCGTGCGCCCAGATCCGCAAGGCGGCGGGCATTGGTGTCTATGTCGCGGCCAAGGGTTTGCGGCCGCAATCGCGCCCCAAGGGCGCTTAAGCGGTCAATGCGAATGGCAAGGTTTTGCTGCAAACTCCGGTCAAGCCGCCCGGCGGCATAGTCAAAGCGCTGCGCATGTGGCCCTAATAAGGCCTCGCCCCGGGGCAGGCCGCGCGCGGCGGCGCGTAATTCGGTGCTTTTGCGGGCCACAAATCGGCTCAACGCACCGCCAAGGCGCACCCCCAAGTCCTGTACCGCAAGGGCCAATTCACTACGCACTGGCACGGCGATTTCTGCCGCCCCGGTTGGCGTCGGGGCGCGGCGGTCGGCGACATAATCAAGAAGGCTCCAATCGGTTTCATGGCCAATGGCGGAAATTAAGGGGATAGACGAGCGGGCCGCCGCGCGCACAACAATCTCTTCGTTAAACGGCCATAAATCCTCTATCGAACCGCCACCGCGCGCAACTATCAGCAAATCCGGGCGCGGCACAGTGCCCTGCCCTTTTTGCAAAGTGTTAAAGCCATCAATGGCGGCGCTGACCTGGGCGGCGGCCTGATCGCCCTGCACCAGAACCGGCCATAACAGCACATGACAGGGAAAGCGGTCACGCAGGCGGTGCAATATATCGCGAATAACCGCGCCGGTGGGCGAGGTGATAACGCCGATGACGCGGGGCATAAAGGGCAGTGGTTTTTTACGATCTTCGTCAAACAAGCCTTCGGCCTGAAATTTTTTGCGGCGCTCTTCAAGCAGCGCCATAAGCGCCCCGGCCCCGGCCGGTTCCAGCTTTTCGATGATCAACTGGTATTGCGAGCGCCCCGGATAGGTCGAAAGCCGCCCCTCGGCGACCACTTCAAGGCCTTCTTCGGGGGTAAAATTCAAGCGCCCCGCCACGCCTTTCCAGGCAATAGAGGAAATCACCGCGCGCTCGTCTTTCAGATCCATATAAACATGGCCGGAACGGGCGATGGTGACGCGGCCCAATTCGCCGCGCACCCGCACATGAGCGTAGCTGTCCTCGACCGTGCGTTTCAGCGCCCCGGCCAGCTCCGAAACCGAGTATTCATGAATATTGCTGGGTGTGCTCTCGTTCACGGGGGCGAATCTCCATAAGAAGGGATACTATAGGACGAGGGAGCGGGAATAACAGATGAAAATTCTGCTGATCGGCGGCGGCGGGCGCGAACATGCGCTGGGCTGGAAACTCTCACAAAGCCCGCTTGTAAGCGACCTTGTCTGCGCGCCGGGCAATCCGGGACTGGCGGCGCTGGGGCGCTGCGTGAGCGTATCCGCTGATGATTGCGCCGCGCTGTTTGACCTGGCCAAAACAGAGCGCCCGGACCTTGTGGTGATCGGCCCCGAAGGGCCGCTTGCCGGGGGGCTGGCTGATCGGCTGCGCGCGCATGATATGGCCGTCTTTGGCCCGTCTGCGCACGCGGCGCGGCTGGAAAGCTCGAAAGCCTTTACCAAAGCGTTTTGCGCCCACCATGCCATCCCCACCGCCCGCCATATGACTGTTGGCACGGCGGGCGAGGCGCGGGCGTTTTTACAAACGCTCACACCGCCTTATGTTTTGAAAGCCGATGGACTGGCGGCGGGCAAAGGGGTCATTATAACCGATGATTTTGACACCGCCTGCGCCGACAGTGCGGCCATGCTGGAGGGGCGTTTTGGCACCGCTTCGGCGCAGATTGTGATTGAGGAATTTTTACAAGGCGTCGAGGCCTCGGTGTTCGCCCTGTGCGATGGAAAAACCGTCATGCCGTTGATTGCGGCGCGTGACCATAAACGTGCCTTTGATGGCGATAAAGGCCCCAATACCGGCGGCATGGGGGCATATTCGCCGGTTGCCGAGGTCGACCCGGCAATGATGAACACGGTGATGCAGACCATCATCACCCCGACAATTACCGGCATGGCGGCCGAGGGCGCACCGTTTTGCGGGGTGCTTTATGCGGGGCTGATGCTGGGGCCGGATGGCCCCAAACTGATCGAATATAATGTGCGCTTTGGTGACCCGGAATGCCAGATCATCATGATGCGGATGCAAAGCGATCTGGCACCATTGCTTATGGCCTGCGCGCGCGGCACACTGGCGCAAGAAACACCGCCGCACTGGCAAGATGGGGCGGCGGCCTGTGTCGTTATGGCGGCCAGGGGCTATCCTGGTAATTACGCCAAAAACTGCCCCCTTGGGGGGCTGGAGGCGGCGGCGCAATCGCCCGGTGCCATGGTCTTTCACGCTGGTACGCGCCAGGATGCCAATGGCCAATTGCTCAGCGCTGGCGGGCGGGTTTTGAACATATGCGCCACCGGGGCCACCCTTGATGAAGCAGTGACAAACGCTTACCGTGCACAAAACAAGATCGATTTTCCAGACGGGTTTGCCCGTACAGACATTGGCAGATCGACATAAAGCAAAGAGGACGCATCATGCACAAGGCACTTATATCAGCCGCAACTTTTGTACTGGCCGGGCTTTCAGGCCCGGCTGTCATGGCCCACACCCAAGCGCTGCAATGCGGTCATGCGCTGCTCACACCGGGTAAAAAGGCCAGCGGCCCGACAACCATTGTCGTCACCCATGACGGGCGGATCAGCGCCGTCAAAAAAGGCTATGTGGAGATAGAAGACGCAAAGCTGGTTGATTTGCATGACAAATTCTGCCTGCCTGGGCTGATCGACAGCCATGTGCATCTGACCTCGCAGCTTGGCCCCAAAGGGCGGCTGGATGCGGTGACCAATTCTGATGCTGATTGGGCGATGAATGCGGTGGTTTACGGCCGCCGGACATTAATGGCCGGGTTTACCAGTGTGCAGGACGTGGGCGCGCGGGGCGATGATACCATTTTTGCGGTACGCGACGCCATTAACCGGGGCGATATTGCCGGGCCGCGCATTCGCGCCGCCGGGCAGATTGTTTCGGTTTCGGGGGGGCATGGCGACCCGCGTCACGGCTATGCCGAACCGGTGGCGCAAGCGCTGAAAAGCCCGACCATTTGCGATGGGGCGGATGATTGCCGCCGGGCGGTGCGCGACAATATCCGCAAAGGCGCTGACCTGATTAAAATTACCGCCACCGGCGGGGTGTTGTCGAACACGGCAGCGGGCACCGAGCAACAGTTTTTTGACGATGAATTGCAAAGCATTGTTCAGGCGGCGCACTTTATGGGGCGCCAAGTCACCGCTCATGCGCATGGTAAAGCGGGCATCGAAGCGGCCTTGCGCGCCGGGGTCGACAGCATTGAACACGGCACCTATCTGGACAAGGACACCATTGCGCTTTTTCGCCAGCATGACGCCTGGCTGATACCCACGGTATTGGCCGGGGCGACGGTGGTCGATATGGCCAATGACCCACATTCGTTTTTGCCAGAGCCATCGCGCATCAAGGCCAAAGAGGTTGGTCCGCGCATGCTCAACATGTTGCGTATGGCCCATGAAGGCGGCGTTAACGTGGCGTTTGGTACTGATTCAGGGGTCTCGCACCATGGCGACAATGCTCGCGAATTCGCCCTGATGGTCAAGGCCGGCTTTACCCCCATGGAGGCCATTAAAGCTGCCACGGTCATGGCCGCAGAGCATTTGCAAATGAGTGATCAGGTTGGCACGCTGGAAAATGGTAAATGGGCCGACATTATCGCCGTTGATGGCGATCCGCTCAAAGATGTGCGCGCGCTCGAAGACGTTGATTTTGTTATGAAAGGCGGCCGGGTTTACAAGGACAAATAAGCCTTTACGCCGCATCGGATGCAGGCGGTGCACCTTTGACTTGCGCCTGACGCCCCTGGCGGGCTTTCTTGATCGCCTGGAAGAGTTTTTGCGGTTCAATCGGCTTGGTCACATAATCGTCCATGCCCGCATCGATATAGCGCTGGCGGTCACCGTCCATGGCATTAGCCGTCAGGGCAATCACCGGGGTGTTTTGACATGGGCCATCTTGCGCCCGCAACATGCGCACCGCCTCAATACCACCCATAATAGGCATTTGGATATCCATCAAAATGACGTCATAAGGGCGCTCGGATGCCAGATCCAGCGCCTCTTTTCCATTATGGGCAAAGCTGAGTTTAACGGGGAGGCGGGATAAAAAGGCCTGGATTACCGTGCGATTGATCTCATTATCTTCAGCGACAAGAATTTCCATAATAGATTGTTTTTTCTGTGAATTTTTCGCATCGTCAGCCGGTTTTTCTTTTTTGCTTTTCGTTTTACCTGTCTCGACCAACGGGCACGATATCGTAAAGGCAAAGCATGTGCCTTCGCCGGGGGTTGAACTGACATCAAAACCGCCGCCCATCAGGCGGACAATCTTGTCGCTGATGGCCAGACCAAGGCCGGTGCCGCCAAACCGGCGCGCAATCGTCCGGTCGGCCTGGGAAAAAGCGCTGAACAGCGCGGCCTGTTGGACTTTGTCCATGCCGATGCCACTGTCTTCAACAACAAAACGGAGTCTTGCGGTATCGTTGTCGCAATCGGCCGACAGGCCGATGCTTATGCTGCCTTCTTCGGTGAATTTCAGGGCATTGGACATCAGGTTTGATAATACCTGACGCAGGCGCATTTCGTCGCCCTTGACCTTTTCCGGGATCGTTTCATCCACATTGACATTCAGCGTCAGCCCTTTGGCCCCGACGCTGGAAGACCACAGATCAACGACCTCACTAACCAGATCACGGGGGCTGAATTCCCGGCTTTCCAGATCCAATTTGCCCGCCTCAATCTTTGAAAGATCAAGCACATCATTTAGGATGGTCATCATGGTTTCGCCGGATTTTTTAATTACCTGCGCCTGATGGTGTTGCTCTTTTGGTAAATCCGCTTCGCAGAGCAATGCGGCCATGCCCATCACCCCGTTCATTGGTGTGCGAATTTCGTGACTCATAGTGGCCAGGAAAGTTGATTTGGCCTGGGATGCCGCTTCGGCCTTGCGCCGGGCTTCGACCATTTGTGAAATATCCGAAACATCGCCACCCATGGCAACAATGCGGCCTTCGAGGTTCCGCCGCGCCTTGCCGGCAATACGGATCCAGCGTTTTCGCCCTGTCCGGTCAGTAATTTGAAAGTTGATATCATAGGGCGCATCACCGCGATGGTAGGCAGCCAATGAGGCCCGCAGCAGCCTTTTATCTTCTGGTGCCAGCGTGTCAAAAAATGTATATATCGGTGCACAGTCGGGCATTGACGGGCATTGCAAAACCCGCCGCGCGGCCTTGGAAAAGTATTCAAGGCCAGATTCAAAATCAAGATACCAGGCCCCCGACGCGGCCCCTTCCACAGAAAGGGCATTGCGCTCACTGGCTTCTATATCCACCATGTTTTTGGCGACCAAAGGCGCAAAATATTCCAAAACCTTCATTTCCAGATCAAGATCACCCTGGCCGTCACGCCAGAGCCCGGCAATCAGGCCAATGCTTTTGCCAGCATTGTCAAACAAGGGCACACCGGCATAGGCCTGCAGCCCTATTGTTTCCAGATCCTTGTCTTCGGGAAAACATTTAACCACATCGCAATTGATGGAAAATGGTTTGGCCCCGTCAACCACGGTTTCACAGGGCGTACCGGCAATTGGGTAGGTGTAATATTCGATATGCCCACTGCGATCATAAAGCGCATAGGTCTCAACCGGTGCATCTTTTGATTTGACGCGGCTGACCAGCAGCATGTCAGTCTTGAGAATTTCACCAGCCGCCTGGGCAAAATTATTAATAAACTCACCTGGTGCAAGTTCGATAATTCGCAAGGAAACATCGGCCAGTAGCGTCCGCACACCTTCAGGCATATCAGCGCATTGCCCCGATGTCTGCCCGTCTTCTTTATCCGTATTGGTTTTCAAACCCAGCCCCGATGAATGTCTCGTCTGGGCATGGATAAAACCATGCTTACCTTTCCAATATGTAAAGTTTTACCACACAAATCTAGTTTTTGTGCGTATGGCGCCTTCGTCGTGGCCGCAAGGCAAAGCGGTGCACCAATAACCCGGCCCCGGTCAACGCAAAAGCAAAGGCACTCAGCGCAAAAGCGATCAGCCAGGGCGTGTTGAAATTTTCCCGCGCCCCGTAATCCATAATGTGCAACATCCAGAAAAAATCATAAAGCCGCCAGATGCCGGAGCGGCGCGCCCGCACGCTGCCATTTTGTGGGTCTACCCAGATGGTGTAGCGCTTTGGCTGATCAAAGGTAACGCGCCAGAACGGCCCCTCGAAACGCACCTCAACGGGGCCTTTGTCGATCAGGCGTACATCGCTAACCCGTCCCTTGCCCGCATAGTCAGCGATGGCGCTTTTGCGCGCCTGATCGGCGCTGATCGGTGACAGGCGTCTGGCCGTTACCGCATCAACAAGCACCGGCCCGGCACTGGTGCGGATTTCATAGACCGGCTGGCCCAGCCAACGTTTTAACTGCGCCGAGAGGGGGGCGCCAAGGCCGGCTTTTTGCGCCGCATCAAGCGGGCTTAATATCGCGCTTTCGCTAAAAGGTTGCTCTTGCGTTTTTTGCACAAGGTGTTCAGAGCGCACCGCCGCCAGCGGCAAAACACTCATCACCACACCGCCCGCCGTCCACAGAATAATCTGCGCCCCGACAATCAGTCCCAGCCATTTATGTATGCGTGTCAGATATGCCGCTATTTTCATCTTTTGCTCTTATTTTGCTGAGTGCCCACACTTACCATGCGGTGTCGATGCTGTTACACCCCCACCAAAACGGAAGATACTGCATGCCCATAGCCAGCGCCATACTGATTGTCATCACCGCTTTTTTTACCGCGTTTTTGTCAGGCATATTTGGTATGGCCGGCGGGCTGATCCTGATGGGGGTTTTGGCGACCATTCTGCCTATCCCCCAGGCCATGGTTACCCATGGGGCGTTGCAGATCACGGCCAATAGCTGGCGGGCATTTTTGCTGCGTCGCCACATCCATTGGCGCATAATCGGATTTTTTCTGGTGGGGGCCTTGGTCGCCGCCGGGGTGTTTTTTCTCCTCACCCTGCACCCGCAAAAACCGATGGTTTTTCTTCTTTTGGGCAGCGTGCCCTTTTTGGTCTGGTTGCCGCGCCGGTGGATTCATCTCGATGCCCGAAAACCGCTGCACGCTATTATGTGCGGCTTTCTGGCCTCTGGTTTCAGTATTGTTGCCGGCATTTCATCGACGTTGATTGACATTTTTTTTGTCCACACAAGTTTGACCCGCCATGAAATCGTCGCCACCAAAGCCATTACCCAGATTATCGGCCACAGTATAAAAATACTCTATTGGGGCCTGGCGATTGTGCGCCTTAATGGGGCGCACTCCTGGCCACCTTTATGGCTGTTTGCCTTGGCCATCCCCCTGTCGATGAGTGGCACATGGCTGGGCGGGCAGGTGCTGAACCGGTTTTCCGATCGCGGCTTTGTCAAAACGCTGCGGCTTTTGATCAGTGCCATTGGTCTTTTTTATATAGGACGCGGGGTGCATCTTCTTTTTTTCTAGCGCGCCAGAGCTTGCCGCAAGGGCCAAGCCCGGTTATGTCAAAGGCAAATAAAAGCAAGGAGCGTCTGGTGAGCAAAACTGTGGAATTTCGTATTCGGGAAAATCTCGATATTGAGGCGCTGGCGCGCGAATACGCCGCCAACAAACAGGTGCAAATCCCCAATTTTTTCCCTGAAGATACGGCCATGGCCCTGTTTGAGACCCTGTTAAGGGAAACCCCCTGGCGTTTGAGTTATGCCGATCGCGACGGACGCACAATTATGTTGAGCACCGAACAGCTCAAAGCCATGAGCCCGCAGCAATTAACTGATTTACAAGCCGAAGTTGGCGCACTGGCGCGCGAAAACCACGGCTTTCTTTATTATGTCTATCCGATGATAGACGCCTATACCAATAAATGGGATCCGGGCCATCCGCTGCATTATGTGACCGAATTCGTCAACACGCCGGATTTTCTGGAATTGGGGCGGCGCATTATTGGCACCGAAAAAATCACCCGCGCCAATGCGCAAGCCACCTATTATGCGCCGGGGCATTTTCTTACCCGGCATGTGGATGACGGAGAGCGCAAAGAGCGGCGCTGTGCCTACACAATCGGCTTTTCTGCCAATTGGGAGCCGGATTGGGGCGGGCTGACCATGTTTCTTGATGACAAACAGGATATTGAAAGCGCCCTGGTGCCACGCTTTAACACCCTGACTTTGTTCGACGGCTGGCGCATTCATGCGGTCTCGTCGGTGGCGCCATTTGTGCAAATGCCGCGCTTTTGCATTACCGGCTGGTTGCAGGACGACCCTCTGCCCGGACAGGTACAATAAAGGGGTTATAAGGGCCGGCAACCGTTCCCGCCCCATCGGAGGCGTATGCGAAGCATCCCGCCGCGAGACAAAAAATGGTGCGCCTAGACACGGATACCTCGAACCAATTTTGGGAAGAATTGGAGAGATGGGCAAGTCATTTATCTCTGAATTCTGACACTAAAAATATAGGGATTGAGCAATCATATCCCCGCCTGTTCAATGCGGCGTATAATCTCTCATTTCATAAAGGGAGAATTAAATGCCGCCACAAATTGTAGAGGGTGACAGCATTCTACAAGCTATCAGTATGGCTGTTGGCAAACCGTCCATCTCATTTGAAGAACGAAGCTGAGAAAGCTCCAAATACCCTTGGATTCTTATTTCTGGCCCAAGAACTCAAGTTCCTGACTCTCAAACAAAGAGAACCGTTTAATTTTATACAGCAGGTTTCTTTGGGGCAGACATTATTAATCGGAGAAGGGAATTTCAGTTTCGCCTTGAGCCTTGTAAAATTACAACCGGGTTTATCAAGAAACATTCATGCCAGTGTTCCTGTTGCACAAGTTCATGTGTCTGATCAGGCCAAGATAAATGCCGCGACCCTAAAAAAAGAGGTGTCGATATTATTTACGGCATGGATGGCACAAAATTACAGGACAAGTTCGCGGCCAACACATTTCAAACCATTATTTTTCAATTTCCAAATGTCGCAAGCCGAAAGCCCTTGTTCAACACAAATCCAAATGCGGTTCTTACGTGCCGCTTTTTAAGGAGTACGCAATCAGTGTTAAAAAAAGAACGGAAAAGTCATAATCACTACGGTTGATAGTCCACATTACAGGGGTGCATTTCAGTTTCTTGATGCAGCCAAAAGAAGCGGCTTTAACGAATCTTCAATACACCCCTTCTTTCCCAACCAGTTTCCAGACTATAAGCATGAGAACACGCAAGGCTGCGAGAGTGCAATTACAAACCATGGCAAGTTTAATTCTTGGGTATTTCAAAAAACTACTAGTGATGCATAAATGTCGTTATGATTTCAGTCATCAGACAACATGTTCCGGGCCTTTCAATCATACCCGACTTTGTAACCGCCGAAGAGGCTGGCGATCTTGTCTCATTTGCTGACCAACAGACATGGCGAAATGACCTGAAGCGAAGAGTGCAGCACTATGGCTATCGTTATGATTATAAGGCGCGAAGAGTAACAGCAGATTTGGCGCTTGGGCCTTTACCTGTAGCTTTGCAAAAGCTGGCGCAACTGCTCTATGACCTGCATGTCTTTCAGGAACCACCAGACCAGGTTATCATCAATGAATATCTCCCAGGACAAGGCATATCTGCACATATAGATTGCGTTCCTTGCTTTACAGATACCATTGTTAGCTTGAGTTTATTATCAGCTTGTACGATGAAATTTGCTCAACCAAAAACGGGGAAGAATACCGAAGTGAGGTTGGAAGAACATTGCCTAGCTATTTTTAAGGATGAAGCACGTTATCAATGGACCCATTGCATCCCGGCGCGAAAGTCTGATGTTGTAGACGGGATCAGAAAAATGCGATCAAGACGCATATCGCTGACTTTCCGAAAGGTCCAAATTTAGCTAGAAAGAGTGTTCGAAGTTTTCATGTCTGGGTAGAGGCTGGTGCGCCCACAAGGACTCGAACCTTGGACCCGCTGATTAAGAGTCAGCTGCTCTACCAACTGAGCTATAGGCGCGTACCGGCATGCCAAGCAGGCAAATTACGCCGCGTGGTAGAATATGCAAGAGGGCGTATGCTAGTTAATGTAGCGAATAAGCACTTTGGCGCCGGTTTCCTCATAGAGTTTGGTTTTGCCGTTCAGGCAGACCGTGGTCGAGATGATGGCCGGGCGGCCGGCAAAGACACCGCGTTTTTGCTCTTTATGGCAGCCGCGAATGTCGTATCCGCCCCGGCCGGCATCGGTATATTCACTATAGGCATACTGATCGTCATCATAATCGGCATCCCTGTCGCGATAGCGATAAACCCGGTGCGTAGGGTCGGTGCAATAAACATTTGAATGGCCGACATGCCCGTAACCGGGGCGATAGCCATAGCGATTGCGATAGCCATAGCCGCGACCGCCATACCACCAGGGATAAAGGCTGTAGCTGGAATAATAAGGAAAACCGTATCCATAAGAATGGTTATAGCCATAGCCATAACCGGAGCCGTAACCGTATCCCAGACTATAGCCCGAATTATAGCCGCCATACCCGTAAAAGAGATTGACGCTGGAATGGCTGCGGTGGTGATGGCGACGACGGTTGTGGTGTTCGTAATATTCTTCCTTATTATGCCCGTAATAGGATTTGTCATGGTGCTTGCCAGCATAATTATTGCCGTAATAGCCGTTATGGTGCCCGCCATTATTATTGTAATGATTTTTGCCTTTATAACCGTGTGGGTACCGTCCCTCATGGCGTCCCTGATAGTGCCCGCCGTTCTTATGCCCGCCGCCATAATAGGATTTGTTATGCCCACCGCCGTGATGATCATCGCTATCAGCGAAAGCAGGGGAGAGAATGCCAAAGGCAAGCGAGAGTGCCGCGCCGGCAAAAAGCGTGAGGGGGAGGGAACGCATGGGGGTCTCCATTTTTTAATCCTGAGCAGTCGTGAATCATACATTAACCAATATGAAGGCTGGCTGAACAACCGGTTCAGACTTGCCAGCGCGGTGCCAGTCTGCCACCAAAGCGTATGAAAGACAAAAAGGACGTTATCGATTTTGAGCATCTGGCGCGTTATACGGGCGGTGATGCGGCCTTGGAGGCTGAAATATTTGCGCTTTTTCGCGAGCAACTGGCCTTGTGGATGCGCCTTTTGGTGCCTGATGCCGACGCGGAAAGCTGGCAAAGCGCGACACATTCGCTGAAAGGCTCGTCAAAAGGGGTCGGGGCCATGGCGATGGCTGACGCGTGCGCGGCGGCGGAAAATATTCCTGTCGCCAATACAATCGAGCGCGCCCTGGCGGTGCAAAATATCACAAAAGAGGCCGAGCGCATTGTGCATTTTCTCGACAAGCGCGATCATAAGGCCCGTATTCAAGCGTTGCGCAGATCGTCAAAACGCCCCAATTCATAGGCGATGCAGCGCTCTATCATGGTGCGCCAGACCGGTTCGGCAATGGCCGGGCTCAAGTTTTGCTTTTGCGCTTCGGTGAGAACTTTTTGCACCACATCTTCTATGCGCGCTTCGTCGCGGACCTGGTCACGTGCCGGTTTGATGCGCGCAGCAGCGTCCATATAATCCTGGCGTTCTTTGATCAGGCGCACCAACAGGCGATCAAGCCGGTCAATTTCTGCGCGCACCTCTTGCATGGTGTTGCATTCTGGGCCGGTTTTGTGGCGCGGATCGGAGGTGTAGGTGGTCATTTTTGATGATAATACACTGTGATTTGACATGAGTCTGGACCCTATAGATTGCGTCGGCGCTGGCAAGTCTTGATCGCGACGCGTTGCCGCATCTTACAGCTTGCGCTTGATATTGCCCGCCGCGCGCCGTAAGCAGCAAATCTGGAGTTAAATACGATGACAATCAAACAAGACTATACGATCTGCGCCCCTGGCGCACACCATGAAACGGATGTGATTATTATTGGCGCCGGCCCGGTTGGGCTGTTTGCGGTTTTTGAACTTGGGCTTTTGGATGTCAAGGCGCATCTGGTTGATATTCTTGAGCGCCCTGGCGGGCAGTGTGCCGAGCTTTATCCGGAAAAGCCGATTTATGATATTCCCGGCGTGCCGCTGATTACCGGGGAGGGGCTGACGCAGGACCTGCTCAAGCAGATCAAGCCGTTTGGCGCGCATTATCATTTGGGGCAAATGGCGACGAGCCTGAAAAAACGTGAAAACGGGCTGTGGCGGTTAAGCACAGATATGGGGACCAGTATTGATGCACCGGTTGTGGTTGTGGCCGCCGGGGGTGGCTCCTTCCAACCCAAAAAGCCGCCGATTCCCGGCCTTGAGCCTTATGAAGGCAAAAGCGTTTTTTATGCGGTGCGCCATATGGAGGCCTTTAAGGGCAAACGTGTTCTTGTCGCCGGGGGCGGCGATTCGGCGCTGGACTGGTCCTTGAATTTACGCCCGATCGTCAAATCCATGGCGCTGGTGCACCGGCGGCCGGATTTTCGCGCCGCGCCGGACAGTGTCCAGAAAATGCGCACCCTTGTGGCCGCTGGTGGCATGCAGTTATTGACCGGGCAAATCGCCTCTTTATACGGGGATGATGGCGTTCTCGAAGGCGTCAAGATCAAAACAAAAGAAGGCGAGATGATTGATTATCCCTGCGATATTCTCTTGCCATTCTTTGGCCTGACGATGAAACTTGGCCCGGTTGCGGACTTTGGACTGGAACTGGAAAATAATCTTATTCCTGTTGATACGGAAAAATTTGAAACCTCGCTGCCGACGGTTTTTGCCATTGGTGATATCAACACCTATCCGGGCAAGCTGAAATTGATCCTGTCGGGTTTCCACGAGGCCGCATTGATGGCGCAACAGGCGTTTCGTTATGTTCACCCTGATGCCAAATTGCGCTTTCAATATACCACCTCCTCGACCAGCCTGCAGCAAAAGCTGGGCGTCAAATAAAGCGAAGGAGGGTGCAGCACTTTACACTTTACGGGTTTGCCGGCTCAGGCAATTGCGACAAGGTGCGCTTTACGGCGGCCTGGCTTGGTCTTGACTATACCTGGAAAGACGTTGCCATTTTTGACGGGGCATCGCGTACACCGGCTTTTTTACGCGATATCAACCCGCAGGGCCAAGTGCCGGCCATTGTGTTTGATGACGGGCGCAAACTGGCGCAATCCAACGCCATCATGCTTTATCTGGCGCAAGGAAGTCCCCTGATACCGGGTGATCCTTTTACGCGGGCGCACATGATGTCCTGGCTGTTTTGGGAACAATATTCACACGAGCCATATATTGCCGTGTGCCGGGCCAACTTGTTGTTTCGCGGCATGAGGGTGGCGGATCTTGATCCGCTCTTGCGCGAGAAGGGCCGGGGCGCGCTTGCGTATATGGAGCGTGCGCTTGGCGCCTCTGACTGGCTGACCGGCGCGGATTTCAGCCTCGCCGATATAGCGCTTTATGCTTATACGCGTGTCGCCCACGAGGGCGGTTTTGATCTGGCCGGGCTGGACGCGGTGCAGGCCTGGCTTGACCGGACGCACATCATGCTGAAAAAGAAGGGCATATGATTATTTTCCTGTTCAGGACCAAACATGACCCAGACCGATGAAGACGATGCGATCATCCTTAATGTGACGACTATGGATGGCAAGACCCAGGCTTTGGCGGCGCTGGAAGGCTGGCGCGCAATGGAAGTGATCCGCGACTATGGCTTGCCGATCAAGGCCGAATGCGGCGGCGCCTGCGCCTGCGCAACCTGCCACGTCTATGTGGCGCAAGACTGGGTGGACAAGCTCGTCCCGCCTACTGAGGAAGAGGAAGACATGCTGGATCAGGCGTTTGAGGTGCAGGAGAATTCGCGGCTGTCATGCCAGATTCTCATGACACCGGAACTGAGCGGCCTGGAGCTGACCCTGGCTCCCGGCTCCGAGCCCTGATAACCGATTAATGTCCGCTGACATTGATCGACGTGACCTTTGACACTGTGCCTTTATCTGCGGACCGACCTTTATTGTCGTCATTGTGCATATAGGCATGCAACATCCTGCATACGGCCACATCATCACTCAGGCGGCATGCCGCCTCCAGGCTTTTGAGTGTGGTTTCAATGTGTTTGGGGACGATTTTCCCCCGGGCCAGTGCCGTTTGCCCCCCTTCAAGGGTCTCGGCAATTTCACCGGGCGCAAGAATGTTTTCAAACAGTTTTTCACCGGGGCGCAGGCTGGTGATAACAACGGGGATGTCGACATTTGGTCGCAATCCCTTGCTGGTTATCATACGATGCGCAATTTCCGCTATGGGGATACCAAGGCCCATATCGTGGAAAAAGATACCGCCGCGGGTTTTGTCGTTTTCAAGACCGATCTGCAAGGCCTCAAGCACCAGCGCAACGGCCTCGCGCTCTGTCATAAAAAACCGCCGTACATCAGGGTGGGTAATCGTCAGCGGAAGCCTTTTTTCGATCTGGTGGGCAAACAGGGGCACAACTGAACCTGAGGAGCCAAAAACATTACCAAAGCGCACAACAATATGGCGGGTCGGGTTATTCTCCGCCATATCGTACATGCGGCACATCTCTTCGGCGATTTTTTTGGTCGCGCCCATAATATTGTGCGGCAGGACGGCTTTGTCTGTTGAAATAAGAACCATGGCCCGGGCGCCGCAGGCCTGCGCGGCGCGCGACACATTCTGGGTGCCCAGAATGTTGGTGGCCGCGCCTTCAGAGGGGTTTTCCTCAACCATGCCCACGTGTTTCAGGGCGGCAACGTGAAAGATGATTTCCGGGCTTTCAGCCATAAAAACGCTTTTCAGGCGTTCATAATCACGCACATCACCAAGAATAACCGAGCGGGCCTGTTCCTGATTAAGCTCATCGAGCTTCATACGCAGGGTATAAAGCCCGTACTCATTATGATCGAGAACGGTAAGGCGCTCAGGCGCGGCAGAAAAAACAGCACGCGACAGGGCGCTGCCGATTGTGCCGGCTGCGCCGGTGATCAGGACGCGCTTGCCCGCCAGAAAAGAGCCGAGCCTTAAAAGATTGATATTCTGTTCTTCGCGATCCAGTATTTCCTCAGGATCAAAGGTGTTCGAACTGTCCACAGTCCCCAATACCCCACTCTGTGGAGGACCAGCCACCCCTGATTTGGCCCACCTGTTTTCGTTTTGCACCCTATAGGGGTTCAATAGCAAATTTGCGCACAAAAGCCAAGGAAAACTTTGAATTACAAAATTTATTAGCGCAGCCGTTGGTTTTACTGCCTTTTAACAGAACAAGTTTTACCAAAAAAGTGTATTAGCGCGGCAAATATCTATTCCACGGTAACTGATTTGGCCAGATTGCGCGGTTGATCCATATTGGTGCCACGCTTCAGAGCCGTGTAATAGGCGAGAAATTGCAAAGGGATGGCGCTGATAATCGGGCCGGTCAATCCGGGCAGGTCCGGCAGGCAGATGGTGTGGCGGGCCTGGCCTTCAAAGTGCGATGCGCAGGCTTTATCGGTAATGGCAATAACGTGCGCGCCGCGCGCCGCAATTTCTTCAACATTGGATATGGTTTTTTCGATCAGGGCATCATTGGGGGCGATAATGACCACCGGCGTGCCTTCTTCGATGAGGGCGATAGGCCCGTGTTTCAGCTCCCCGGCGGCATAGCCTTCTGCGTGCAGATACGTCACCTCTTTTAATTTTAACGCCCCTTCCAGCGCGAGGGGGAAATAAGCCCCGCGCCCTAAAAACAGCGTTTGCGAAGCCTGCGCCAGTGTCGGGGCAATGCTTGCGCATTGCTGTTCGGTTTCCAGTGCCGCCTTGCACAGGGTTGGCAGATGTTCCAACGCCTCTATATGGGCCTTGGCTTCATCGTCGCTAATTGTTTTGCGCAAATGCGCGCTGCCAATGGCGCCAAGCGCCAGAACCGCCAGCTGGGCGGTAAAGGCCTTGGTTGAGGCGACGCCGATTTCCGGCCCGGCCAGGGTATGTAAATTGGTGTTTGTTTCGCGGGCAATCGAAGATTCGGGCGCGTTGACAATGCCAATGGTGCCAAGCCCGGCGCGTTTACAATAGCGCAGGGCCGCCAGCGTGTCGGCGGTTTCACCGGACTGGGAGATAAAAAGCGCGGTGCCATTTTTGGCTAAAGCCGGGTGGCGATAGCGAAATTCAGAGGCAATATCGGTTTCAACATGAATGTCGGCATACTGCTCGAACCAGTATTTGGCGACCGAGGCGGCGTAAAAGGCGGTACCGCAGGCAATGGCAACGAGCCGGTCGGCATTTTGCAATAACGGGCCGGCGTCATCCAGCAAAGGCAAATGCGTGTCCGGGTCAATATAGGCGGCAACGGTGCGGGCCAGGGATTCGGGCTGTTCATGGATTTCCTTTTCCATAAAGTGCCGGTAATTGCCTTTTTCCGCCATAACAGCGGAAATCTTTGCGGTCAGAATATCGCGCGTGACCGGTGCGCCCGCTTTGTCCTTTATGGTCACATTGTCAATATTGACAATGGCGCTGTCGCCTTCTTCGAGATAAAGCACCTTTTGGGTAAACGGGGCCAGGGCGAAAGCATCCGAGCCGACAAACATTTCATCAGTCCCAAAACCAATGACGAGCGGGCTGCCATGGCGGGCGGCGTAAAGCGTCTGGCTGTGCGTTCCAATCAGCGCTGCGACGGCATAGGCCCCTTCAAGTTTGTCAATGCTGGCCTGGAATGCATCGGTTTCGCCAAGACCCTTGTCGAGATGATGTTGAATAAGGTGGGCAATGACTTCAGAATCGGTTTGCGTTGCAAACACATGGCCCTGATCAATCAGCTCTTCGCGCAATGCTTTATGGTTTTCGATAATACCATTATGAACGATGGCGACCTGGCTGGTTTGGTGCGGGTGGGCATTGGTTCTCGTAGGGCGCCCATGGGTGGCCCAGCGTGTATGGGCAATGCCGCATGTGCCCTCTATGGGGCTTTCCTGAAGGGCGCTTTGCAGATTGACAATCTTGCCGGCGGCGCGGCAGCGTTTAATGCCCTGGCCGTTAAAAACCGCAATCCCCGCAGAATCATAACCGCGATATTCCAGACGTTTCAAGCCTTCAAGCAGGCGGGCACTGACAGGGCGCGTACTGATAATACCAACAATCCCGCACATAGTATTCTCCGCTGTCTGTTGCCCGTTTGTCGTTACCCGCATGGCCTATCACAGGTCCATAAAGGGTCAAATCAAGTATATACGCTAATTATTACAAACTACTGAAAAGCGCGCGCCCGCTGAACCAATAAATGCCAAGAACCAGTATAATCAGGGCAATGAGGCCCTGTGCCTGCGTTTTGCGCACCGCGCCAAAAAGGGCCTGAAGCAGGGCAAAAACAATCAGCCAGAGAACAATAACGGCCAGTTGGCCAATTTCGACACCGATATTAAACCCGGCCAGCGCCGGTAAGGCCTGGCCCTTGGGCAGGCCGGCCTCGCTTAACACTGTGGCAAATCCGGCCCCGTGCACAAGGCCAAAAGCAATGGTCAGCGCCAGGCTGGCGCGTAATCCGGCCTGTGTGGTTCTCACCAAAAGCCCGTAACTGAACACAAAAATACTCAGCCCGGCCCAGATTTGCGGCGGCAAGGCGCCAAAACCAAAAGCGGCAGAAAGCGCCAAAGCGGCGAACAGCGCCGAAGCGGCGCGTGTGCTGCGCTGCCAATCAGCGCTTTTGGGCGGGATCAGAACCTCGAAAGCGACAAAGGCAATGGAAAACCCGATCAAGGCCTCAATGCCCACGCTGCTGGGGTGGATAATGCCAAGACTGGCCAGCGCCAGGGTGACAGAATGACCAAGGGTGAAACCGGTCACCAAAAGCGCCACAGCCTTATAGCTGCGGGCCAGCAAGATCAGCGCGGTCACAAAGGCCAGATGATCAAACCCATGCAGAATATGGCTGATGCCAAGGCGGATATAGGTGGCAAAATTCACCCAAAACCCGGTGTGGGCGGATTTCTTTTGCCTGGCACCTTGGGGTTCCCGCATGGTGTGTTCGCGCCATGTGTCGGTAAAGACAAACTCTCTGGCCTCGCTGTCGTTTTCGATCTGGGCAATGTGGACATGGGTCGAGGCGAAGGGGAAAAACGCATCATCGCGCAGCGTCCACCCGGCGGTTTTTACATTGTTCGGGCAGGAAAAAATAATCTGCATGCGCAAACTCCCGCTTGGCGCGGGCAGGGTGCGCGGCACGCTGGCGCGGCACGGCGCGCCACTTTGGCGCACATGCAGGCTGGCGGCCAAATGCCCAGCTAGCAGGGTCGAAAGGGGCTGGTTTTTCTCTTGCAGCGGGATCAGCAAGGTCGCCTGCACCTCATCAACCGTATAGACCGCGCGCACGGTATCGCCGTCTTCATGCCATGTGGAAAACGAGCGCGAAGAGCTGTGGCCATAGGCGTTTTGCGCACCAAGAAGGAGCGCAAAGATGATGCAGGCAAGCCACTTCATTGCGGCGCGTCGGGGGCAAGTGTGATGGTGGCCTTGGCTTTTAGCCGATCAATATAACGGCGTAAGGCGGCATCGTCGCGTGCATCCATATAGGCGGCTTCGACTTGCGTGCGGATGCTGGCCAGCGGTGGGGTGCGCGCGGCGGTGCGGTTAACCAGATAGAGCCGCCAGACGCCGCCCTTGTCATCTATCCAGTCTGACCAGTGCCCGGTTGTCAGCCCCTCAAGCGCCGCTGCCGGGGCGCTGCCGATATAGTCTTTAAGTTTTGACAAAGGCAGCAGGCCTTGGGGTATGGGCGGGGCGGCGCTGCCAAAGCGTTCGGCGAGGGCTTTGGCGCTTTCCTTCGCCGCCAGGGCGCGCTCGAAAGCAGCCATTTGCGAGGCTTTTTCTTTGGCGGGAATATAAAAGGCGCGCACATAATAGCGCGCCGGCAAGGCAAAACGGCCACGGTTTTTGGCATAATAGGCCAGCACATCGCCCTCGCGCACCGGCTGGGCACGGCTGCGGGTTATGACATCGCGGGTTACCGCGCTGACCAGTGCATTGCGCAAATTCGGATCATGGCGCGCCACATCCAGTTCAAGGGCGTGCTGGACCAACACTTCTTCTTCAATCAGCCTTTGCAAAATGGCCGCTTCGTCACTGGCCGATAAAGGCTGGCGCCTACCGGCTGAAACCGCTTTTAGCGCCCGCATGAGATCGGCGCGGGACAAATCCACGCCATTGATCCGGGCGATGACGTCGCCGCCGGGCTGTTGCGCCCGCTCATCGCCGCCGGTCAGTGCGCTTAATGCGGCCAGAGCCAGCCCGCCAACGACCCCGGCCAAAAGGCCGATGCGTTGCCATAAGGGCCGTTCAGAGGTCGTCACTTTGAGCGCTTTTTGGGGCGGCAATAGCGGTCATATGCAGCCGGATCGGTGAAGACCAGGCGCGGTTTTCGACATCGGCCAGACAGTTATCGCTTTTGGGTGTGCGGTAATCGCCATAACAGGGATTAACCGCAATGCATTTGCCGTTTTCATCAAATTTACAGCGTAAATTGGCCCCGTTTATAGTCGGGGTGGCCTCTTGAATGGCGCGCACATAATAAAGCGCATCGCGGTTCTCGCCAAGATAATCCGGATCGTCAAATTCGACCGTACAGCCATGGCCGTCATCGATGCAGGGCAGGACTTTCCAGTTTTCATGAATAAGATCGCGCACATTTTGATCCGGGCTTTGCTGCGGGGTGATTTTGACCACTTCAATACGCAGGATTTTTAGCCGTTCAGACGAGGGGTTATAGCACTCGCCGCGGCATAATTTATCAAGACGCGGCGCGGGCAGACCTTGCGCGGCAAAATCAGGACAGCCGGGAATTTGTTTGAAGGCCCCGGCGGCGCGCACCCGAAAATGCGGGGTGGTGGCCGCGTCCACGCTGCTGCCCATTGGCGCGCTGGTGCCATCTTCATTGAGTTTATCAAACCATAAAAGAATACGCGGCCCGGATGTGCCATAAGTTTCGCGTTTTTTGAGGGCGTTCCAGACGGCAAGACGCGAGCGGCCTTGCGCATGTACGGCGGTCAGGCCCCCGGTGGTGAAAAAACTCGCCTGCCGTTCCAGCTCCAAAAGATTAAAGCCCGGATTGTCCCAGACATTTTGCCGGGTGACGGGCAGGGGGGTGGCCAGCTTTTCCGTTGCGGGGAACAGTTTTTCGCGCCATTTGGCATTAATCGGCCCGGCGGATTCTGTGCTGTGATGGCGGTCGTAAGGCTTGTAACCGGTGCCCGGACGGGCGCGGTGATTGTCGGACGCGGCGACAAACCCCCAGTTAAAGCGGGTCGGTTTGTCTGCGCCCTTGTCAAAATTGCTGATTGCCAATCCGTATTGTACCGAAACGCCGGGGCGGCTGTTAAAGGCGGGCATGAAACAATCCTTGCACTGGCCCGAATCGAGCCAGTCATCGACCTCTTCGCCAGATATAATCGTATGCCCGGCAACCCCCAGATTGGCATATTGTTCGCGGGTGGCGGCGGCGCGGCTGTCGCATTCTTTTGCATCCGTTCCAGCGTCAAGACAGCGCGCGCGAATGATCTCACCGGCCTGCCAGCAACTGGGCAGGTAATTGTCCTGCGGCTTTGGGCAGGCGGCCAGAAGTTTTTCCTCATCAAGCATGTCGATGGCGCGCCAGGCGCGGTATTCCTCGGAATTACCATGCCCGGACATGATTTCGATCAGGGTTTGCTTTTCCGGGTGCATTTTGGCCTTGAGCTGTTTATCAAATGTGGTGCCCGGCGGTGTGTAAAACCCCCATGTGGTGCCGTGGGGAATAAGAAGATAATCAAGCTGTTGCGCATCCAGACGGGTGGTTAAATCGCCAGGGTCCGCCGCCTGTTCATAACAGTTTGCGGGCAAGGCGTTGGATGCGGTGTGCGCATCACAATCAGGCACAGCGCGGATCTCTTTGGCAAAGGTGCGAAAATCGTAATAATTGGCCCGGTTTTTGAAATCAGCCAGCGATACCCGCCAGTCCATTTGCGTGGCCGATTTGCGGATGGTGTCGCTGGCCGGTCCGGCGGCGGCAATCGGGCGGGCGCTGATATCCTTGTTCTCAAGCCCCTTGAAAATAACGTTTTTATGGCCGTAATGGTCCGCTGGTGTGCGGCCAACCTGCGACCATTCAAAGCCCATAAAGGCGACAATGTCAGGGTTGGCCGGGTCGCCGGCGCGGGCATTACACTGGCGAATACCCTCTTTGGTTTCGGCCCAGCGCGCCGGTGTCGAGGCTTCGGCATGGTCGTTGATCGACCAAAAATCAATCGCCGAGCAATAGCGGGCAAAATCGCACGCATCGGCCAGCGGATGAGACCCTTCGCCGCCATAAATCGGCAAGGACCACATAAAGGCATCGGTTGAAAACGTGGTGTGTACGTGCAAATCCCCAAAAAGGATTTGCTTGGGCGCGTTATTGCCAAGCCCGGCGGCGGTCGAGATTTGCGCGCTCTTGCGGGCGTCAATGACATTGGCCGGCACAGTCTTGCCCTCGATCGTACCAATGCTGCGGTGCTGGCCATACCAATTGGCCCTGGCCCCATAAAGATAAATACCGCCCGCGATGACCACCGCCAAAATGATCAGACCCAGATTTTTTAATGCACGCATTGCACGCCCCCTGTTTGCCTCAAGGTAAAACGAAAGGGCAAAGGATGGCAAGGGATTGGAGGCGGGTCCTTGGATGAGACGGGCTCCGCGTACCCGCCTTCGCGGGAACAAGCTTTAGGCCGCACTCCATTGTGAAAGGTTGAAAGTAGCCCCCGACCATATCCCTTCGTCATTCTCCCACCACCCCACGCCGTCATTCTCCGACAGATTCGGAGGATCCATGGTGAAGGGCCGCATGGACCCTCCGGTTAAACCGGAGGGTGACGAAGGAAAGAGAGGACTGGATACCTACGACAAGCCGGGTAATGACAAAACACGGTGTCACCTGTGCAAAGGCGTTAGCCTTGTCCGGGGCCCATAGTGACGTAATTATGCCTTATGGATCCCGGATCAAGTCCGGGATGACACGTTTTGTTGTTGGTTTTTCTCGTCATTCTCCGGCTACCCCACCGTCATTTTCCCATCACCCCACGCCGTCATTGCCCGGTTTATCCGGGCAATCCATGGTGAAATGCCGCATGGACCCTCCGGTTAAACCGGAGGGTGACGAAGAAAAGGAAGGACTGGATTACCCGAATAAACCGGATAATGACAAAACGCGGTGTCACCCCGGAAAGGCGATAGCCTTATCCGGGGCCTATAGTGAAATACACCCGCACAATGGATCCCGGACCAAGTCCGGGATGACACATTTGTGTGGTTTGTTTTTCTCGTCATTCTCCCACCATCTCACGCCGTCATTGCCCGGTTTATCCGGGCAATCCATGGTGAGGCACCGCATGGACCCTCCGGTTAAACCGGAGGGTGACGAAGAAAAGAGAGGACTGGATATCTACGATATACTGGGTAATGACATGGAGGGAATAACACAAACCTCATAGGGCGGCGCGAAGCGCCAGTGGCGCCCCAAAATATGTTATCGGCTGTCATATTTAGTTGTATATACAACTAAATATGACTAACGTGTCCGAACCAGAATCAGGAAAGGCAGGCATGTCCGAACCAAAACCAGAAAATGCAGACATGTTTGAACGCTGTCTTTATTTTAACACCAATGCGCTGGCGCGGGCGCTTGACCGGCGCTGGCGGGCGGCGTTCTGCCGCTTTAATTTGTCGCCGGCGCACGCTTACGTGCTGCGTATGGTTTTGCATCAACCGGGCCTTACGCAACAGAAATTGGCGGCGGCGATGAAGTTGGAAAAATCGACCATGGCCCGCTTCCTTGACGGGCTGGAGAAAAAGACCCTGATCGCCCGGCGCATGGCCGATAGTGATCAGCGCCAGAAGCTGATTTTGCCAACATCCCGGGCAGTGGCCATTCATGATGATTTGGAAAAGACCGGCGCAGAGCTTTACGGGGCCATGGTGGCGGCCATGGGGGCGCAAAACGTCAAAGCGCTGGTGACATTATTACGGGCGGCGCAAAACGCCCTGTAATTGCCATTAATTATAAAGATCAAAGGACTATCTGATGAAATTATATTATTCGCCGACATCGCCCTATGCCTGTAAGGTCCGCATCCTCGTTCGTGAACGGGGTTTGGAACAGGCCGTGCAGGAGGTATCTGTCAATCCGCTGGACCCGGATGCGCCGATTCCCGTTCCCGGACCGCTTGGCAAGGTGCCGGTACTTGTCACCGATGAGGGACAGGTGTTTTTTGACAGCCCGGTGATTTGTGCCTTTCTGGATCAACAAGGCGAAGCGGCAGCGCTTTTACCGCTCAGCGGACCGGCGCGCTGGGGGGTGGAGCGGGCGCAGGCCCTGGGCGATGGACTGATCGATGCGGCGGTCAGTCTGGTAATGGAGGGGCGGCGGCCCGCCACCGAGCGCTCGTCATATTGGCAGGCCCGTTGGCAGGGCGTTATTGAGCGCGTCTTGCCGGTAATTGCGCACGGGCTTGAGGCGCATGGGCAAGGCGTTGACCTTGGCCATATCAGTTGGCTGTGCGCGCTGGGTTATCTTGATTTTCGCCTGCCCGCCATTGACTGGCGCAAAGACTTTCCGGACATGGCCCGCTGGGCCGATGCCATGGCCAGCCGCCCGGCGCTGGCGGCGACGGTTCTGGGCTAAAAGTCTTTGGCCAGTTCTGCGCGGGTTTGTGCGCTCAAAACCGCCATGTGGGCATAGGCCGGGTGGTCAATGCCGGCCATGATCATGGTTTGTGGGTTTTGCCAGGCCTTGATGTCAGCGTCCGACAGGGCGAAGCGGACAAAGTGTATTGATGAGGTTTTGCCATCATCGGCGGTGCGCTCTACGTCCTGTTCGGGTTTGGCGCGAATGATATGCTGGCCGATTTGCAAGAATATATGCCGCTCAATACCGGAAATGGCGCGTAAAAACCGGTCGCGGCGGGCCTCGTTATCAATCTCAAACATGATGGTGGCGACCAGTTCATTGCCCTTTGGTATCAATGGGTTATAAGCGGCCAATTCGTCGGCAAGCTGTGCATCGCCGCCTTTTTCGATATACAGCATGTCTTGCACCTGCAACAGCATGGTATCGAAGTTTTCAAAGTAAAATGTGGCGTCCGGGCCAACGGCGATGCGGCGGCGTTTTTTCATCGGCAGCAGCTTTGCGCGGTGTTCTTTGCGGATCGGCGCATAGTCTTCTATGGGCATCAGATCAGCTTTGGTAATGGTGCGGGCAGAGCGGGGCATGTCAGTTTCCTTCAAAGACCATAGCTCAAAGCCATCATTTCGATGGGGTGGCTGGGGGACGGGGCCGGGTCGCCATTATCGTCAATGACCTGCACCAGATGCTTACAGGCCAGCGGGCAATCAGAGCACAAATGCGCATTGGCGTTCTTTTTGATGGTGCGCACCGCCGGGCGGGCCACTTTGAGCGCATAGGGGCGGGTTTTTTTCATAATACCAAAGGTGCCGCCATGGCCCGAACAGCGCTCGATCACATCGACTTTTGTGTCGGGCAAAAGGCGCAGCATTTGCGCCGCCTTTGGCCCCATGTTTTGCGCCCGCGCATGACAGGCCATATGCACGCTGATGCCGCCCTCAATGGGGTTGAGGCCCTCGGCCAGTCCTTCGGTTTTGGCAATATCGACAATGTATTCATCAATGTCGAATACCGCGTCCGACAGGCGTTTGACGTCCGCATTGTCCGGCACGATCAGCGGCCATTCAAATTTCAGCATCAAGGCACATGAGGCGGTGATCACCACCGGGTCATAGCCTTTGTCCAGCCAGGGGATGAAGGCGGCGGCGATTTTTTCCGCCTGACCGGCAACCTGTGCGATATCGCCGTGCTCCAAATGCGGCATGCCGCAACAGCCCGGATCGATTATCGCCGTTTCGACGCCGTTTTTGGCCAGCACTTTCAGCGCCGCCATGCCGGTTTCGGGCTTGTTATAATCGCCAAAACAGGTGGCAAAAATCACCGCTTTGCGGCCGACCGCCGGGGCGTCCGGGTTCAGGGGGATTTTTTCTTTGGCCTGATCAAGCAAAGTGCGGCTGCAAAACTGTGGCAATTGGGCGTTTTTATCAATGCCGCTGAGCGCTTCCAGTACGGCGCGGCCGGGCTTGTCCTTACGGCTGGAAAGCGCGTTGGCAAGGGGCGCAACGGGCTTGGCCAGTTTGCCATTGCGCTCCGTCTTGGCCAGTTCTTTGACGGTCAGGGGCACATCGCCGTTTTTAAACTCGGCGGCGCGGGCGCGCAGCATTAAATGGGGAAAATCAAGATCAAATTCATGCGGCGGCACATAGGGGCATTTGGTCATAAAGCACATGTCACACAGGGTGCAGGCATCAACGACTTTTTTGTACTCAGCCTTGGGGACGCCATCAAGTTCGCCAGTAGGCGACTCGTCAATCATGTCAAAAAGAATGGGAAAGCTCTCGCACAGATTAAAACAGCGCCGACACCCATGGCAGATATCAAATACCCGTTCCAGTTCCGCCTCAATGGCCGATGCGTCAGTATAGGCCGGGTTGCGCCAGTCTATAACGTGGCGTGTCGGGGCGGCAAGAGAGCCTTCTTTGGACATAGTTTTTCCTCGCGGCATACCACCAACCCGTCATGCCGGTGAAAACCGGCATCCAGTTTATGGCTCTGGATTCCGGCGTGCGCCGGAATGACGGTGTTCGTGGTCGTATTGATGCTTTAGAGTGAATCCAGCGCCCGCTGGAAGCGGCCCGCATGGGACTTTTCCGCTTTGGCCAGGGTTTCAAACCAGTCGGCGATTTCGTCAAAGCCTTCCTCGCGCGCGGTTTTGGCCATGCCCGGATACATGTCCGTATATTCATGGG
>JALWSB010000032.1 GCA_027080345.1 Robiginitomaculum sp. | reverse complement strand
ATCGCCATTTTCCTCTATGCCTTCGGGCGGGTCGTTTTTACGTCGCCAGGGGCCGCGATATGTCGGGGCCTGACGGCGGCGGCGATCCGGGCCAAAATAGTTTGCCGTGCGCACAAACTGGCGCGGACGTTCAATACAGGCACGCAGTTTTTCATAAAGGTCGACCGGGGTAACCGGCTTGACCAGAAATTCATTGGCCCCGGCGCAAATGCTTTCCATAACGGTTTTGCGGTCGCCGTGGGCGGTGACCATGATGATCTGGATATAAGGGTTGGGGCTGTCATCGGCATTGCGGATCAGCTGGACAAACTCGCTGCCATCCAGATCGCCCAAATTCTGGTCGACCAAAGCGATATCAATATGATTGTCCTTGATAATTTCAAAGGCCATGGCCGCATCGCGCGCCTCGCGGATATCACGCAGGCCAAAGCCACGCATAACTTCACGCAAGATCGTTGCCATGTGGGCATTGTCTTCGAGGACCAAAATAGTGACTTTATCGAGATTACTCATCTTTACACACAAATTGACCGCCGAGGTTAAGATCCCGGACAGTGGCGTCCCCGCAAGGGTTCTTGTACGCAAAGAATATTAACCGAAAGTCACCAAAATTTGCGGTATTGCGCGCGCTTGCGCGTATCGGTTGAACCGGGCTGAAATTTTATGATTTTCCCGGCCAGCTCAAATAAGACCCGGTGCTGTTGTGCCCCGCAAGGCTGGGCGGCGTGTTGTGGATGTCTGCCGGGCCGGGCGTATAGCCCGGCATTGCCGGGGCCACATTGCTTATGCTGCCAGAGGTGCTGGCATAGGCATGCGCTGTTGCGCTGGCCGCCGATAGTGATGGCCTGGGCAAAGGTGCCGTGCGCCCGCTTTCCAGCGCCTCAATAGTGGCCAGGGATAAATAACCGCCATGGGGAATACCAACGGCGTTTTGATAATGGCGAATGGCGTTTTCCGTACCCAGTTCCAAACGCCCGTCAATCGGTCCGTTATAATAGCCCTGGCTGTGCAGGCGGGTTTGTATGGCGCTAATGGCTTCGGGCGTTGCGTTGGTTTTGCACAACACCCGTATCCACTCATAACGCTCCGGGGCGATCATATGGCGTTTGGCGATTTTTTTGTATTGCGCAGGAATCGCCTGCTCATAACTTTGCGCTTCGCGGGTCAGTTCCTGCACACTTAAATTTGCATATTGCGCCGGGATGGGCACTTCACTGACCCCGCCCGGATCGACCAAAACCTGGCGGGTAATGGTCCGGTAAAGCGGCGGCACGGAAAGGCGTTTGACGCCGCCGGGGCTGACCTGCACTTTTTTGCTGACGGTTCGGGTTTCAGGGGGAATGTCAACAAGGCAATAAATTTCGCCATTATGGGTTTGCGTAACCTTGACGCGGGCCTTGTCGGCCAGCGAGCGGCCGGGCTTCCAGGCGGTTCTGGCCGGGGCGACAATTATTTGCTCATTTACCGTGCGATAGCGCGGTTGGACCGCCACCAGCCGGTCATAGCCGGGGCGCACCATCACCGTTTCACGCACGGTTTTATAAACCGGTTGGCGCACAATATAGCGGGTCGCGGCCTCACGAATAAGGATTTGTTGTTGCCGGTTGGCAAATTGCGGCTCCGAGACTTCGATACGCGATCCGGCCTCTTGCGCGACAATATCTTGCGTAACTGTCTCATATTGGGCCGGAATCATCACCCGGGCGAAACATTCCCCGGCCTGCGCATCGGGCAGTTGGTCAAAAGGAAATCCCGAAGGGGCCTTACCCGCCTGCGCCGGATATGCCAGACCCGATACCAGCAAGGAAAGCACGCAAGAGCGCGTCACTTTACTTGCCGTTTTAAGTCTTGAAACCTTGCTCATCCTTTTTGGTCCTCGTCTTCACACCATGTGCTTTGGTGCCTACTCATAACGTGCATAATGATGGCCATTTTGACCAAAATGATACAATTGCGCGTTTATATGCAAAATCCGCGCCCTATGGTTTTTGTAAATACACAGGCGTCAAATGCATACAATTATCTGGTGAATAAAATAAAAACAGGCCGCTTTACTCAAAAGGTGCGTATTGATCGAAGAAAACACGCATTGACGGCTCAAAAGGTGCCCAGTGTTTGTAGCGCCGCGCCGTGTCTTCGGCCGCGTCCCAGCTTTTGC
>JALWSB010000031.1 GCA_027080345.1 Robiginitomaculum sp. | reverse complement strand
TGGATCAAATACGGCTATGGCGAAGACGAGCTGAAAGCCAAAATCAAAGGCGGTCTTAAAGGCCTGAAAGTCGCCAATTATTATGGCTGCATGTACACCCGCCCCCGGCATATTTTCCCCGAAAAAGATCAGGGCGGCGAAAGTGAAAGCACATCAAAACCCCATTATATGGATGATTTGCTGGCCATTGCCGGGGCGGAAAATGTTGAGTTTCCTCTCAAAACCGCCTGTTGCGGCGGGGCGCACACATTGTCGGACAGCGACACTTCGACCAAGCTGGTTTTGAATATCCTGCAAGCGGCCGAAGCGGCCGGGGCCGAGGTTATCGCTACCGAATGCCCGACCTGCCATAGCGGTCTGGAAATGCACCAGATCCGCGCCTTGAAGCGCATGTCAGCGCAAACCAACGTCAAAGTGGTTTATTTCACCCAATTGCTGGGTCTGGCGCTGGGGCTGTCCCCGCGCAAAGTCGGCATTCATGAAAATGTCTCCAACTCCATTCCCCTGTTCAAGGAAAAGAAAATCGCATGAGAAGCGTTGCCGCCATAGGTACGGCGCTTGAGGCCCCTTTGGCCGCTAATGATCCTGTCGCGGCAGCCACCTTTTTGCTGCATAGCGGCGAGGAGATATTGGAACACTGGCTGATTGCCCATGACAACACGCCCACCGATGCCCTCAAAGAAGGCTTTCGCATTCTGGCCTTGCACCGCCAGGGGGCCAAGGGTGACCCGAGCTTTAATGCCTGCCGCGAAACGGCGCGCGAGCTGGTCTATCATTATAACCTTATCCGGCTGGAGCCGGACCACCCACAAACCGCATCACGGCTTGCGATGATGCGGCTGGTGGCCAATCATCTTTACCTCTTTATCAGCGGCAAGATGGAGGTGTCAGGCCTTGGAGAGTTTTGTTGCTCTTCCAAGCCGATCAGGTTAAATTCTGCTGACGTTAACTGATTTAAGGATTCTCACCATGGCTGATGTGCGCGGTTGTCACTTTCCCGAAGACCTTCTCTACGATGTGGAAAACCATATCTGGGTCAAGGAAGAAGGCGGCGGTAAAATCAAAATCGGCATGACCTCGGTGGCCACGGCCATGGCCGGGCAACTGGTTGCCTTCACCCCTAAAAAGGTTGGCCGCAAGGTCAAGGCGGGCCGCTCTTGCGCCACCGTTGAGTCTGGTAAATGGGTTGGACCGGCAAAATCGCTGGCTGGCGGCGAGGTTGTTGCCTCAAATGATGCTTTGGTCGCCAAGCCGGATCTGGCCAATGAAGACCCTTACGCCAACTGGATGATCGAGCTACAGACCGACGACTGGGACAGCGTAAAGGGTGACTACGTTCCCGGTACTGATGTTGCCGGCCCGTATGAAGCCAAGATGGAAGCGGATGGCTTTGCCGGATGTGCGTAACGCCCTACCCTCCGATTTTACCAATCGAGACCTTTACCGGGTTTTTGTCTTTCGGCACCGACTTGACTTTATCATGGCAATAAATCCTGTATGGCTCTTTCTTTGAGACTGTACTTTTGCCTGATTGCAGTATTTCCACAGCGGCCCAGCCAACATGATCCGGCCCGGCCTTGCCGGCCTTGAGTTGCAACCCTGGTGCCTTGGGCCTGCCCAGAAAAACATTATACACGGGCAGGCTCTGCGTCCCCTTCTTGATTTGCTTTTCCTTGATTGGCCCTGTCCAGCCATTGCCCAAATAGCGATAACGGACCGTCATTGACCGGGGCGCCAGAATTTGTGCGGAAAGCCGCACCTGGACAGGGCATTTGTGGTAATAAATATCCGTTGTCTGTTTGCCGCCAAACATGGTGGTCACCGGATCCATCTTGACCTTGAGCGGCATGATCCGGGGCTTGGGTCCTGCCGGCGGTATCTTGCCATAGCGTGCGGCGGGTTTGCAAATGATATAGGCTGGTGCCTTGGCGCTGGCCTTGAGGGTGTTCATTTTCGGTTTTTTCCTGGCCAGATTGAGCAGAAGCTGACCCGGCGTTGCGGCCCAAAGCGTGGTACATTGCGCCCGGGCGCTGGCCTTGATGGCGTCATCAACCTTGAGCACAAAACCATAGCGCAGAATATCATCACGGCTCTTGCCGCTTTTTGCCGCCCGCGAAGCCAGCTCTGAATTGCATGCCGCGACAGGATCAACACCAATATCCAGACTGCTGGTTTTTTGCTCAACCGCAACCGAGCGCGGCTTGAATCCGCGCACGAGCACGCCGGCCCGACCTATATTGGCGATGTCATAGGCCATGGTTTTGCTCCCATTGGCCGTGACCCAGCTTCTGACCATGGTCTGACCCATAGGGCACACCCCTTCAACCTTCCAGAACTCCCGGGTTGTCCCCAGAAGGTCGGCTATGCCGGTATAGTGGCCATCCTGTTCATAAACTTTCACCGTCGCCGCGCTGCCGGGAATAGGTGCCAAATCCTGGCCATTGAACGATTTCATTTTCGGTGGAATAGGATACACGCTCAACCCAGCCTTCTTGACTTTTGCGTCTGCAACGGATGGCACAGCCAAAAGGGAGGCTGCAATACCTGTCCTTGCAAGATGATTCAGCATTCGTGAATAGCGTTCCGTTAACATTTCATATTCCTCCCCATAAGACTTTGTTCTTGCCCTGCAGAATACAGGAATAAAGCCTTTTAGTCATCTCAAATTGAAAGCAGCTTGAATGTACGGTTCATCTTGTATTCATGTCCGAGGGTATGGATGCTTGGGTAAGATAGAGTGCAAAATTTTGAGATCTTCTGTTTTTTGCGCCGTCGTGCCTGTTCTGTTGCCAGAACCATTTGCCGCATATCATATGACCCAGTTTGTGAGTTTACGACCTATTAATTTGATGCAAATCTGTTTGGCAAGAAGGGCGGCACTTACAAACAGTGCACCAGAATTTTCATGCGCTGTTGGTTAAAGTCCATCCACAGATCAATAATTTTTTCTTCCATGGCGTCACTTGTGTCGCCGTGTTGATAGCCAAAAATCGCCGCCATTAATGGTGCCAGCGGTTCTTTCAACTCGCCGGTGCGCAAGTCCCCTTGCGTCCAGCCCACAAACAAACCGTCTTTTTCAAACTGCGCCAGGTTTTCGCAATCACTGGCAATCCTCATAAGTTTTTCCAGCCGGGCAATGTCCTCGCGCAAAAGCGCGGCGCGAAAATAGCTGTCCTCGACCGTGGCGCGCGCCTTCATCATATCTATCAACTTCATATTTGTTCGCCTATTGGAAATGCCGCCCGCCTGCACTATATAAGATAATGCTAATAAATGCACGCCCTTTTGCAAAGAGGACTACGATCATGAGCTATTATTTTTCCAAAACCCTGGACCTGCCCTTTGATGAAGCCGTGACGCGCGCCCGCACCGTCATCACCGAACACGGCTTTGGCGTATTGACCGAAATCGATGTGGCGGCAACGTTGAAGAAAAAAATTGATGCCGATATGCCGCCTTATGTGATCCTTGGAGCCTGCAACCCCAAAATGGCCCATCGTGCCCTGCAGGCCGAAAACAAAATCGGCCTGATGCTGCCGTGTAATATCATTGTGCACCAATTGGACAATGGCGATGTGGAAGTGGCCGGCGTAGACCCGATTGCCTCCATGCAGGCGGTGCAAAACCCGGCACTGGAAGAAACCGCCAGCAAGGTCCGCACGATGATGAAAGACATTATCGAGGCGTTATAGCCAGTGCGTTTTCTCTCACTTGGTCACCCTCCCGACTTGATCCCTACCGTCCGGAGGGTGACCAGAGTATGGCACGGGTGAGACGGAGAATATAAGAAAGAGCGCGAATCCCACCTTATTCCGGGATATGGTCGTCCTGGTCATCATCAATAAAAATGCGCCATTTGGCCCCCTCCAGATCGTCATACTGGCCGGACTTGACCGTCCAGAAAAACGCCCCAAGTCCCAAAAGAGCCAAAAACAATGCCGCCGGAATGAGGTAAATCAGCACATTCATGGGCGGCGCACGCCCCAGAATGGCCGCAAGGCGTTCAGCGTCACAATAAGCGAGGACGACGACATGGCAATGGCGGCAAACAAGGGTGTGACAAAGCCAAATATGGCCAGCGGCACGGCCACCACATTATACCCGGCGGCAAACACAAAGTTTTGCAAAATCCGCCCGCGCGCGGCGCGTGAAATATCAATGGCGATCAATACCGGCGACAAGGTGGCCCCCTGCAACACCATATCAGCAGCGGCCTGGCTGGCGTCGGCGGCGCTGGCCAAAGACATGGAGACATTGGCCGCCGCCAATGCCGGGGCATCATTAAGCCCGTCGCCAATCATCAATACCTTTTTGCCCGCTTTGACCAAGGCTTCAACGCGGGTAATTTTATCGTGCGGGCTAAGGGCAAAGCTCACCGTGTCAATGCCCGCCTGCGCCGCCGCCGCGCGGGCCGGGGCTTCGCGGTCCCCCGAAAGCATTTCAACGGCCAACCCACGCGCTTTCAACCCCGCAACCATGTCCGCCGCATCACTGCGTAAGGTATCTTCAAAAATGAAATGAACCGGGGTCTGGCCCTCAATAACCAGCCATAACCCGCTTTGCTGCGCGTCTTTTTCCGGCACGCCCGCCCAATCGGCCCGGCCAAGGCGCACCCGCACCCCGTCAACTGTACCTTCAACCCCCTGCCCCGGCATTTCGCGCGCATCAGCGGCGACTTTGCCCGGCCCCGCCAGATCGGCAATGGCCCGCGACAAGGGATGGCGGCTGGTGCGTGCCAGCATGGCCGCCATTTCCATTTGCGCGGCCGTAATATCACTGGCATTCAGCAAATGCGGTTTACCAAGGGTCAGCGTGCCGGTTTTATCCAGCAAGACCGTATCAATCTCGGCCAGGCGCTCCAGCGCGTCCCCGGCTTTGACCAGAATACCGCGCTTGAAAAGTCGCCCAACCGCCACAATCTGCACCGCCGGTGCGGCCAGACCCAATGCGCACGGACAGGTTATAATCAACACCGCCGCCGCGGTCAGAATGGCATGATGCACCCCGGCCCCGGCAATCAGCCAGCCGATAAAAGACAAAAGCGCCAGTGAATGCACGATCGGCACATAGGCCTGCGCCGCCCGGTCAGCCAGTTTGACAAACCGCCCGCGCGCGGTTTCGCCGGCCTCAACCAGCCGGGTTAATTCCGCAAGCAGCGAATCTTGCGTGGCCGCGCTGGCCGTAATCACCAGTTTTTGCGTCAGATTGACCATGCCGGCCCGCACCAGCGCCCCATCTTCGACAAAGACCGGGTCGCTTTCGCCGCTGACCAGCGCCATATCCACGTCGGAATGTCCTTCGCTCACATGCCCATCGACCGGCGAGCGATCACCGGGCCACAGGATAATTTTATCGCCGGGCACAATCTCACGCGCCTGCACGGCCCGCACGCTGCCATCGGCCTCTATGCGGTTGGCCGTTGCCGCCTGCAAAGACAAAAGCTCTTGCGCCGCCAAACGCGTGCGGCCGCGCAAGCCATGATCAAGCCAACGCCCCACAAGAAGGAAAAACAACAACATAAGCGCCGCATCGAAATAAGTATCGGCGCCACCGGTAATGGTCTCGTAAACACTGACCCCCAGGGCCAAAAACACCGCCAGCGAAATCGGTACATCCATATTCGCCTTGCCCTTGCGCAATGACGCGAAGGCCGAGCGAAAAAACGGTTGGCCGGCAAACGCGGCGGCAGGCAAGGCAATCAGCGCCGAAATCCAGTGAAAAAGCGTGCGCGTGCTGGCCTGCATTTCACCGGCAAACCCGGCCCAGACGGAGACCGAAAACAGCATGATATTCATCGCCGCAAACCCGGCCACCGCCATGCACAACAGTAAAAACCGCCCCTGTTTGTCACGCGCTTCTTCTGCCTCGCCCGGATCGAAGGGCGAAACCTGATAGCCAAGATCGGCCACCGTGCGGGCAATCGTGCCTGCATCCGCCTGCCCCGGTGGCCAACTGACGGATAATTTGCCGGTGCTTAAATTAAACTGACACGATTGTACGCCACCAATGCCGCCAACGCCGCGTTCAATTTTGGCAATGCACCCGGCGCAGCGCGCCCCACGCACCAGTAAATCCAGATGCGCCAGATTGTCGTCCTCTATGTGGACAAATGCCGACGGGTCCGCCGCCGCGCCCTTGTCGGCAACCGGACCGCCCATGGTCGGACAGCCGCGTGCCTCGTCTGCCTCTGGAGCTATGGCATTTTGCATTGAACAGCCCCATGGTCTGGACCCAGTGTGTCACCCCGAAAATTTCGAGAGAAATTATCCGGGGCCCATGAGGGCGTTTTACGGGCATAATGGGTCCCGGATAAAACTTGCGTTTTTCCGGGATGACACGGGTTGGCTTTCAGGTTTCCAGGCCGGTCTGCATAAAAGACCTGCAACCACTGAAATGCCAAAAGCTCTAACGCTGCCATGCCTCGCTCCGAAACTCGAAGGCATGACCGTGCGCATCTTGCGCTTTGCCAAACAAGAACCAGCGCCCGGGTTTTGCATTGTCGAGCCGGGCGCGATAAAGCCCCGGATCTTCCGCCGCAAACTCAAGCGGCCGATCGACATCGGAATCACCCCGGCGACGCAACAGACCGGTCACAGTCATATCGGATAAGGGGCGTCCGTCTTTGTCCATGATTTTGACAATCACAACCAGCCGCCCCTTGGCATCGCGGGTGGCGTTATAATGCACCTGCCAGCCCAGTTTTTTTTGTGCCGCACGAATGGCCAGCTCATCATTATAATGAATACCCTGGGTATAGGGGCTGTGCACAGACATGCCCGGAAATGTTCGCGTTGCCGCGACGATAAAAACCATATTGACCGCAATGATTACGGCAAAAAAACCGACAATCCCGGCGAGCACATGCCAACCCTTTATGATGAATGTTTTCTTGCTCATTTATTGCCTGTCAGAAAAACGGTTTTATTTACGGCTTTGGTACCGCCAGAAACTTCACTGACCACAATCGAAACCGGTACGGAGGCTTTCATGGAACGCACCTTGGCCGCAGGCACTGTAACATATATTTTAATCTCACGCACCTTGTCCGGCTCCGCATGGACACGAATACCGGCCCCGTCGTTTTTAAGGCCGATGGCTTTCAGTGCCGCCCCATCAAGCCCCTCCAGATGGATCTCGAAATCACGGGCCTTGGTCGCCTTATTGATAATTTTCAAGGTATAGCCATTACGCACCGAACCGTCGGAAAGACGGACATAAGTCGGGCTACGGTCGCGCAGCGTATTCAAATCAAGCGTTGAGCGTGACATCAGGCCATAAAGCATAAACAGGCCAATGCCGCCGACAAGCACAGCGTAAAGCAAGGTGCGGGCACGAAACAGGCGATAGACGGGCGGCTTGCCTTGCGCCGCAAGTTCGCGGTTGCGCCCGGTATCATAGGCAATCAGCCCCGTTGGTCGCCCGACTTTTTTCATCACCGCATTGCATGCATCAATGCACAAAGCGCAATTGATGCATTCGAGCTGATCACCATCGCGAATATCAATCCCCATGGGACAAACGGCAACGCATTGCTTGCAATCGATGCAATCGCCGCGCCCCTCCCAGCTTTCCCCTTTTTTGTGTGGTCCGCGCGGCTCACCCCGCCAGCCCCGGTAAGTCACTTCAAAGCTGTCTTCATCGGTCAACGCGCCCTGAATACGCGGCCAGGGGCACATAAAGGTACAGACCTGTTCACGCATGGCCCCGGCCAGTGAATAGGTTGTAAAGGTCAGTATCCCGGCAAACAGATAGGCCGACATGGGTGCATGGCCGGTAAAAAAACCGCGCACAACCGTTGGGGCATCATGGAAATAAAGAACAAAAACACCGCCGGTAAGGAATGAAATCAAAATCCATGCGGCGTGTTTAATAATTTTTTTGAGCAGTTTTTTACCGCGCAAAGGCTGACGCGCCAGCTTTATACGCGCATTACGATCGCCCTCAATCATCCGCTCCACAGCAATAAAAAGGTCGGTCCACACCGTCTGCGGACAGGCATAGCCGCACCAGACACGGCCAAACAGGGATGTCGCCATAAACAGCCCAAACGCCGCCAGCATGAGAAGCCCGGTAATATAGTAAACCTCTTGCGGCCATATCTCGATAAAAAAGAAATAAAACCGCCGCCCGGCAAAATCCGCCAAAACCGCCTGATCCGGTGCGCCCGGACCACGATCCCAACGGATAAAGGGCACAATGTAATAGATGCCCAAAAGAACGAATAAAAACGCCCATTTTATTTTGCGAAACGTGCCGTGGGCCAGCTTTGGGTAAATCGGCACACGCTTTTGGTAGAGCGCATGGTGCTCGGCCGAATTGACCGCCTTGACGTCAATCTTCTCCACCCCATGGGCGGCGGCACGAGGCGCGCCGCTTTGACCCGGCGCGCCCCCGATAATTGTTGTTTTACCCAATTTGGCCTCCGGGGCCGATGGCGCGGGTCTATTCCCCGCCACCAAGTGAATGAACATAAATGGTCAGGGCATCAATCGTCCAGGGTTTCAATTTTCCACCCCATGTCGGCATGACGCCCTGATGGGCATTGGTGATTGTATTGGTGATGGCGGCGCGATCACCCCCATAAAGCCAAATGGCATCGGTAAGGTTTGGTGCGCCCAGCTCGTGCATACCTTTGCCGTCCTCGCCATGACAGGCGGCGCAATTATCCGCGAACAAAGTGGCCCCGCGCGCAACCGCCGCCGCATCGGCTTCACGGTTAGACAAGTGCGTCACATATTCAACCAGATCCTTGATTTCAGACGCGCTCAGCAGCCCATCCTTGCCAAAGGCCGGCATTTGCGAAAACCGCGTATCATCGCCGGTGGAACGAATGCCATTGGTGATGGTAAACTTGATGTCATCAAGCGTACCGCCCCACAGCCAGTCATCATCGACCAACGCCGGATAACCGAGCCCGCCAACGCCGCCGGAGCCATGACAGGTGGCGCAATTATCACCAAAGGCGGAGCGCCCGGCAGCCATGGCAAAGTTAAGAAGTTCAGGGTCGGCCTCGATCTGATCCAGCGCGGTGGCGGCCAGTTTGGCCTCGGACGGGCCACGCGAAGCGGCCAGTTTGGCCATATCCTTGGCGAAGGTGGCACGCTCGGAATAATGGCGTGTGCCTTTCAGATACGTATTCGCCCAAGGCAGCGGCCATGACGGCATCAACACCATATAAATGGCGGCAATAACAATGCATGCCCCCCAGATAATCAGCCACCAGCGTGGCAAAGGCGTATTAAGTTCCTTGATCCCATCCCATTCATGGCCTGTTGTTTCAACGCCTGAATGGTCATCAATTTCCGGACGGTCTGACATTATCTGTCCCCCTCATCGTCTAGAGGAATATGTGCAGCTTCATCAAACTGCTTTTGATTGCCGGGCCACAGCGCATAAACCAGCACCACAGCAAAAATGGCAACGAAATAAACAAGGCCCCAGGTTTGGGCAAAATGGGCCATGGCTTCATAATTCATGGTTACCCTCCCTTAGCGCAGATTGTCATCGGCATCGGCCTTATAGGTCGAAAAATCGACCAATGTGCCTAGCATTTGCAAGTAAGCAATCAGCGCATCCATTTCCGTGGCATGTTCCGGATCGCCGTCAAAATCGCGCACATTGGCCCCCGGATAACGGGCCATAAAGCCATCATAATCGTCTGCATACTCATCAAGCTGAGTAAAAAGATCACTCTTGGCTTTGGCAATTTCCTCGTCCGTATAAGGCACGCCGACAGTCTTGTTGGCTTTCAGGTCCGCCGCAATCGTGCGCCCGTCAAGAAGATTATCCTTGAGGAACTTGTAAGGCGGCATAACCGATTCTGGCACCACTGCGCGTGGATCATCCAGGTGCGCCACATGCCAGGCATCAGAATATTTACCCCCAACGCGGGCCAGATCCGGGCCGGTGCGCTTGGAACCCCACTGGAACGGATGGTCATACATGCTTTCGGCCGCGAGGCTGTAATGGCCATAGCGCTCCGCTTCATCACGCAACGGGCGGATCATCTGGCTGTGGCACAGATAACAGCCTTCGCGGATATAGATATTGCGCCCGGTCAGTTCCAGCGGCGTATAGGGCCGCATTCCGTTGACCTTTTCAATGGTGCTGGAGATGTAGAAAAGCGGTGCGATTTCCACCAGGCCACCAATTGCCACCACGACCAGAATGCCAATGGTCAGCAAAAGAGGGCTTTTTTCGAATACTTCGTGTTTGAATCCCATGACCCTCTCCTTAATTTGCCGTTGGAATGGCTATGGACAGCGGTTCCGCATCGGGAACCACTTCGCCCTTACGTACATCGCCGCGCGCCGTACGCCATAAATTATAGGCCATGATCAATGCGCCGATCAGGAATAACAAACCGCCGACCATACGAATGATGTAATATGGATGCATGGCCTCAACGGTTTCCACAAACGAGTATTCAAGGAAACCAAAGGTGTTATAGGCGCGCCACATCAGCCCTTGCATAATGCCGCTGACCCACATGGCGGTGATGTAGAAAACAATACCAATGGTGGAAATCCAGAAATGCCACTCGACCAGATCGTTGGAATAAAGACGTTTGCGCTTCCACAACCAGGGCACCATGCAATAAAGCGCACCAAAGCTGACATAAGCCACCCAGCCCAATGCCCCCGAATGCACGTGGCCAATGGTCCAGTCGGTATAGTGCGACAAGGAGTTGACGGCGCGGATCGACATTACCGGGCCTTCAAACGTGCTCATGCCATAAAACGCCACCGAGACCACCAGCATACGCATAACCGGGTCAGTGCGCAGCTTGTCCCAGGCCCCGGACAAGGTCATCAGACCATTGATCATACCGCCCCAGGACGGCATCCACAGAATGATCGAGAAGGTCATCCCCAGGGTCTGCGTCCACATCGGCAAAGCCGTATAGTGCAAATGGTGCGGCCCGGCCCAGATATAGATAAAGATCAGCGCCCAGAAGTGCACAATCGAAAGACGGTAGGAATAAACCGGCCGTTCAGCCCGCTTGGGCACGAAATAATACATCATCCCCAAAAAGCCGGCGGTGAGGAAAAATCCCACCGCATTATGGCCATACCACCATTGCGTCATGGCGTCCTGAACCCCGGAGAAAAGCGAATAACTTTTATGCTCGGTCAGGCCAATCGGCATGGAAAGATTGTTGATAATGTGCAGCATGGCCACGGTAATAATAAACGCCAGATAAAACCAGTTGGCGACATAAATATGCTTGATTTTGCGTTTCCACAGCGTGCCCAGAAAGACCAGTAAATAGGCCACCCAGACAATGGTCAGCCACAGATCAATATACCATTCAGGCTCGGCATATTCCTTACTTTGGGTGATGCCCGAAACATAGCCCGTCGCGGCCAGCACGATAAAAAGCTGATAGCCCCAAAACACAAACCAGGGCCACACGCCGCCAGCCAGACGCGCCCGGTTGGTGCGCTGAACAATGTAAAACGATGTCGCCATCAAAGCATTGCCGCCAAAGGCAAAAATCACCGCCGATGTATGCACCGGACGCAAGCGACCAAAGTTCAACCAGCCAATATCCTCGAAATACATTAAATTCGGAAAAGCCAGTTGCGAGGCGATAATCACCCCGACCAGAAAGCCCACAAGTCCCCAGAACACTGTGGCCACAACGCCTGCCTTGATGATCCCTTCTTCATAACGAGACTGATCAAAACCCAAACCACCGGCGGCGCGCATAAACAATGCCGCAATGCCAAGAACAAAGGCCCCCAAAAGAATGACCGCATGCACTTTCATTAATGGATCGTGTGTGTTCGCCGTCAGAAACAAACTGACCAAAGCCAGGACACTCAGCAATACGCCAAGTGTCAGAACATCCAATCCCATGCCCTTGCGGGCTACAGATGAACTCATGGTGAGGCACCCCCTCGCTTAGCCGTGACCAGCCACGGCAATTAAGAATATTACTCTTCAACGCCAGTTCGTACATTTTCACAAGCCCGAAAACCGCTTATATATTCAAATGCGCTAATATGTCGCAACCTGGCAAAACGGGCTTCGCAAACCGGATCGAGATATGATACTGACGTCGTGTTACACAGATTCGCAGCGGAGCGCATCACAATGTTACAATCTCAGGTTTTGTTAGCTACAATCAACCGGGCGCACAGGCTTTCGTTTCGCGATGTCCTTTTCCTCGCCGCCCTTATGGCCTTGCTCGGCTCAATCATTTCCATGACGGCAATTTACCACGACCCGTTCGCGCACATTAAGCTCTGCCTGGGTGGGCAGGTTCCCGCTCCGGATGCTGGGTCTCTGGTGCTTTATGGCCATTGCGCCTGGTGCTATCTGGCCGCCGCCCTCGGCGCCGCCGGCATTATTGTCCCGCCAAGCCGGTAGGCATATTTTCAGGCAAATTTGAAGGCCATAACGCGGTCAAAGCGGCGGCGGGCTTTGGCTGGCAAGGTGGAAACCGGGCCAAGGGGCAGACGCTCGAACAGGCGTTCGCTGGCATAACATGCGCTGCGCACGCCTGCCAAAAGCGATGGCGCACTTAATGTGCCATGCACCAAGGGGGTCTCTGCGCCACCAAAATGGCGTTTATAACGAAAATCACCAACCCCCAGATGGATCGTGCCAACGCCTTCATCGGCATGGGTCTTGATCATATTCATCAGCAGGATATGGCCGGGGCTATAGCTGGAAAATTCCGGATCATACGCCGGAAACCAGTAATGCGCGCAGCGCGCATTGCGCATGCCCATATGAATGGCCACCGGCCGACCACCGGCGCGCAGAACGGATAATTGTCCCCGAAACGGGGTGCCTCTTTGCGCATGTAAAGCCCGCAATAATGCCGACGTCCAGGAGGGCGAAAACACATCAAAAAAACGGCTGGCCCGGTATTGCGCACTTTTCCATTCAAGCAAGGTCTCAAGAACGGCACCGTCTGGCTCTTCCATAGTAAATTCCAAAACCCCGAAGGCTTTTTCAAGGCGCCGTTCAGAATTACGCAACTGTTTGAAAACTTTGGCGTGTTTGCCTTTTTGCTGTGCATACCAATGATCGAACCCGGCCTGAATATCGGTGGTGTGACAGACATCCTGCGGCGTCAATGCATCATCAAGTGCGCCCTGCTCTGCGGGCACAAAACGCATGGGAAGAAGCGTTATTTTACCGGCCTGCATCAAGGCGCGTATATCAATTTTTGTGCCCGGCGCGGCGACAATTCCATGAAAATCCGACAAGGCCCCGGCGAGCACCCGCGCATACCCCATCATGCCCGGATGATACGCAAAAAAGGCTTTTTCCTGATTATTCTCGCGCATAACGGCAATGCGTGTATCGACACCGATGCGCTCGACGGTTTGCGCGAATTCGACATTAAAATACGGGCTGCACAGGGCCGGGTTTTGGGCCTGAAAGGCCGCCCACGCCCCAACCTCATTTTGGCTCAGTTCAGATGGTTTTTTAATATCGATATGCACTTTTCAGAACCTTTATATTTTTTTTCGTTTTGTTCACGGGGCATTAGGGCGTTTGTTCTATCATCAATCCATTAACAACGCGCTAGCGCGCCAAAGGTAAGGAAAGCCATGCTCTGGCGCCACTTGTTTGGATATTTGCCGGTCAATATTGCCCAGGCCGTCGCCGGATTTGGCGGCATATTTTTGCTGACCCGGCTGATGAGTCCGCAAGACTATGGCCGTTATGGCCTGATTTTGGCGGCCATGACGTTTTTTCATTCCTTTGTTTTCACCTGGCTGGAAGCGGCATTAGCGCGCTTTTATGCCCGCGCCGAAGCGGATAATACCCTGAATGATACCTTGTCGAGCGCTTATGGCGCACTGGCGGTATTGGCGGGGGCAAGCTTTATTCTGGGGGCCGTTGCCCTTATTTTCCTGCCCATCCCGACAGATTTCAAAGCGTTGGCCGGTTATGCCTTTGCCGCCGTCATGCTGCGCGCGGCCTTGAACCTTACCATGGTGGCACGCAAGGCGGCGCGCGAAGTGGGCCGTTATAGCCTGATTGAGTTTTTCCATATCAGCGCCGGCTTTGGCCTTGGCGTCATTTTGGTGGCGGCAACGGATTTGCGCGCCGCCGGGCCGATTATTGGCATGGTGGTGGCCGCCGGCATGGCCTTGTTGTTCGATCTGCCGCGCCTTTTGAAGCGTGCCAAAGGCGGCAAGGCATCCTTGGCGCAAATCAGGGGTTTTGCGCTTTATGGCGTGCCGATATCCCTCTCTTTGGTGCTTGAATACGCGCTTTCCAGCGGTGACCGGTTTTTGATTGCCGGGTTTCTAGGCACCGCGTCGGTGGGCGTTTATACGGCCGGTTATGGTCTGGCCAACCGTACGCTGGACGTTATTTTTGTCTGGGCCGGCATGGCCGCCGCGCCGCTGACCATTGCCGCGCTGGAACATGGTAGCATGGACGAGGCCCGCGCCATGGCGCGCAAGGCCTTTGGTTTTATGGCCTTGCTGACCTTTCCCGCCGCCACCGGGCTGGCTTTGGTGGCGGTGCCGCTGGCCAGTGTTATGACCGGCCCGGCCTTTCGCGAAGAAGCGGCCAGCATTATCCCCTGGATCAGCCTTGCCGGTTTGATGAACGGGGTGATGACATATTATCTGCACGAGGCTTTCACGCTTTCAAAACGCACCGGCATGATGGCGGTGGTGATGGCGGTTCCGGCGCTTCTGAATATCGTTCTGAATATAATCCTATTGCCAAAAATGGGGCTGCAAGGCGCGGTTATTGCCACGGTTATTGCCTATTTTGTGGGCATGGTGGCCAGCGCCATTGTCGGCTTGCGCTATTTTCCCTTGCCCCTGCCCTGGCTGGCGGCAGGTAAAACGCTTTTGGCCTGCGCTATTATGGCCGCCGGGGTCATGCTGGTCCCTATGCCACAAAACTGGGCGGCGCTGGCCCTGTTATTTACCAAGGCCGGACTGGGCGCGGCTTTTTATGCCGCCGCGGCCCTCGCCCTCGATCTGGCGGGGTGTCAGCGCCTTTTAGGCACCGTAATTGAACGTCTGCGCAAACGCGGCGAGGTGGTGGCATCATGAACACCATTACCAATAAAGCCTGGCAACACGCCCAAGACATTACGCTCAGCGTGCTTATCCCCTTCTACAAGGACGATCCGGCAAACTTGCTCCATCAGCTCGATGCCAGTCATCAGCCCGGTCTGGAGATCATCCTTTATGATGATGGTTCTCAGGATACAAAACTGACCCAGAATATAAACCATGCTGTCCGCACAGCCAAAACCCCGGCCATGCTCATCAGTGAAACCACCAACAAGGGCCGCTCGTGCGCCCGTAACGCCCTGACCAATGCAGCGCGGGGGCAATGGGTATTGTTTCTGGATGCGGATATGGAACCGGCAGACGGGGACTTTATGGCCCGCTGGATGAACACCATCAAAACCACCGCACCGGCCATTGCCTTTGGGGGGTTTAGCGTTCCGGACATCGAAAACGTGGACCCGTCATGCGCCCTGCATCAGGCCTTTTCGCAAACCTCTGATTGCCTGCCTGCGGCCATCCGCAGCCAGCATCCGGCCAAACATATCTGCACCTCGAACCTCTTGGTGCACCGCGATGTTTTACGCGATACGCCTTTTGATAATGGCTTTTCCGGCTGGGGCTGGGAAGATGTTGAATGGGCCGCGCGAGCAGCCAGACGTTATGACATTCTGCATATAGATAATCCGGCGCTGCATTTGGGGCTGGAAAGCGCCGATACGCTGGTTAAACGCTTCAAGGATTCGGCGGCAAACTATGCGCGCTTTATCCGCAATCACCCCGAAATGGCCCGTGCCTTGCCAAGCTGGAAAGCGGCAAACATGGTCAGAGCCATTCCCGGATTTTCACTCCTGCGCCCGATTTTTTCGGCTCTGGCCCGTGACCGGGCCGGGATTACGCCCCTCAAGGTGCGGATTTTGGCCCTGAAATTATGGCGCTCAAGCTGGTATGCCGAGGCTTTGTCATGAACACACCCTATATCCCGTCCGATGGTCTGTCGCGCAAACTGCAAAGGCGCCTGACACGGCTAAAAGCCAGAAAGCCGCTTAATTGCGCCGGAGCGCACCGGCTGGTCAGCTTTACCTTTGATGATTTTACCCGCACGGCGGCCGCTATTGGCGCGCGCACGCTGGAGCAACACGGCTGGCGCGGTACATTCTATGCCAGCGCCAGTTTTGAAGATGCCTATAACCATTTAGGCGATCTTTTTACCGTGCAGGACATAGCCAAGCTGGTGGCCCAAGGCCATGAGATTGGCTGTCACACGGAAAACCACATTGATTGCGCCCTCAACCCGCCCGTTGTGGTGGCCGACGAGGCACGGCGCAATCGCAACCATTTGACCCGCCTGGGCGCGCCAAACCCGACCTCATTCGCCTTTCCTTATGGGGAGGTGTCCGCCGCAACCAAAAAGCTGTTGGGCCAATATTACACCACATTGCGCGGCGTTCGCCCGGGTATCAACCGCCGCCTTGCCGATGCCCATCAGCTCAGTGCCATTGCCATTGAGGGCGACATGGACGCCCTGCCCGGCATTTTGGCCGTGCTTGATGATTTACAAAAAAAGCCCGGCTGGTTGATTTTCTATACCCATGATGTGCGCGATCACCCCAGTGAATGGGGCTGTACGCCCGCGCTATTCGGTGCGGTTTGCGCGGCAGTCAAGGCGCATAATTTTGAGGTCAGGACGGTACAGGACGCCCATACCATTATTTCATCGTGTGAGGCCGCCGCATGAAACCTGATGTCTCGGTTGTCATCCCTACATTTCGCCGCCCCGAAGGGATCAGGCGGGCGATTAACAGCGTGCTTGTGCAAGATGGCGTCAAAGCCATGGTCGAAATTATTGTTATGGACAATGACCCGGATGCCTCGGCGCGAGGCATTGTTGCCACGCTGGATAACGCGCCGCGCTGGCCTATTGTTTATGGCCACGAACCCAATCCCGGCGTTGCCAATGCCCGCAATGCGGCCTTGTCCCTGGCCCGTGGCCGGCTGATTGCTTTTCTCGACGATGATGAAACCGCGTGCGATGGCTGGCTGGCCGGGCTTCTTGATACGCAGGAAAAATTTAATGCCGATCTGGTTTTTGGCCCCGTGCGTGGCCGCCTGATCAAAAATGCCCCGCACAAAGACTATATAGAGGCGCGCTTTACCCGCGAAGGGCCGGCCCAATCGTGCCTGATTTCAACCTATTATGGCTGTGGCAACAGCCTTTTGAAACGGGCAAAGTTTTTTAATGATCCACCACTTTTTGACAATGCCACCAATGAGATTGGCGGCGAAGATGATATGCTGTTTTCCAAGGCATTGAACGACGGTGCGCGCATTGCCTGGGCCGCCACTGCCAGTGTTAACGAGGACATCCCCCCCGACCGGGCGACCTTGAAATTCAGCCTTTCCAAGGCGTTTGCCTTTGGTCAGGGGCCATCACAAACCTGTTGGCAACATCGCGATATTGCCGGGCTGGCATTTTGGATGCTGGCCGGGCTGGGACAAGTCGGGGTGTATGGCCTTGGGGCCGCGTTTATGTGGGCGCTGGGGATGGACGGGCGCGCCAGCATGCTGGATAAAGCCGCGCAAGGGCTGGGCAAGGCGCTCTGGTTCAAAGGTCTGGAGCCGCGCTTTTATGGTGATGCGCTTCTTTGAAGGATAAAGGACGGGCACCAAAGAGCTTGGCCGCCGTGGCTGCAAACAGAACCCAGCCCAGATTGTTTTGTTGCAAGATGTTACTTTCCGAGATGGAAAATAATAAAAATACCAGGGTTGAAATAAGCGCCCAATAGGCCGCTTTACCCCGCAACAGGCCCCGCAGGGCCGCAATCAGCGTCGAAACATAGGCAATGGCGAACAAAACAACACCCACAAGCCCTATGGAAAGCCAGGTCTCCAGCCAGCCATTATGCGCCGTCGGCACCAGCCATTCGGTGCGTTGGCGCACCCAAAAGGCCGGGCCGGTTTCATCCAGCCAGAAAACCGCATAGCCATGACCAAACCAGGGATGGTCCTTGATTTGCGTAAACAGCGCTTCCCATATATCCGTGCGCCCGGTCAGGGTCGGTTCCTTGCCAATCAGGCCAAACATGAACTTTGGTGCATATTCAACCCCTAGAACTATGCCAACGCCAAACACAACAGCAAAATAAACCAGCGGAATACCGATGAGCGGCCCGCGCCGAAAGACGTAAAGTGCGCCAACACCGCCAAGCCCCAGAAGAAGCGCCAAAAGGGATGTTTTGGATGTCGATAACAGCACCAAAAGTGTTGCCAGCACCAAAAATCCGCCCCACAGCCAGGCCCTTTTGGGCCGAAAGATCATGGCGCACAAAAACAGATGCGCCCCCTTGGCCATATTCATCCCAAGATCGTTTTTGCCATACCATATCCCGGCCCAGGCCCCGGGATAAATTTCATGCATAATGCCTTTTGAGGGCATCAAAACGGCCATGAGAAAAGACATCACCGCCAAGAGGGCAAAGGTGGCGGCCAACACTTCGATAAAATCAGCCCAATCATAACGTGAGGCCAGATAAATGGCGAAAAGCGTGGTCATAAACAAGGCAATAGCGCGGCGAAAACTGGCATCGGGCATGATCGACCAGTGATAAGAGGCAAAGGCCATTAAAACCGGCAGAAGAAGAAGAAAAGAGCGGGCTATGGCATTCAGGCTGGACCTGGGACGCAGTACAATAAACACTAATGTTGCCATGTAAAACGGGTAAAAAATGGCCCGCATCCAGGCCGGCCCTTCAGTGGCATTTTCAGGAACGAATAACAGGCTGAGCAGACCTTGGGAAAAAAGCAGCAAGGCCAGAACAATAATCACAAGCTCTATACCGGCAAAGGCCCGGCCAAGCGTCCAGCCAGAGCGGCCAGCCGCGTCATCACCAGACCAGCCGGCGACCGCCATGGTCATTGCGCCGCCACCTGTGTGGTCGTGTGCGCAGATCTGCCCGGGGCGTTGAAAACAACCCCGAGACAGCGCGCCCCGCGCGCTTCGAGGCAAGCCCGCAAATGATGCAGCCCCGCCAACCCGTCTCTTGGATCAGCAACGCAGATAACACCGTCCGCTGCAAGCGCACTGACAAGCCCGCCTTTGCTGCGCCCCAAAGGCGGCGCATCAATAATGGTAAGGCCCGCCGTATGGCGCAGGCTTTGCCAATAGGCTTTGGCCGGGCGCAGGCTGACCCCCTGTCCGGGCCGTAAAAGGTCATTGCGAAAATGGCTGACAAGCAGGTGATGCTGGCCGACCTGATGCATGCGCAAATAATACCGGTCCCCGGCTTTGCGCCCATCCTGGCGGGTCAATGCCGGGTGCACACGCCAAAAGGGCTGTTGCCCCAAAGCCGCATCACGGGCCGCGCCAATGGCCCCGTAAAAGCCCTGCGCCCGGCGCGAGGCAAAAAACCGGTATTGTGTGTTTTCGTAAAAATTGAGATCCATAAGCCATAACGGCTTTTTATCGCGCGGCGCCATGATCCGCGCCAGCGCCCGGGCGCAGGTCGATACACCGACCCCATTGCGCGTGCCCATAAACTGAATCACCGCCCCTTGCGGCTGGCGCTTCAGGTTTGTGCAGATATCCACCACGCCGCGCAATTCATTTCGCAAATCAAACATATGCCGTTATCCGAATCCTTGTCGTATTCAGTAAACAGCAATCATGGTTAACGAGATGTGACTAAAAGGCTGTTAAGCGTGCCTGTTTTGCGGGCCGATGTCCGCCAAAACCGGCATATCCGGATTTGGCGCTGGCGGTGGCGCAGGTGGTCTTGGCGGCGTCGGCACACCTGCACCGCGCCCGCCCCCATCCGGCGCAGGATCGTCTTTAACGAAGCGGCGCAGGCGGCGCGGCGGGTTATTGGCCAGATTAGTCAGCGCCATCAGCAAGCCAACGCTAAGAGCCGTAAAGGCCGCAAATAAAAAGGCCAGAATAGCCGCCGGTTTCTTGAACGATTTGCCGCGCACAGGCACCATTGGGCGCTCGATAACCCGAATATTATCAGATTGTTCGCGGGCCAGATTGCGCCGGGTCAGGACCTCTTGCTCACGGGCCGCAAAACGCACGTAGTTTTTTTCCATAACATCGGCTTTATTGGCCAAACGCTGGTATTCAGGATAGAGCTTTTGAAATTTCAGTTGCTGGCCTCTTACCGCCTTAATCTGGCGCTCCAGAGTCGCGATTTTACGGCTGTTTGACTGTTGTTCTGCCTCGAGGGCCAGCTTGCTCGTTTGCAAGCCTTGATAAACCGTATTGACGCCGGTGCGCGTCGTGCCAGAAGCGCCGCCGCCGCCATTGTTCAGATAGCTTTGCAAGCGATTTATCCGCGCATTCATCGCCTGAACAGGCTTTGATAACGGCTTGTATTTAGAGAGCAATTGTTCTCTTTGTAATTTAAGGTCGGCCAATTGCCCGGCGCTGGTATCATCGGAGTATTGCTTGATTGTTGGCGGGATGGATTGCAGCTTGGCATTAATCGCCGCCAGCGCGCCAATAATCTCACTCTGGCGCGAGTGGGCGGCCAGTAATTGATCCCGCAAAGCCGCAATACGCACCGACTGGGCGGCGCGTTCGGCCATAAAGTCGCCAATCCCGTACCTGGTTAGAAAGCTCTGCAATTCCTTGTTGATCCGGCGTAAAGACTCTTCTGTTGTTTCGCGTTCATTGGCAAACCCGGTCTTGCCACTGTCGAGTAAAACCTGCCGCCGGTATTTCAGGTATTCATCAATATAGGCGTTCAGGACATCCCTGGCGATTTGCGGGTTTTTATGGCGAAATGTTACGGTAACAAGCGGCTGGTTCGGCGCCGTAAAGGCCCCAAGATTCTTGGTCATTTGCTGTCTGGCTGCGCCAAGAATTGCAGCCCGTTTTGCGGGTTTTTCCTCATACATTTTCGCCAATTTGGGGTAAATGCGCCGCAGGCCTATTTTTTTCAAAACCCGTTGGGGCAACTCAGAGGCGGTAAAAAAACCGACTTCGGCCTGAATCATCTGATCCGCCGTATAGGCCGTTCCCTGCCCGGCCGTACCGATCACCGGATTATAAATATATTCCTCGCCGTATTGAACCAAAATACGCCCCTGGGACGTATATTGTTTTTTCAAGGTCATCACCCCGGCCATGCCAAGGGTGAACAGTACGATAAAAATGACGAACATCACCAATTTTTTGCGCCACAAGGCCCCGATAACATCAAATATGGAGAGCGCGCTCAACGCCGCCCAGCCGCGTGGGTCGGGCGCATCAGGGTCTGCCATATTGCCTGTGTGGTGTGTCATAGAATCCGTACTTGACTTAATGAGGCGCCCATCATCATCTTTACTTGTTTAACAAATCCTAACCATTCTCGTTAACTTTTAGGTTATTGTTCATTTTTAAGGGATTCTTTTTGGTGGGCCAGATGAAAGCATCGACAATTACAGGGTTTTGGTTGGTCATTGCCATGGCCTTTGCGCTTGCGGCCTGCAGCAGCACATCCTCATCGGGGCATTATTCGCGCTATCCAACAGGCAATGGCACGTCAAAATACGTGAATCAGGTGGCCCACCACGCGCCAGCCACCCGCCCGGCCAGCGCCGATTACACGAATGCGGGCTTTCGCCCCTGGGTTGCCGAAGAGCCTCAATACCGGCTTTTGCCCGGTGATCAGCTCGACATTATCGTCTATTCAGCACCGGAATTATCGCGTCTTTTGGTTGTCGGCCCGGATGGCCGCGTACAAATGCCCCTTGCCGAGCCGGTTATGGCGGCAAATCTGACAATTGCCCAGCTCAAAGAGAAATTACGAATTGCGCTTTCCAGTCAGTTGATCAACCCGGAGATTGATATCACGCCGCGCACCTTTGGAACGCAACAGATTTTTGTTGGTGGAGAGGTCGGACAACCTGGCGTTTTCACAATGCCTGGACGCATTGGTGCGCTGGAAGCTGTTACCATGGCTGGCGGGTTCAAGAATACGGCCAAAACCCGCGAAGTCATCCTTATCAGGCGACATCCCAATGGTGGCCCGATGATGAGAAAAATCAATCTCAAAACGCTTCTTCATAAAGGCGCACCGACAGATAACATTCCCCTGCAACGCGGCGATGTTATCTATGTGCCCCGGTCCCGCATTGCCAATATCGGCCTGTTTATGCAGCAATACATTCGTGATGCCTTGCCGGTCAGCTTTTCCCTGTCTTATTACTTTGGTGGCGGTGGCCTCAGCCCGGGCATCACCGGGCCGTAAAAGCCACCCACCGCTCAAATCTTTTCAGGAAATTTTATGGCCTTGCAACCATTTGCGGGCTTTGCGCTGGGCTTTCAGGATTTGCGCAGTGGCCATTTGCTCGGCCAGTTCAGAGCGATAGGTTTTGGCTTCCATGCAGCCATGCAAGGCGGCCAGGTTAAACCATTTATGCGCTTCGACCATATCCAAGGACGGACCATCGCCAGTTGAATAAATCAGGCCCAACCGGTTTAAATCGTCCGCATCAGGTGCCGATTCCAGCGCCGCATGGGCTTCGTTCACTTCGCTTTCGGTAAATGCCATAACATCTTCCCCTATTTATTTTTCCGGTCCTGATTTTCCTTTTGGATCCGGGCTAAACACCATTCGTGGATCGCTCCACACTGATGATTTTTCCCCCTGATGATTGCTAATCCGTTAAAGCAATAAAGATTTTTTTACTGTAAATACAAGGTGTTGCGTAAAGGAAGGATTCACCCAGCTTAACAGAAAATTACGTCAAATGCGCAATCCCTTGGAATCGTGCCCTTTTATCCTCGGCTAAAATCAAATCCCCGTGTTGATCTTGACTTTGCACCCCGGCTTACCCCCAATTACCGGCATATATTCTGGAGCATGTCATGAAGCTGTTTGGCCAAGTGTTAATTTTTTTGAGCGTTGTTTTTCTCGTTTCTGCCTGTCAGGGCAAGAAAAAGACCGCTTCTTTGCCACAGGTCGAACACCAAAGCCTGCGCCATATTGACAGCGGCGATGTTGTTGGCTCCCTGACCCCGGCCGGGGCCTATCAATGGGCCGGCATACCTTATGCTGCGCCGCCAGTTGGTGATTTACGCTGGCGGGCGCCGCGCCCCCTCGCCCCGTGGGATGGTACTCTTGAAGCGCTTGATATGAGCAAACGCTGTGTGCAGCGGGCGCGCTCGGCCGACACAAATGATGATCTGGGCACATTGGTTGGTGATGAGGACTGTCTCTATCTTAACGTATGGGCGCCGGCAAACGCCGCCAACCCAGTCTCAAAAGACAAGCCCGGCTTGCCGGTTATGGTTTTTATTCATGGCGGTAGCAATGTGTGGGGTTATGGCGGACAATATGACTCGGAATATTTGAGCACACGCGAAAACCTTGTCGTGGTTACGATAAATTATCGGTTGGGGCCATTTGGCTGGTTTGCGCACCCGGCTTTGCGGGCCAGTGCAAAATCCGCCGATGACAAAAGCCCAAACTTTGCCGATCTTGATATGATTGCTGCCCTGCAGTGGGTGAAGCGAAATATTGGCGCGTTTGGCGGCGATGCCAATTCTGTTACTATCTTTGGCGAATCCGCGGGCGGTCATGATGTCGCCAGCCTGATCGCCCTGCCCCGCGCACAAGGCTTGTTCAAAGGGGCCATTATAGAGAGCGGCTATTTTACGTCGCACAGCATGGATGAGGCCGAAAACGGCGTTAAAAAAGGAGCCGGTTGGGATTATAAAGGGGCCAAAGCGGTTGTTGCCGCCCTGTCCCCCAAAGACGGGCTGGATCCGGCCGCCCTTGCCGATTTCATGCGGAGTGCATCCGCGCGTGATATTTATGAAGCGGCGCAGGAAAACAATGAAACCGAGCCAGGTTCGCCTTTGATCATTGCCGACAATATCCTGCTCACCGCCCCCAGCCTGGAGGCGGCACTGGATAATCCTGCCTTTCCCATTGTTCCGGTCATTACCGGCACCAATCGGGATGAGACAAAGCTCTTTAATATTACCAACCCCAAACTGGTCAAAAAATTCCTCGGCTTTTTGCCGCGCCCGCGCAATAAACGCGTCTATGCCTTGCAAGCCGAATATGAGAGCGCCACCTGGCGTCTGCGTTCTGTGGATACCCAGGCCCGGCGGTTAAGCGCCCACAATCAGGCCCCGGTCTTCACCTATCGTTTTGACTGGGATGAAGAAGGCTCGTTTTTAGGGACAGACATGGCGCTTCTTCTGGGGGCTGGCCATGCCATGGAATTACCCTTTGTCTTTAATGGCTTTGCCACCTTCCCTGTTGGCAATGGGGCGGTGTTTCCAAAATCCGGCGCCAAAGAGCGCGATGCCCTGTCCAGCGCCATAATGGGGTATTGGGCAAATTTTGCCAAAACCGGCACGCCGGGCAAAGGCACGAATGGGCAATCGCCCTTATGGCCGGCATGGAACGCAGACAATGACGGCCCGGTTATGATTCTGGATACCGCCTCCGATGGCGGTATCCGGCTCAGCCAGAATAGCATCACTGTCGAAAGCCTTGTCGGGAAACTCGATAAAGACAGCCGTTTCAAAAACATAAAAGAAACCTGCCAGGCTTTGGCGGGCATGATTGGCTGGTTTCCCGAAATACGGGCAGAAATTCGCCGTGCTGCCCATACAGATTGTAAAAACTAGAAAAAAATTGCGTTTGTGGCGATAAAACATCTGTTTCATACTGGACGCATCGCATCCAAAATGCTCAAATGCCCGTAAGGCGTGATAGAGTCGCCATCACAGAGGGGAATAATATGTCTACACTTAAATTGCGTGCCATTGCGACAACCGCACTGGTAGCATCACTGGCTGTGCCGAGTATTGCTTTGGCACAAATGGAAGACGAAATCATCGTTACCGCGACCAAGCGGGAACAAACACTGCAATCAACACCTGTCGCGGTCAGCGTGACTGATGCCGATACCATTGAAAAAACACAGATTGTCAACCTTTCGGATTTGCAATCAGTCGTGCCTTCTTTGCGCGTTTCCACGCTGCAAACATCGACCAACACGACATTCATCATTCGCGGGTTTGGTAATGGTGCCAACAACCCCGGCGTTGAGCCTTCGGTCGGCGTTTTTATTGATGGCGTTTACCGCTCCCGCTCTGCGGCGCAAATTGCCGACTTGCCCAAACTTGAACGCGTTGAAGTTTTGCGCGGCCCCCAAAGTACACTGTTTGGCAAGAATGCCTCGGCTGGTGTTATCAGCATTGTTTCCGCCAAACCATCATTCGACCCTACCGGCTATGTCGAAGCTGGCACCGGTAATTATAACTTTTATCAACTCAAAGGCTATTTTTCAGGCCCTCTTTCGGACAAAGTCGCGGCCAGCATTGGCGGCAGCCTCAATAAACGCGATGGCTATGTCAAAAATAACAACCCGGCGCTCAAGAAAAGTAATGATCGCGACCGGTTTAACATACGCGGCCAATTGCTGTTTTCACCATCAGACAATCTGGATATCAGGGTGATCGCAGATTATGGCGAAATTGATGAAATTTGCTGCCATGTTACCAACTTTACAAATGGTCCGACTGCTGGCGCAATTGCTTTGTTGGGTGGCCAGTTGGCTGATCCGGCCAACCCGTTTGCCTATAGGGCTTTCACCAATAAAAATCCACGCAATACGGTCGATGATGGCGGCATTTCACTGCACATTGATCGTGATTTTGACGGCTTTTCCCTGACCTCGATCACATCTTATCGCGGCAATGACAGTTTTGCCGACTATGATGCGGACTTCACAACAGCCGATTTACTGCGCGATGTGACATTCCACAACCAGACCGATACCTATACGCAAGAGTTACGGTTGACCTCGACGGGAGACAACAGAGTTGACTGGATGTTGGGCGGCTTTTATTTCAATGAAGACGTCAAGGTTAACAACTCGGTTGTTGCGGGTGCGCAATTTCGGAGCTATGTGGATATCCTTGCAGGCAACCCTGCCATATTGGGCACTATTGAAGCGTTCAACGGCTTCGCACCTGGTTCATTTTTTGCCAACGGTACTGGCCTTTTTGACACGTTCAAGCAGGACAATTCAGCTTATTCAGCTTTCGCCACACTTGATTTCCATGCAACGGATCGCCTGACGCTTACCGGTGGCCTCAACTATACCAATGACCATAAGACCGTCTCGGGCAGTGCCCTGGTTACCGAACCATTCAGCGGGCTTGATCTGAATACTGCCGGTGGCGTTACCGAAATTGCACTTGCCAATCCGGCGACTGGCGCGGCCTTTGCCGGTATCTCCACAGCCTGCGGGTTAGGTGCCTTACCGATCAGCCCCGCGAACATTGCCGCAGTATCCAGTGTCGCAGCTTGCGCTGGTCTTGGCGGTGTTCCCGGTGCGGCAGCTTTTGGTAACTTGCTAAGTGGTGCGAGAGGCGCGGTAATAAACGGTTTGCAACCTTTACAATTCCTGCCGCCTTTCCTGGCCTTTCCCAATGCTGTGGAAAACGGCAAGACGCGTGATAACAAGCTGACATGGACGGCGCGCGCTGCTTTTGAAGTCAATGACAATGTCAATGTTTATGTCAGTGGGGCCACAGGCTTTAAAGCCTCGTCGTGGAATACCTCTCGCGATTCACGCCCCTTTGCCTCTGATCAGGCCGCCATTCTCGCCGCTGGCCTGGGCCTGCCAAATCTGACCTTCCTTGGTCGTTTTGCCGGACCGGAAAAATCGACTGTGTTTGAAGCAGGCTTGAAAGCACGCTTTGATCGTGGCGCGATTAATATCGCCGTGTTTGATGAGACCATTAAGGGCTTCCAGAACAATACGTTCCTGGGCACCGGGTTCTCGCTGACCAATGCCGGTAAGGAATCCGTGCAAGGGTTTGAAGTTGATGCGAGCTTCACCCCGATTGATCCTTTGACACTGACTGTTGCAGCGACTGTTCTCGATCCAAAATTTGATTCCTTCGTTAATGGCCCGGGACCAGGCGGGACTCTTGTTGACCTTTCAGGGCAAAAGCCTGCTGGCATTTCATCAGTCAGCATTTCGTCATCAGCCACCTATACGCATGATTTTGCCAATGGCGTCTCATGGTTCCTCCGCGGTGATTACCAATATGAAAGCGGTGTTAGGGTGGTTGAGGTTCTGGCGCCACGCCGGACAGTTAATCTCTTTAATGCCAGCACCGGCTTTAGCTTCGCCAATGGCGTTGATTTACGCTTTTGGGTTCGTAACCTGACGAAGGATAAATTCTTCACCAGCGCGTTCCCCGGTGTGGTGCAAGCTGGCACGGTAAATGCCTATCCGAATGAGCCGCGCACTTACGGTGTGGCTCTGCGGAAAAGCTTCTAGAAAGATCACTCTTTCAAACACGATCAAAGCCGGGTGGATTTTCCGCCCGGCTTTTTTCTGCCCGATATGCGCCTTGCCTCTTGGCAGCCCCGCCAGAGACGTTAATCTGCGCCACACACATTTAGCGATTTTACGCCATGCTCCTTGTTATCGATAATTACGACAGCTTTACCTATAATCTTGTGCATTATGTGCAAGAACTGGGCGCGCAAACCCGCGTTATTCGTAATGATCAGATCAAGGCGGACGAAGCCCTCTCCTTGGGGGCAAAGGGGATATTACTCTCTCCTGGTCCGTGCGCCCCGGATCAAGCCGGGATTTGCCTTGAGCTATTGGAAAAAGCCCCAAAAGAAATGCCCATATTGGGGGTTTGCCTTGGGCATCAGGCCATTGGCCAGGTTTTTGGCGGGCATATAATTGCTGCAAAAACGCTCATGCACGGTAAAGTCAGCACAATTGAGCATGACGGCAGCGGGGTGTTTACCGGCATCCCCAACGGCTTTAAAGCCACCCGCTATCACAGTCTGGCGGTCGAGCGCGGCACCCTGCCCGCCTGCCTGAAAATCAATGCGCAGACGCAAGACGGCGAGATTATGGGCTTGCGCCATGTCACGCGTCCCATTCACGGGGTGCAGTTTCATCCTGAATCCATAGCCTCCGAACACGGGCACAAATTGTTGGCCAATTTTCTGGGTCTATGCGGCCTGAAAGCCCAGGCCGCATGAGCGATTTTCCCGCGATTCTGGAAACCCTCGCCCAGGGCCAGGCTTTATCGGCGGCGCAGGCCCGCCGCGCCTTTTCCCTGATTATGGATGGGCAGGCCGAACAGGCGCAAATTGGGGCATTTCTCATGGGTTTGCGCACACTTGGTGAGAGCGAAGAAATTATCGCCGAAGGCGCGCGCGCCCTGCGTGAGCGTCTGACCCCCGTTGCCGCCCCCGCCAATGCCATAGATACATGCGGCACGGGAGGCGATGCCAAAGGCACCTATAATATTTCCACAGCGGCGGCGCTGATTGCGGCTGGCGCGGGGGCTATTGTTGCCAAGCATGGCAATAAGGCCCTTTCCTCCCTTTCCGGCTCTGCCGAAGTTTTAGAGCGCCTTGGTGTGCGCCTTGATATCCCCCCTACGCAGATCGAAGCGTGTATGCATGGGGCCAATATCGGTTTCATGTTTGCCCCGGCGCACCATAGCGCCATGCGCCATGTGGCCGATGCACGCAAACAATTGGGCATACGCTCGGTGTTTAATCTGCTTGGCCCCTTATCCAATCCGGCCGGCGTTCGCCGCCAGATAGTGGGCGTTTTTGCCGCCCGCTGGACCGACCCTCTGGCCAGAGCCTTGCATGCTTTGGGCTGTGAACGCGCCTGGGTGGTGCATGGCCATGATGGCCTTGACGAGTTGACCCTGACTGCTCCGTCGCACGTCAGCGCCCTTGAAAATGGCGCGGTGACCACATTTACCTTTGATCCGCGCGATTATGGCCTCAACTTATGTGATGAGCGCGCGCTAAAAGGCGGTGACCCGGCACACAATGCGCGCGCCATACGTGATCTTCTTGATGGCAAGCCCGGCTCTTTTCATGACATTGCCATTCTTAATGCCGCCGCCGCGCTGATGATCAGTGACACGGTCAATACTATTGAGGATGGTCTTGAGGCGGCCCGTAAGGCCATAGCCAGCGGCGCGGCCAAAGGTGCGCTGGAGCGCCTTGTGCGCATATCAAACGCGGATACCCCATGACCATACTCGACCAAATACTGGAAACCAAAAAAGGGGAAGTGGCGCAAGGGCGCAAGCAAACCTCAATGGAAGAGATGCTGGATATGGCCGCAGAAGCAGCCCCGCCGCGCCCGTTCCTGAACGCTCTTGAAAAAAATGCCGACAATACCGGCCTGGCGCTGATTGCCGAGATAAAAAAAGCCAGCCCCTCCAAGGGCCTGATCCGCGAAGATTTTGACCCGCCCACCCTGGCCAGTGCTTATCAGGACGGCGGCGCAACATGCCTTTCCGTCCTCACCGACCAGCAATATTTTATGGGTAATAATACCTATTTAGGCGCGGCGCGCGCGGCCTGCACTTTACCGGTTTTGCGCAAGGATTTTATGATTGACCCTTGGCAGATTGCTCAATCACGCGCTCTGGGTGCAGATTGTGTCTTATTGATTATGGCCGCTTTGGACGATGAAACCGCCCACAGGCTTTATGATCTGGCACGGCACTTGAAAATGGACGTTCTTGTCGAGGTGCATAATGCGCACGAAATGCAACGGGCGTGCGGGCTTGGTGCCCGGCTGATTGGCATTAATAATCGCAATTTGAAAACCTTTGAAACCGACCTGGGCACCACAGCACACCTTGCCGCCGCAGCCCCAAAAAACGCACTTTTGGTATCAGAAAGCGGCATTCATACGGCCAAAGACGCACACGATGTGCGCAGCAAAGGCGCGCGCGCCATTCTGGTTGGTGAAAGCC
>JALWSB010000030.1 GCA_027080345.1 Robiginitomaculum sp. | reverse complement strand
TAGTGAGGCGATGGAGGGGGGGCATAGGGCGCATGATGGGGCCGTCCTGCCATGGCTTCATCGCGGGTAATCACACCATCCTTATTGGCATCAAGGCGGGTGAACATCGTCCCATGGGCAGTGATAAATTCATCGCGGGAGATGCGCCCGTCCTTATCCAAATCCATTTTGGCCTGTTTCTCTTTGGCCTTTTGTTTGTGTTTTTTGCGCATCGCCTTGCGGTCATCGGGGGACAGCACACCGTCGCCATTAACGTCCATGCGGGCAAAGTGTTTTTGCTTCATGGCGGCATGTTCTGCGGCGCTGATGGTCCCATCCTTGTTTGTGTCCATGCGGTCAAAAAACGGTGACGGCCCGGCCATGAATTCGGCTTGCGAAATTGTACCGTCCTTGTCCGTATCCAGCGCTTTTTTATGCATCATCCGGTTTTGCGCATGATGCATACGGCGCCCAAATTGATGTTTGCGGTGCATCAGGCGTTTTTCGTCGTCGGACAAAAACCCGTCTCCATCCGCGTCCATTTTATCGAACATGGTGCCGCGATGGGCCTTGGCTTCGCTTTTGGTGATTTTACCGTCATGGTCAAGATCAGCCTGCGCGAACATGGGCGCTGGCGGTGGTCCTGGCGGCATGAGCGGTGGGGCATTTTGTGCCCGTGCGCCAAGCGGCAAAAGGGTCAGCGCGAGCGTTGTCGTGAGCAATATATGTTTCATGTCTTTCTCCATTTGGCCCCGTTCCATGATGTCAAACGCTTGGCGTGGGATAACCTGTCGTTTCCAACATTAAAAGTTTGTCACATATGGCGGCAGAAGCCGCAAACAAAGCATCAAACTGGCTGTAATCATCAGCGGCTATGGCAAGGCCGGTAGCTTTTGCAAGCTGGCGGGCCATAGTGGTCGGCAAAGTGCGCAATGTCTCTGGCGCGTCATAAGCCAGATGCAGGTGCTGGATAATCGCGCTGCCGACATGCCAGCTTTGCTTCAGGGCGCGCGCATCATCGTCTTTCAGCACGGGTATAGCGGCCAAAGCCTCAATCACAGCGTCACCATTGGTGGCAAGCAGGCCCGGTTTTCCAGAGGCATGATGCAACATCAAAGCGCGGAGCGTCAGATCAATATCCCGTAAGCCCCCGGCCCTGTGTTTGATGTCCCAGGGGCCTTTTGGCGGCTGTTCTTTCAAAAGCCTTGCGCGCATTTCAATGGTATCTGCGATAATATTTTTTTCCGGGTCGGGGGTTTCAAGAATATCTTTTACGGTTTCTTGTACCCGGTGCGAAAAGTCCGGATCCGAGGCATAAATGGTACGGCCCCGGCTTAAAGCCAGCCTTTCCCAGGACCAGGCCTCGCGCTGATAATAGGTGATAAAACTATCGATATTGACCGCCACGGGACCGGCTTTGCCGGACGGGCGCAATTGGACATCAATATCATAATGTCCGCCTTCACCCATGGGGGCGCTAAGGGTATTGATCAGGCGGCGGGTAAAGCGGGTAAAATAATGCGCCGGGGGCATCTGCCCTTGTGCTTTGTCATCAAACGGCGCGTAGAGCAGCATTAAATCAAGGTCCGAGCCTTCGTGCATGTCCTGACTGCCAAGACTGCCCAGCCCCAAAATGGCCCAATGGGCCTGGACTGTGCCGTGGCGCGATTCCATCTCTTTTATACACAGGGCGGCCAACCCTTCGATATTGCCGTGCGCCAGGGCGCTATGAGCCTGTCCGGCATGCAAAGGCGGCAGACCGTCAAGCACGGTTTGGGTGCCGATGCGCAGGCGTTCTTCCAACGTGATTTGCCGCGCCGCCAGCAAGGCCTGTTCAAAGGTTTCGGCCCCGGCTATTGCGGCGCTGACCAGTGCCCGGCCGCTTTGCGGATCGTCGGCAATCGGGGTGGCAAAACCTGGATCCAGCATCACATCAAGAACGCTAAGGCGCTGTGAAAACGCGCTGACCAATCGCGGCGCGGTATTCAAAAGCCGGATAACCACACTTAACAGGCCGCTATTATTGGCAAACAGGGATAAAACCTGCAGGCCCGCCGGCAGGCGTTCAAAAAAGTCGCGAAAGGCGCAAAATGCCGCGTCCGGGGTTTTTGTCTGCGCCAAAGCATCAACCAGTTCAGGCCCCAGCCGGGTCAGAAGGGCGCGGGCGCGGGCGCTGCGTGTGGCGCGAATGCGCCCGCCGTGCCAGGCCCGCATCCGCTCCAAAAAATGGGCAGGATTCTCAAACCCCTTGGCGCGTAAGGCGCGTACGGTTTCCGGGTCATCCTCAACGCCGGTAAACACCAGATTGCCCTTGTCCGTTGATAAAGAGCCTTCGGCCTCAAAAAGCGCGCTGCAAATTCTGTGTACGGTGCGAAAGGTTTGGCCCATGGTGTCGTCAAAGGCCTGCACTGCGGCAAAGCCGCATAAAGCGGCGATATGGGCGCGCGCCTCATCCTCTTCGGGCATGGTGTGGGTTTGCTTGTCATGGCGCATTTGCGCGGCGTGTTCGGCGCAGCGCAAAAGACGATAGGCGGTGCGCAATTCATCTTTATGTGCGGCGGGGATATGCCCCGCTTTGCTCAGCGCCGATAAAGCTCCCAACGTGGTCTGCGCACGCAAGTTCTTGTGCCGTCCGCCCAGGATAAGCTGTTGCGTTTGCACAAAAAATTCGATTTCCCGAATGCCGCCGCGCCCCAGCTTGACATCATGACCGGGAACCATAAAGCCGTCCGCATCGGCGCTGACGTGAAATTGCCGCTTGATGGCGTGAATGTCCTCAATGGCGGTGTAATCCAGATGCCGCCGCCAGATATAAGGCTCAAGCGAGGCGAGAAACGCCTGCCCGGCGGCCTGGTCCCCGGCGCAAATGCGGGCCTTGATATAGGCCGCGCGCTCCCAGTTCTGCCCAAGTGTTTCATAATACACCTGCGCCGCCCCGGTGGACATAAGTGGCGGGGTTGATGAGGGGTCGGGGCGCAAACGTAAATCGGTGCGAAACACATAGCCTTGCGGTGTGCGCGCTTCCAAAATCGTAACCATGCGCCGCACCAGACGCTTGCCGACACGCAGCGGATCGGCTCCCAATTGGTCTTGTGTTTCTTGCGGGTCATAAAAAAGCGTAAAATCAATGTCGCTCGAATAATTCAGCTCGCCCGCCCCGTATTTACCCATGGCGATGGCAAACAGGCCGGGTATCGGGGCGCTTTCATCATCTGGATCTGGGGCGGCGGGCAACCAGCCGTGGGCATGGCATTCTTTTGCCGCGCCGCACAGCGCCGCGTGCAAGGCGGCATCGGCAAAGGCGGTGAGCGCCCCGGTCACCGTTTCAAGGGGCCAGACGCCGCCATTATCGGCCAGCGCGCACAAAAGGTGGATGTCCTTTTTGGCGGCGCGCAAAATGACGCTTAAAGCTTCCATGTCCGCATCCACCCAGGCGCTGCGGCTGGTGGTGATAATGTCTTGTAAAAGCGCTTCGGGGCTGGTGGTACCGAGCGCTTTAACCAGGGCGCTACGCTTGGTTATCAGATCGGCAAGATAAGGAGCATGCCCGCCAACATGATCCAGCAGGGCCGCCAATGGGGTGCTTATGCGCGCCGCAAAATTATCGGTTTTTGTGTTCACGGGGCCACCATGACGCAATCCGTGAGATGAGAAAAGGCAATTAGGTCACCTATCGGTCACTATTGGTCATTTTTGGCCTTTTTTCGGCGTGTTTCTGGCGCGTTTTGCGCACGCGGGGGAAAACAAGGGCAACGCGCAGGCCCTCGCCCTTGCCATCGCTGGATCCGGCCCCTTCGGCCAATTCCAGCGCGGCCCCGTGAAAATCTGCAACCGCCTTGACCAGCGCCAATCCAAGGCCGCTGCCCGGTTGCGAGCGGCTTTCTTCCAGACGAACAAAGCGCCCCAAAATAGCCTCGCGCTGTTCCGCAGGGACGCCCGGCCCGGTGTCGGTAATGGAAATTTCAACCCGCTCGTCGCTGCGTTTGCGCAAGCGCAGGGCGATCGCGCCACCAGCGGGAGTGTATTTTATGGCATTGTCCAGAAGGTTTGATATGGCCTGCGCCAACAAGCCCTGATCGGCGCGAATGGTTAATCCCTCTTGCGTTTCGGTTAAAAGTTCCAGCCCGGAATCTTCACAGACGGGGGCAAACATGTCGCCCATATCATGCACCAGAGGAGCCGGATCAAGAGGGCTGAGCGCCTGGCGCTGTTCGCCCGCTTCGAGGCGGGCAATGCGCAAGACGGCGTTGAATGTGGTCAGTATCTGATCCATGTCTTTCAAGGTCTGCGCCAGCGCCTCTTTTGCCTCCCCGTCCGGCGCTTGCAGATTGGCTTCGAGCCTGTTGCGGATACGCGTCAGCGGGGCGCGTAAATCATGGGCAATCGAGTCGCCGGTATGCCGGGTGGCCTCCATCAATTTTTCAATCTGGGCCAACATGGCATTGAGGTTGGCCGCCAGTTCGTCCAATTCGTCGCCCGAATAATTGCGTGGTGCGCGGCGGTGTAATTCACCGGACATGACATCGATGGCCACCGCGTTCAGTGCATCCAGCCGGGCCAAAAACCGGCGGCTGAGAATCACACCGGAAAACAAGCCAAGGGCAATCACAGAGGCGGCGGCAATCCACAAGGCGCGGGCAATGCGATCAACAATCCGGGCATTTTCTTCGACATCGCGGCCCACCAACAGCTTATACCCGCCGGGAAACAGGATCAGGCGACCTTGCGCCCGGTGACTGACGGGGTCTTTCGCGCCTGCGGGCCGTATCTGATAGGAAAAGCGATGGGTTTTGCCGGGTTTGAGCATGCTTTTGGGCAGGCCGCTGAGATTACCCGATATAAAGCGCCCGTTTGGATAGGTGAAAACATAAAGATAAGGGTCTTTGCCGGTGCTGTGCTGGACCACGAACCGGTTCACACCATTGGTGCCGCGCGCATTGAACGTCAGTTTGGCGATATTGATCTGCTCGTTCAGCAGGCCGTCGGTTTGCCGGGTCAGCGCACCGGCCGTTGTTTCATAAACAAAGCCGAGCATGGCAAAGGCAGAAAGCGCAAACAGGCCCGCCGCCATCATGGTAATGCGAAAGGTAGTGGTGCGTAATAATGCCGGCAGCCGTCTCATTCTTGAAGGCGATACCCTGCGCCGCGCACGGTGTGAAGCAGGGGTGTATCAAATTCCTTGTCTATTTTGCCGCGCAAGCGCGAAATATGAACATCAATAACATTGGTTTGCGGGTCAAAATGATAGTCCCAGACTTTTTCCAAAAGCATGGTGCGGGTCACCACCTGACCGGCATGTTTCATTAAAAACTCGAGCAATCTGAACTCGCGCGGTTGCAAAAGGATGTTTTTGCCGTCCCGTTTGACGGTTCTGGCCAGCAAGTCCATTTCAAGATCGCCAACCTGCAGGCGGGTTTGCACCGCATTGGGGTCGCGCCGCCGGGCCTGGGCCTCAACCCGCGCCAATAATTCGGCAAAGGCATAAGGTTTGGCCAGGTAATCATCGCCGCCAGCCCGCAGGCCTTCTATGCGATGATCAACCTCGCCCAGCGCCGATAAAAACAAAACCGGCGTATTATCCCCGTCGTCGCGCAGGGCTTTGACCAGCGTCAGGCCATCCATATGGGGCAACATGCGATCCACGACCAAGACATCATATTCGGCGGTTCTGGCCATTTGCAGGCCGGTTTCCCCGTCGGCGGCATGATCGGCGACATGGCCGGACTGGGTCAGCCCTTTACGAATGTAACTGGCTGCCTCCAAATCGTCTTCAATGATCAGAATACGCATGTTAACCCCTTAATCGTGCGTGCTGTTATTCGGCGTCCTTGTCATCCAGCCGCAGCGCAGTGAACAATTGGCCACTGCCGGTCTGGACAAGAATACGGATCGCCTTGCGCCCGGCTTTGCGCGCCGCTTTTACCGCCGCCTCAAAATCGGCCGGGGTATCGATGGTGCGCGATCCAGCGCTTAAAATGGCCGCGCCTGCCCGGAAACCTTTTTTATAGGCCGGGCTGTCCGGCGCGACGCTTTCAATCAAAACGCCATGGCTGCTACGCAGTTTCAGACGTTGGACATCCTCTTCGCTCAGCGGAGCCAGGGTCATGCCAAATTCATCCACATTACTTTCCAGCTCAGGAGCGGTATTCTGACTGATGTCAAGATTATCGGGCCGTTTGCCAATGGTGACGGTGATGGTTTTGCGTTTGCCATCACGTAAAATCAGGAATTTAGCCTTGTGATTGACAAATAATTCGCCAACCCGGCGGGTCAAATCGCGCTGATCCTCAACGGTCTGGTTATCGAGTTTCAAAATCAGATCGCCAGTCTTGAACCCGGCTCTGCTGGCCGGGCTTTCGTCAACCACCTTGGCGACCAGCGCGCCTTTGGTATCTTTCAGGCCCACACTGTCGGCCAAATCCCGGTCAATGCCCTGAATTTGCACGCCAAGCCAGCCGCGTGTGACGGAACCACTTTTGATCAGCTCTTTGGTGATCTTGGACGCGATATGGGCAGGAATGGCAAAGCCAATGCCGATATTACCGCCCGTGGGCGAGAGAATTTGCGAGTTGACACCGACAACATTGCCCGAAAGATCAAAGGTCGGGCCGCCGGAATTACCCCGGTTGATGGAGGCGTCAATCTGGATGAAATCATAGGCATTGCTGCCGATTTCGCGGCCCGTTGCCGAGACAATGCCTGCCGTTGCCGTGCCGCCCAGACCAAATGGATTGCCCACGGCAACCACCCAGTCACCAACCCGTAATTTGATGTCTTCGGCAAATTCAACATAAGGCAGAGCCTTGTCATCATGAATTTTCAAAACAGCCAGATCGGTTTGTGGGTCGCGGCCAACCAGTTTGGCCTTGAACTCGCGTCCATCCTGCATCACCACGGTGATTTTTGACGCATGTTCAACCACATGGTTGTTGGTGACCACATGACCATCTTTGGAGATCAAAAAGCCTGAGCCCAAAGCGCGGCCTTCGCGGGGGCGCTGCGGGCCCGGCTGGTTGGGCAGTTGACGACGAAACCAGTCACGAAACTCTTTTGGCAACTCGTTAAAACGCTCGCCGCCGGGCAAAGCAGAGGCCGGGCCGTCTTCACGGGTTTCGACATTAATGCTGACCACGGCCGGGCTGACGTGTTCAATCAGGTCGGCAAAAGAAACCGGCGCGCCGGGTTTTAACGCACCGACAAGAGGGGGCATGTTTGGCCGGGCCTGCGCCGCAGGTATCGTGCCGGAAAACACAAAGGCACCGGCCAAAGCGCAGACAAGGGCCGTCCGGGACAGGCCTGTTACATAATCCCGTCCAGCGTGTTTATTGTTCATCATCATCAATCCTTTTTTCTGCCCGCCAGCTTCGTGATGCGTACTATCGCGTCTGGCGGTTATCGTGTTTCTTACCAAATTATTACGTGTCAGTAATGTTTATTCTGCATCGACTTTCAAATCTGTCCGCATGCACGAATTCCCGGCCAGCGCCTTGTGCACCGGGCATTTTTTTGAAATCTGCAAAAGCCGCTCTTTTTGTGCGTCATCGAGCGGTCCGGTCAGATGGATGCTCTTGGTGAAGATATCAATCAGCGCCGCCCCGTCATGATGCTCTTCATCACAGACTTCGCGCGGCCCTTTTTTATGGGTGACATCAACACTGATCGTCCGCAGTGGCCATTTTTTGCGGTTGGCATACATGCGCAAGGTGATGCTGGTGCAGGCCGCCAGCGCGGCCCCGGCCAGCTCCATAGGGGTTGGCCCGCTATCATCGCCGCCAAGGCTGCGCGGTTCATCTGCGCGCAGGCTGTGCGCACCGATTGTAATATCGTTTTGGTAAACGCCATTGCCGGTTTCCCGGGCAGATATGGTGTTGTGAGGGTGATCAGCCATGGTTCTCCTTCTCGTCGGTTATGCCAATTGGCGGCTGGCAATCTCATAAGTGTTTTGCGAGAGACCTTTGGTATCCAGAATTTGTTTTATGGTTTGGCGGGCCAGTTTCTGGCGTCCCGGCTCCAGTGTGCGCCAGCTTTCAAACGCGCCAAGAAGGCGCGCGGCCAGCGCCGGGTTGATCTTGTCCGTTCTTAAAATTTCGCGGGCCAGAAGGGCATAGCCGCGCCCCTGGGCATCATGAAAAACAGACGGGTTATTGGTCGAAAGCGTTGCCAGAAGGGCGCGCACCCGGTTGGGGTTGTCGTGGCGGTATGATGGATGGGCCAGCAGGCTTTCAATGCGCGCAAAGACATCACCGTGGGTTGCCGCCGCTTGCATGGCAAACCATTTATCCAGCACCAGCGGGTTATCCTGCCAGCGGGTGAAAAACTGCGCCAGCGCCGTCTCATAATAGGGCGATCCGCTTTTTTCCAATGCCGCCAGGGCGCCAATGGTCGAGGTCATATTATCAGCATTGTCAAACGCCTGGCGGGCATAATTGCCGCCCGTTTCTGGTCCCAGCCGGGCCAGAAGGGAGAGGCAGGCATTATCCAGCGCCCGGCGGCCAGCACTGATCGCATCGGGGGCAAATGGCGCGCTGCTGCGTACGCGCGCCCGCGCCGCAATCAGGGCATCCGTATGGCGGGTGGCCATGGCGGTAAGAAGCGCTTCGCGGGCCGTGTGATTAAGCCCCGGATCGACCGCATCAAAATGTAAAAACAGGTCCATCTCGCTGGGCGGGGTGATGGCCAAAGCGGCAAAGGCAGGGTCGATGTTGTCATCACTGATCAAGGCCCCCATGGCATCAAGAAAAGCCGGATCGACCTCCAATGGTTCTTGCGCGCGCGCCTGCGCCACCATATCGGTCAATACCGCAAGGCCATAGCTTTGCGCCGATTCCCAACGCCGGAACATGTCCGGGTCGCGGGTGATAATGCCTTCAAGGTCGGGGCGCGCCTGATCATGGACCAGCGTCACCGGGGCGGAAAACCCCCGAAGCAGGGAGACCAGTGGCCGGGAGGGCAGGCCGGTAAAGGTCCAGCTTTGCTCTTCCTTTTCAAGAACCAGCGTGCGTTCCAGCGGCCCGGCGGAGGTTTCTCCGGCCAGGGTCATGGGCATGGGTCCGTCCTGGCCCAGCAGGCCCGTGCGCACCGGCATGGGCAAAGGGCGTTTGTCCGGCTGGCCATTGGTCGGTTCGGTTTTTTGGCGCAAAGTCAGGGTCAGCGCCCCGGCCTGTTCGTCCCAGTTTTCTGTCACATAGACGTGCGGCGTACCGGCCTGTTCATACCAGTGCAAGAAATCGCTCAGGTCTTTTTTGGCGGCTTTGGCAAAACAGTCCAAAAACTGTTCCATGGTGGCGGCTGTGCCGTCCAGGGTTTTGAAATAAAGGTCCATGCCATCGGCGAAGGCCTGATCGCCAATAAGGGCTTTGAGCATGCGAATCAGTTCGGCGCCTTTTTCGTAAATCGTGGCGGTGTAGAAATTATCAATTTTCAGGTATTGCGCCGGGCGCACCGGGTGGGCCAGAGGGCCGGCATCTTCGGGAAACTGGCGCGTGCGCAGGCGTTGCACATCCTTGATCCGACAGATTGCCGCGCCGCGCTGATCGGCGGAAAATTCCTGATCGCGATAAACCGTCAGGCCTTCTTTCAGGCATAGTTGGAACCAGTCGCGGCAGGTGATGCGATTGCCGGTCCAGTTATGAAAATATTCGTGCGCCACAACCGATTCAATGGTTTCATAATTCAGGTCCGTGGCGGTGTCCGGGTCGGCCAGCAGGACCGAGGAATTAAACACATTCAGACCCTTGTTCTCCATGGCCCCGAAATTGAAATCGCGCACCGCGACGATCATGAAAAGATCAAGATCGTATTCGCGGCCAAAAACCTCTTCGTCCCATTTCATGGCGCGTTTAAGCGCATCCATGGCGTAAACCGCGCGCGGCGCATCGCCCGGATCGACATAAATGCGCAGCGGGATCAAGCGCCCGCTCATGGTGGTAAAACTGTCCTCAATCATGTCAAAGGCACCGGCCACCAGGGCAAAAAGATAGGCCGGTTTGGGGAAGGGGTCTTGCCAGCGGGCAAAATGCCTGCCGCCGGAAAGATCACCGGATTCGAGCAAATTGCCATTGGACAAAAGCGTTGGAAAACCCTCTTTTGGGGCCTCAATGCGGGTGCTGAACCGGCTCAATACATCCGGCCGGTCCGGGTAATAGGTGATATGGCGAAAACCTTCGGCCTCGCATTGGGTGCAATAGCGCCCCGCCGACATATAAAGCCCGGACAAGGCCTTGTTATCTTCGGGTGAAAACCGGGTTTCGATGACAAGGTCAAAAGAATCGGGCGTGGCCGGTATGGTCAAAATTGTGGGTGACAGGACGTAGTCATTTTTATCCAGCGCCTTGCCGTCCAGCGTCAGGCCAACCAGGTCAAGGTTTTCACCATTGAGAACGAGGGGGGCATCCGCATCCCCGGTGCGCCTGACGCGCAAATGCGCGGTTACATGCGTGGCTTTCGGGTCCAGCACAAAATGGAGATCGACGGTATCGATGGCAAAGGGAAAAGGAACATAATCGGCCAGCCGTACGGGCTGAGGTGTTTCGGTGCGCATAAGGATGGTCCTGCAATGGCAAATCAATGATGCGCTTTATGTAGGCGCGATCCGCCCCGGCGTCATCCTCAGCGCCTGTAAAAGAAAATTTTCGCCAATAACGTGTATTTTCTTGCCATCCCCAACCGGGCATGTTTGGTTAACGCGGGCTGGGAAACATAAGGGGGAGTTGGAAATGAATTTTACAAAATACCCATTTGTAAATTTTCTTATACAAATATCGATTATGTTTATTTTTCTATTAGCTATTGTTTATGCTTGGATGTTTGTATTTCTAGATTTTATGGGATACGATTATATCGTAGTCAGCAATGTTATATTCTTTGTTGGAATTGCATATTATATATTTAATTCGCTATTTATATATTCACTTATGAATAGGGATGCTCGTCCACGTCTGCCCAGTATGCTGGTGAATTTATTTCTTATGGCGGTGTTGGTTTATCCTTTGATATTTTTGGCGGTATTTAATGTTTATGAGTTGTGGAGTCAGCCTGCTCTCTCCGCGCAGATGAATCCGATTGGGATTTACAGGTCTGCACTCGGCGTGCCAGTGCATGTATTGCAAACGTGGATTCTTGGCGCGGGCGCTTATCTGGGCGGACTTAATAGCCTTGGTTCTTACGTAAATCGTTTTTTGGATTTTATGGTCAAGGCTTCTAATTACCCTCTAATTGGCAATGCTTTGCAAGCCACTGTTGGCTTCATGGTTTTTCGTATTTTGTCTGCTTTGTTTGGACCTAAGTCCAAAAAAGAAAGCAGCAAGGAGCATCAGGAACAAGGAGATTTGGTTGCGGCCTGACCTTGCGTCCTAAATCACCCCGCCGTGGATGGCTCTGCGGCGGGAACGTCATTGACATATTTGACAATGGCGCGGGCTTCGCGGGCCAGGGCAACCAGATCTGCGGGCATGTCGGCGGCGCTTTTTTGTGCTTCCTGGCTCAGGCGATCAGCAATGCCCAGCAGGCGCAACCCCGAGGCCATTATGCGCGCCTGCATTTCGATGGCGTGGGGGTCGCGGTCATATTCCGCCCCCGGCGTGCGCCAGCCGCCCCAATCATTATTATCGGTGACAACGATGGGGAAGGTGCCGGGGAAGGGGTGATGGGCGCATTCTTCGACCGTTTGCCATTTGTTTTTGGCGCGCAGCAGGCGCCAGTTCTGGGTGTGTAGATCGGCGCGGGCCTTGTCACGTTCCTCGCCGGCCAATTCCTCGGCGGTAAAATCACGGCCCAGCCCGACCTCGTAAAAAATCTTTACCGGCTCCTCGACGTCTTTGACCCATTGGGGTTTGATCTGTTCGATAACCGCCCATGTGCCCACGGGTTTGACGTAAACGCGCTGGTTTTTATGAAAGACTGCTTTGGCCATGATAATTGCCCGTTATTTCCGATGAGTGGCAAGGCTAACCCGGCGGGGTTTAGCACCGGGTTAAAGCGGCTGCTCTTTCTGCGCTTGCTATTGGCAAGGCTTTTCTTCAAAATATAGCGCGGGGCGCCTGGCAAGAAGAAAAAGGGGATAGCAAATGCGCAAAATATTTTGGCTGGCCGGGGCCTTGGCCATGCAATTTACCGTCTCAAGCGCACCTGTGCTGGCTGAAGAGGACGTGTCTGAATCCAATTTGTTTCGCCAATGCGCGGACTGGGTTAATGAGGCAAAGGATTATCAAAATCGTATAAATGATGCCGATGAGCGCATCTCATCCATGAGCGGCAGGATCGATAGTCTCGAAGGCAAAATAAACAGCTATGATCGTCAACTTGAGCTTTTGAAAGTTGCTGCCGAGAGTTTTCGAAGCAATGATTCGATTGCGCAATATAACACTATGGTAAGGCGCCGGAATGCGGCCTATCGGACCTATGACAAGCTTTTTGATGCGCGTAGTGAAGAAGGCCGTTCCAAAAATCAATATATTGATCGTCACAACAATCTGGGTGACCGCGTGAACTCTAAATGCAGGCGCTTTTACCCCAAAACGCTTGACCAGTTTTGCGATCAAGGTACGGACAGATATCGGGCAATGTGCGCGGCGTTTGACCGCTAGGTCACAACTGGATTTCCTGAAATCTCCTATGGGGCGTTTGTATTATGCCCGGCGCTTTATCTGGTCTATAATGGCGCATGCGCGGTGGATTGGATATCAATATATTGGGTTTTATAAAAGACTGTTTTGATCACGAAGAGTGCCCGGCATGACCTCGTTTGTGCGCCTGCGATCTGGCACCGGGCCAAAGTGGCTGCTGGTCTTTGTTCTTGTCTTTTTGGCGGCCTGTGCGCCCCGTCCGCATCAAGGCTCGGTGCTGCGCGAGGCGCAAAAGCGCGGTGTTTTGCGTGTGGTGATGCTCAATTCGCCCACTACCTTCTATGAGGGCCGCGAGGGCAAAGCCGGATTTGAGTACGAGTTGGCGGCGGCCTATGCGGCGCATTTGGGACTATCCTTGCGCATGATCGTTGTGCCGACGATTGAAGACACCTTGCAGGCCGTTCTTGATGATCGGGCGGATATTGCGGCGGCGGAGCTGACGATTACGGCGCCCCGGCTGGCATTAATGCGGTTTTCCCCGCCTTATCTGGAGGTTCCCGCGCGGCTTGTGTGCAAGCGCAATATGGCCCCTATAAAGGGGCTGGAAGATTTGAAAGGCATTGATATTCGCCTTGCCAAAGGGGCGTCCTATGTCACCTTGTTAAAGGGTTTGCAAGCAAAAGGCGCGGCCCTGACTTTTAAGGAAATCGACGGCGCGTCGGTCGAAACATTATTGGCGGAACTGGCCAGAAAAGGCGGGTTTTGCACGGTCGCGGATGAGCACGTTTTTGCCCTGAACCGGCGCTATATGCCCGAACTGATCAGCCCGCTGGCGCTGGGTCCGCCGCAAAAGCTGGCCTGGGCGCTGGGCGGGGGTAATACGTGGCGCGGGGTCAGCCTGCACCGCGATGTCAGTGCCTGGTTTGATCGGCCCGAAACGGCGAAATTGGTGGCGCGGCTGAAGGAAAATTACTTTTCCGTTGGTGACAGCCCGTTTGATTATGTCGATCTGGCGCGTTTTCGGCGGGCCATGCGGGGGCGTTTGCCGCGCTATAAAGGTCTCTTTGAAAAGGCGGCGAAACGCTATCATCTGCCCTGGACCTTGCTGGCGGCGGTATCCTGGCGCGAGAGCCATTGGCGGCCAGACGCCAAAAGCAAAACCGGTGTGCGCGGCATGATGATGCTGACCCGTAAATCAGCCAAAGAGGCCGGCGTGCTCAACCGTCTGGATCCGGGCCAGTCGATTAATGGCGGCGCGCGTTATCTGGCGCGGCTGCGCCACCGCCTGCCAGATACCATAACCGGGCCGGATCGCACATGGTTTGCGCTGGCCGCATATAATATGGGCTATGGCCATGTTATGGACGCCCGCGATCTGGCGCAGCGCCGGGGGCTTGACCCGGACCGCTGGCGCACTGTGCGGGCGCTTTTGCCAGAGCTTGAAAATCCCGCCGTTTATAAAACCTTGCCGCATGGCTATGGCCATGGCCGTCAGGCCCAGGCTTACGTCGCCCACGTGCGCAATTACGAGGATATTCTGGAAAAAACGCAAATCAGACCAGCCGCTGAATAAAGGCGCCGGGCCATCAGGCCTTGATTATATGTGGCCCGGACAAATTGGCCCGCGCCATTGCGTTCCGTGTGTCAACGATAATTTTTGCATTATTGGCAAGTGTTTTCCAATCAAGATCATCATGATCTGTGGCAATCAAGACCGCATCGAATTGTGCAATATTCTGTACGGACATGTCGATTGATTGCCTCCCGGCCAAGCTTGCATATTCACGGGTGGGTGGAATTTGAGAAACCAGAGGGTCATGATACTCTACACTGGCACCACGCTCTTCAATCAGCTTGATCAGTTTCAGGGAGGGACTTTCCCGGGTGTCATCAACATTCTTTTTATAGGCCAGCCCGACAACCAGCACCTTGGCACCATTCAGACCGCGCCCACCCAAACGATCCAGAGCATTCGCCAAACGTTCGACAACATAATGCGGCATGGCCGTGTTGATTTCCCCCGCAAGCTCAATAAACCGTGTTGTGACCTCATATTCGCGCGCTTTCCAGGTCAGGTAAAACGGATCAATCGGAATACAGTGTCCCCCGAGGCCCGGGCCGGGATAAAAGGGCATATAGCCAAATGGCTTGGTTTTTGCCGCCTCGATCACTTCCCACACATCAATGCCCATGCGCTCGAAAATCACTTTAAGTTCATTCACCAGAGCAATATTGACGGACCGAAAAACATTTTCGGTCAACTTGACTGCTTCGGCAGTAGCGGCCGTGGATACGCAAACCGGTTTATCAATCAGGGCGTTATAAAGAGCCGAAGCCAGGGCGCGCGCGCCGGCGTCATCGGCACCAACAACCTTTGGTATGTTCGCCGTGCCAAAATCCGCATTGCCCGGGTCTTCGCGTTCAGGTGAATAGGCCAGATAAAAATCACGTCCGCAAACGAGGCCGCTTTTTTCCAGGGTTGGTTTGAGCACTTCGGTCGTTGTGCCCGGCCAAGTCGTTGATTCCAGCACGACAAGTTGCCCGGGCCGTAAGGCCGCCGCAATATCTTCAGTGCTGCGTTCAACATAACCAAGGTCGGGCTCGCGATATTTGTTTAATGGCGTTGGCACCGCAATTAAAATTGCATCAGGTATGCCAAGCTCGGAAAAGTCAGAGGTTGCGCGAAATTGCCCGCTGTCCGCAGCCTTTTTGATGGCTTCGGTCGGGATGTGTTTGATCGTGCTTTTGCCTGCATTCAAAAGCTCGACGTGCTGCGGGTTTGTGTCAAAGCCAATAACACGAAACCCCTTTGCGACCGCAACCAAAGTCAGGGGTAAACCGACATAGCCAAGACCCATAATGCCGATGGTGAAATCCCGCGCTTCGATTTTGTCTAAAATACTGCGGACGTTCGGATCTATGGCATTCGGGCCATGGTTCATATCATTCATCCTGATTCCCAACCAATATGTGACTGATTTTATAAAAACCACCTTTGGTTATGGTATACAACTGGCGCATTGGCGGGAAACTGGATATTTTACACCATTTGACATGCTGATTGTTCGTGTGTTTCAGGCTGCGGCTCTTATAATGTGTATGAAGAGGGGCTGCTCAGGCCTGAATTTTTCATTCAAACCAAAAGATATAAATGGGCCTGCATACTGAAATCTCTATTGCGCCGATGATGGACTGGACGGACCGGCATTGCCGGTTTTTTCATCGTTTGATCACCAAAAAGGCGGTGCTTTACACCCAAATGGTGACGGCCAAAGCGCTGGTTTATGGCGATGCGGCGCGGCTTCTTCGGTTTGACGATTGCGAGCACCCGGTGGTGATTCAACTTGGCGGGGCGGATGAAAAAGAGCTGACACAAGCGGCAAGGCTGGCGCAAAGTGCGGGCTATGACGCAATCAATCTCAATGTCGGCTGTCCATCAGACCGGGTCCAGTCCGGCGCGTTCGGCGCGGCCTTGATGGCGTACCCTGAGAAGGTTGCCGATTGCGCCTCGGCCATGGCCGGGGCGGTCAATATCCCGGTTACGGTCAAATGCCGGATCGGTATTGATGACCAGGATCCGGCGATTGTGCTGCCGGCCTTTGTCGATAGCGTCGCCAAAGCACCGTGCAAAACCTTTATTGTCCATGCGCGCAAAGCCTGGCTGAAAGGTCTCAGCCCGAAAGAAAACCGCACCGTGCCGCCGCTCGATTACGGGGTTGTTCACGCGCTTAAAAAAAGCCGCCCCGATCTGCATATTGTCCTTAATGGTGGGTTGCGCGATGTGCCCCATGCGGTGGAGGCAGCGCAAGGCCTTGACGGGGCGATGCTGGGTCGCGCGGCGTATAATACGCCCTGGGTGTTGGCGCAGGTTGATGATCTGGGCGCAAACGAGGGCCGCGCTGCGGTTACGCGCCAGGATGTGGTCGAAGGCCTGATTGCCTATGCGGCGCGTGAAACGGCGGCTGGAACGCCGCTGCACGCGATAACCCGTCATGTTATGGGGCTTTTTGCCGGCCTGCCCGGGGCGCGGCACTGGCGGCGCATTTTGTCCGAGGAAGGCCCAAAGAAAGGCGCGGGGCCTGCGGTGATTGTCAAAGCCGCCACGGCCGTATTGGGCGAGAGGTGGGCCGCATGATGGATTTTCTGGCCGCGCAAGGCCCATTGATTGCCATGTTGGTGGCGGCAGGTGTTTTTGCCGGGCTGATGGCCGGGCTTTTTGGTATTGGCGGCGGCGTGGTGATCGTGCCGGCACTGTATGTGGCGTTTGGCGCCTTCGGCGTTGATGACAGCGTGCGCATGAAGCTGGCGGTGGCGACATCCTTGGCGACCATTATTGCCACCTCCTTTCGTTCCGTCTGGTCGCATTACAAACGCGGCGCGGTTGATGTGCGCCTGCTGAAAAGCTGGGTGCCCTGGATTATGATCGGGGCGCTGGCCGGGTCATTTTTTGCCAGCGCCGCACCGGGGCGTGTGCTGACGGCGGGGTTTGGTGTTTTTGTGGTGTTGGTCGGTTTGCAAATGGGGTTCGGCCAGCCGTCATGGCGCTTGCGCGATACCATTCCCGGCGCGCCCTTTGGCCCGATTATTGCCGCCTTGATCGGGCTTTTTTCGGCCATGGCCGGGATTGGCGGCGGGGTGATTGGCGTTATCACCATGACCTTGTGCGGCAAACCGATCCACCGGGCGGTGGGCACGGCGGCGGGCTTTGGGGCGGCGATCGGCATTCCCGCCACGCTGGGCTTTATTGTTGCCGGATGGCATGTGCCCGGACGGCCGCCTTTGTCATTGGGCTATGTCAGCGTCTTGGGGTTTATCTTTATTGCCAGTTTGACGGTGCTGGTGGCGCCTTTGGGCGTGGCGCTGGCCCATGCTTTGCCGGTGCGGCGGCTGCGCCGTCTGATGGCGCTTTTATTGGTGGTGGCGGGTATTTTGATGCTGCGGGATGTGCTTAGCGGCGCAGGATAAGCTGGTTTTTGCTGGCTTCGAAGCGTGAAAGACGGCCAAGATAACTCATCCCCAAAAGCGAGGTCTGCAGACCTTTGGGCAGAACCAGCGCATCCACATCACGCAGCACAATGCCGCCAATGGACAGCTTTTCAAGGCGTATCGGCGCGCCCATAACCTGCCCGGCGGCGGTACTGACCGGCACCACAAAACGTAAATCTTTTTTGCGATAGCCAACCCGGCGGGCATCAACCATGGTCAGCGTCACCGTGCTGGCCCCGGTATCGACCATAAAGCGGATGCTGTGGCCGTTGACCTTGCCTTGCGCCCAAAAATGCCCGTCTGCACTTTTGACCAAAGCCACAACGTTGCTTGTCTTATGCCCCTTTTCATCCTCCATCCTGACCGGACGCGCGGGGACCAGTTCGGCCTGCACACGTGTGCTGATCGCGCTAAAATTATCGCGGTAAGCGTAAAGGGTAACCAGCGCCAGAAAAATCCCGAACCAGATCAGACTTTGGCGCAAGGCAAGGCTGATCTGGGCGCGGGTCGAGCCGACAATGCCGCTGCCAATCAATGTCACAAGGATAATCAAAAAAACGAACTGTCCCCGATCATCACTATTGGGCAAAAGGCCGGGAAAGAAAAACCCGATGCCCAGGATGAGACCGGCGCAGACAAGCGCAAAAACAGTAAAAAAACCGAAGGCGTCACGCACGTTCTTATCCTTTTGTGTTCAAGGCCTTTTACTTCAAAACTTAAAACAAACCCTCAACAAGGCCTTTTTCGTTCAAGTGAATGGCATTGGCCGCGGGCGTGCGGGGCAGGCCCGGCATGGTCAGAATGGCACCGCATACGGCGACAATAAATCCGGCCCCGGCGCTTAACCGCACCTCGCGCACCGGCAAGGTGAAGCCTTCGGGCGCGCCGATTTTGGTCTTGTCGGTGGAAAATGAGTATTGCGTTTTGGCGATACAGACCGGCAGATGCCTATAACCGGCCTCTTCCCATTGGCGCAATTGTGCGCGCACCTTGTCATCGGTGCTTATCCCATCGGCGCGATATATTTTTGTGGCGACGGTTTCGATTTTATCCATAAGGCTTGAATTATCAGGGTAGAGCGGGGCGAAATCCGCCTCACCATTTTGCGCCAGTTTCGCCACGGCGGCGGCAAGATTTTTTGCGCCCACCGATCCATCCGCCCAATGGCTGGCCTCAATGGCCTGGATATTTATGGATGTGCAAAAATCTTGCACCACTTTGCGCTCTTCATACGTGTCGGCGCTAAAACTGTTAATGGCGACAATGACCGGCACGCCAAAGGCGCGCAGGTTTTCGATATGGCGGCCAAGATTGACGCACCCGGTTTTGACCGCGCCGGGGTTTGCTGCTTGCAAATCGCCTTTGCCCACCCCGCCATGCATTTTCAGGGCGCGAATGGTCGCTACCAGCACCACCGCATCGGGTTTCAGGCCCGCTTTGCGACACTTGATATCAAAAAACTTTTCGGCCCCGAGATCTGCCCCAAACCCGGCTTCTGTTACCACAAAATCGCTAAGTTTAAGCGCCGTTTTGGTGGCGATGACAGAGTTGCAACCATGGGCGATATTGGCAAACGGGCCACCGTGAATGATCGCCGGGTTGTTTTCCAGGGTTTGCACCAGATTGGGCGCGAAGGCGTCTTTTAACAACACCGTCATCGGCCCTTGGGCGTGCAGATCGGCGGCGTGAACATGCGCCCGGCCACGGGTTTCGCCAATAACCATTTTGCCCAGCCGGTCTTGCAAATCGGGCAGATTTTCCGCCAGGCAAAATGCCGCCATGACTTCGGAGGCAACGGTAATATCAAATCCGCCCTGACGGGTGTAGCCATTAACCGGGCTACCCAAAGATGTGGCAATATCGCGCAAGGAGCGGTCATTCATATCAAGGCCGCGTCGCCAGCTGATGCGGCGGTTGTCAATATCGAGATCGTTATCCCAATAGACATGATTGTCGATCAGCGCCGCCAGTAAATTATTGGCCGCGCCGATGGCGTGAAAGTCACCGGTAAAATGCAGATTAATGTCTTCCATTGGCACGACCTGCGCATAGCCGCCGCCCGCCGCGCCGCCTTTCATGCCAAAGCACGGCCCAAGGGAAGGTTCACGCAAACACACCATGGCGTTTTTACCAATGGCATTCAGCCCATCGACAAGGCCGATCGACGTGGTGGTTTTGCCTTCACCCGCCGGGGTCGGGGTGATCGCTGTCACCAAAATCAGCTTGCCGTCCTTTTTGTCTTTTAATGAAGCAATATAATCAAGCGAGATTTTGGCTTTGTCGGTGCCGTAAGGGGTGAGGGCAGATTGCGGTATCCCCACCTTGTCGCCAATTTCTTCTATGGGGCGCAGCGTGGCGGCGCGGGCAATATCAATATCTGGGGCTTGGGTGCTCATAACGGGTTTCCTGTCTTTGGCATCGCTCTTGGTATTGGTGGCGAATTGCCCTTGCATTAAGACCCAAAATCACCACAATGCACCCTGCCAAAACGGGTAGGTTTTGCCGATGAGGTGGGAAAGTTGATTGTGAACAAAGCGGGTGGACATCCGGCCATGGCTGGCGGGCGCGGGGGCGGGGATTATTTCGATGACCCGGTGCGGGTGGCGCTGGGCGAAAAAAATCCGCTGATCACACGGGGGTTGCGTTCCTTGTTTGCCGAGGACGGGCGATTGGAGGTGACCGTGGCCGCGACCGATGGTGAACGATTTTTGGAATGTATTGACCGATTGGAATTTGATGTCGGGGTAATCGGATGGGTCATGCCCTATTGTTCCGGCGCGGCGGTTCTTGAGGCTTTGGCAAAGCGCTCAGGCGGGGATAAAACGCCGCCTGTTATCGTTTATACCGGTGATGCGCGCCCGCAGGTTGCCAGCCAGGCGCTGGCGCTGGGGGCGGCGGGCTTTTGCGCCAAGACGGACCCGCCCGAACGGCTGGTCAAAACCATTTTGACGGTTGCCGAGGGGCAAATGGTGTTCCCGTTGCGCCATGCGCGCCATCAGGACCCGCTGGTGCTGCTGACCCGGCGCGAGCGCGAAATTTTGCAAGGCCTGGCGCAGGGCAAAACAAATTTGCAATTGGCAAAGGCGCTGGGCGTTTCGGCCAACACCATCAAATTTCATTTGCGCAACCTTTATGAAAAACTGGGCGTGACAAATCGCGCCGGTGCCGTTGCGGCGTTTTTGTCTGGCGCCTGACCCCACACACGAAAATCCCTTCGCGCCTTATTGTGAGGTGGAATTTTATTCTCAACGCGTCATTACCGGGCTTGTTCGGGTGACCCAGAGCAGCGTAACAATCTGTACCGCCGCGCGCAAGTGAAACACCTCAAGGTGGATTGCGCTCTTAGCCGCAATGAAGGCATGCAGGGCTCTTGTATAAATAAAATTTCCATTGCCTTCAGACCCTGATATAAAGGGGCGTGGGCATGGTATTTTGGAGCTTTCTTATGAAAACCTTATTGATAACCGCCGCGCTGATCGGTCTTGCCGCCTGTAACACATCACTGAGTGCCACCACGCAAAACGCCGATACGCGCAGCCGCCCCCACGCGAATGCCGGACCGGCGGTTTATATTGTCAACCTGCACGATGGCGATACGGTTACCGCGCCGTTTCGTGTGGTCTTTGGCCTTTACGGATATGGCATTGCCCCGGCCGGTGTCGATAAACCCAAAACCGGCCATCATCATTTGCTGATTGATACAGAATTAAGCGCCGAAGAACGGGCTTACGCCATTCCTTCCGATGACCAGCATCGCCATTTTGGCAAGGGCCAGACGGAAACGGTTGTTGATCTGCCGGCGGGGGATCACACTTTGCAGCTTATGCTTGGCAATTATCAGCATATCCCGCTTAAAGACGTGGCACCGTCAAAACCCATCACAATTCATGTGAAATAGGCCGACCGTTTTACAGATTTTTTCGCGCTTTTAAGGCGGCGGTCAATGTGCCGTCGTCAAGATAGTCCAATTCACCACCAACCGGGACGCCCCGGGCAATGGTGGTGATGCGGACATCCGCATCGGATAATAAATCCGATAGGTAATGCGCCGTTGTCTGGCCATCGACGGTGGCGTTGAGGGCCAGAATAACTTCTGTAACGTGTGGTTCGCGGGCGCGCTGTGATAATGTGCCCAGGCGCAAATCTTCTGGCCGTATGCCATCAATGGCCGACAATACGCCGCCCAGCACATGATAGCGCCCGCGATAGGCCCCGGCCCGTTCCAGCGCCCATAAATCGCCCACCTGTTCGACCACGCAAATGCTGTGTATGTCGCGCCCCGGCGCGGCGCAAATGGCGCATGGATCGCGCACATCAATATTGCCGCATGCGCTGCAATTGGTGACGTTTTCCACCGCCATGCCCAAGGCATCGGCCAGAGGCACCAACAAGGCGTCTTTCTTGCGGATAAGATGCAGAACCGCACGCCGCGCCGAGCGCGGGCCAAGCCCGGGCAGACGGGCCAGAAGAGTAATCAGGCGTTCAATTTCCGCCCCGGCTGAGGAATGGGCCATCCGTTCTATTATCCGAATCAATACACGTAGACGCGTACTATAGAAGCGCAAACACAAGAGCGCACATTATTGCGCTGCGCCAATGGCATAAAGTCGCGCCCCATTTTGCCGCAACCAGGCTTTGGCGGTTTTGGGCGCTCCATAAAGACGCGCCACCAAGTCCCAAAATTGCGCCCCGTGATTATGATGCACAAGGTGCGCCACCTCGTGGGCGCAGACATAATCGAGCACAAAAGGCGGGGCGCATACCAGCCGCCAGCAAAAATTCAAATGTCCTTGCGCCGAGCACGACCCCCAGCGCGATGAGGTATCGCGCAAGGTTATTTTTGGCATGGGCCGCGCAATGGCGTCCACATGGGCCAAAACCCGCGCATTAATGGCGCCGCGCGCCAGGGTAATCAGCGCCTGCCGCACCCGCCCGGCAAACAGCGCCCCGTCCGGGCAGGGAATGATAAAGCTGTTACCGTCCAACTGCGCTGCGCTGCGCCCGCTTTGGCGGCGCAAAGTGTATGTTTCGCCGTGAATGAGTACCGCGCCACCATCGACAAACGGCATGGCCGGGGGGAAGGCCTCAAGATGAGCGCGCACCCAGTCGGCTTTTTCCAGGGCCAGCTTTTCCGCTTTGCGGCGATAGCGCGCATGGGGCAAAATCGCCAAAGCCTCGCGCCGCGAAGGATCAATACGCAAGGAAATGCGGCGGGCGCGCGGGCGCACCACAAAACGCAAGCGCGAAATCAGATCAGCGGCGTCCGTCATGCTGGCGAATAAAGCTGGCGATGCGCGGTTGAATGTCGCGGCGAAAACGCGCGCCGCTGAACACCCCGTAATGGCCGACATCGGGCTGGACATAATCAACCCGCATGGCGGCCGGGATATTGACGCACAAATCATGCGCGGCCTGGGTCTGGCCAATGCCGGAAATATCGTCGTTTTCGCCCTCAACGGTCATCAGGGCCATGTCGCGCAGGGCCGACACGTCAACCCGGCGGCCGTGATGGCGCATGATACCGCGCGCCAGATGATGCTCCTGAAACACCTCATGCAGGGTTTCCAGATAAAAGGTTTCGGTCAAATCCATCACCGACAAATATTCATCATAAAACGCCCGGTGCCGATCGGCGCTGTCGCCATCACCGGCCACCAGATGGTTGAAAAATGCCTTATGCGCATCGGCGTGGCGGTCCTTGTTCATTTGCACGAAACTGGCCAATTGTACAAAGCCCGGATAGACCCGCCGCATGGCCCCGGCATGGGGGAAGGGCACGGTGCTGATCACTGTGTTTTCAAACCAGCTCAACGGATGTTCCTGCGCCAGTTTGTTGGGGATGGTCGGTGAGCGGCGTGCATCAATCGGCGAGCCCATAATGCACAGGCTTTGCGGGGTGCACGGGTCGTCATCTTCGGCCATCAAGGCGGCGGCGGCCAACACCGCCGGGCCGGGCTGGCAGACCGCAATCACATGGGTTTGCGGCCCCATAAAGCGTAATGTGGCGCGCACTTCGTCAATATAGTCATGCAGGCCAAAATCCCCGACGCCAAGCGGCACGGTGCGTGCATCATGCCATTCGGTAACCGCCACATCATGGTCCGGCAAAAAGCCCTCGACCGTGCCGCGCAGCAAGGTCGCGTAATGCCCGGACAAGGGCGCGACCAGTAAAACCTTTGGCGCGGGCGCATCATCGGGGCGTTCAAACCCGGTCAGGGTCATCCACGGGCTTTGGCGTAAGGTCTTGGTGTGAACGGGGAGCGTTTCGCCTGCGCCGGTCTTGTGGCTTATATTCCAGTCCGGCTTGCCATAGCGCCGCGTCATGCGCTCGAAAAGTGCCGCACCGGCAACCATGGAGCGCCCGGCCAGCGTATAGGAAAGCGGATTGAACGGCGAGGCGTAAAACTGCGCCGCCGCTTTTGCCCCGGCGCGCCAGGGCGTCATCGCTGCATGGGTCAATTCATAAGCAGAATAAAGCATATCACCCCGTTATCAGTGTGCGCAGACAGCATAAGCGCATGATCTTAACATCTTTTACCCTGACCAAAGCGGCGCAGGCATTTGGCAATATCATCGGCGCTGTTGGTATGGGTGAACAGCGCCACATAGCGCCCGTTTTCGTCCATCAGATAAATCACGCTGGTATGGTCCATCAAATAGCCATCGCCTTCGCCCACTTGCTTGAAATAGACCCCGTAAGCCTTGGCCAGAGCGGCGATATTTTCCGCGCTGCCGGTCAGCCCGACCAGCCCGTCCGGAAAGCTGGGCGATTTGACATATTGCGCCAACTGTTCTGGCGTATCACGCGCCGGATCAACGGAGATAAAAACCGGCGTGAACAGGTCTTTTTTGACCCCGGGCATATCCAGCGCACTGGCCATAAGCTGCAAGGAATAAGGACAGACGTCCGGACAATAGCTATAGCCAAAATAGACCAGCATGGCCTTGCCCTTAAAGTCATCCTGCGTGACGGTTTTGCCGTCCTGGTTGATCAGGGTAAATGGCCCGCCAATGGCCGCCGGATCGGGGGTGGTGCTGCGCGGCTGCATAACGATCCTGGCAAGCAGAAAAACCGATAAAAGCAGAATCAGGGCAACAGCAGCCCAGCGAATATAATAAAGAACTGGATAGTCAGAAGAGGGTTTCATGGCCCCACAGTATAAGCCTCCGGCATCAATACCAGCCTTTTTTTCACCAATATCACAGGCTTTGCGTTCACAAACGCACCCATGTCGGTATAGCCTGAAAGGCAGATTGTCAGGGGGCGCATCATTTTTACACACAATAAAGCATTTGACCCGGCGCAAAACGGCTATGCCGTACGCCTGCGCACCTTGATTGTGTTGCGCTGGATCGCCGTTATCGGACAGGCGATAGCGGTCTTGTTTGTTTATTTCGGCTTGCATCTGACGCTGCCGCTGGGGGCGTGTCTGGCGCTGATATCCGCCAGCGCCTGGTTTAATATTTTTCTTGCCACCGGCATTGGCGGCAAACGTCTGGCCAGCATATATGGCCTGTTTGCGCAATTGTTTTTTGACCTTGTCCAACTGGCCTGGCTGTTGGGGTTGACCGGCGGCGTCAGCAACCCGTTTTTGATCCTTTTGGGCGTGCCGGTTATTGTTGCCGTTACCGTTTTGCCCGCTCGGAGCGCCTTATTGCTGGCCCTGATGACGCTTCTGGCCATGCTGGCCCTGGTGTTCTGGGCGCAGCCCTTGCCCTGGTATGCCGGTGTGCGGCCACAAATCCCGACGCTTTATGTAATCGGGCTGGCCACCGCCTTTGTTGTCACCACCGGTTTTGCGGCTATCTCCATCTGGCGCATATCCGAGGAGGGCAAAAACATGCACCGGGCGTTGGCGGCGACCGAGGCGGTATTGGCGCGCGAATCACGCCTTTCTGCCCTTGGCAGTCTGGCCGCCGCCACGGCGCACGAGCTGGGCACGCCACTGGGGACTATTCAGATTATTGCCAAGGAAATGACCCGCGAACTGCCCAAGGACAGCCCCAGCATGGAGGATGCGCACCTGTTGCTGGAACAGGCATCGCGCTGCCGCCAAATTCTGTCGCAATTATCCGCTGGCAATGCCGAAAAAGACCCTGTTTTCGCCCGCCAGCCCTTATCGGCCCTGCTTGATGAAATCGCCGCGCCGTTAATGGCGTCCGGTAAAAGCATAAATGTCAGCGTGGCCGCCAAATCCGGCGCTGGTGATACCCCTGAGCCGGTTATAAAACGCCGCTCGGAGATTACCCACGGGCTTGGTGCTTTTAGTGAAAACGCCGTTGATTTTGCCGCATCGCGTGTCGATTTGCGCGCCCTTTGGGATGATAACTGGATTGAAATTCTGATCTGCGATGACGGCCAGGGTATTGCTGAAAATATCATGGAAAAGCTGGGCGAGCCTTATGTGACTTCCCGCCGGGGCGGCGATGCCAGCGGTCATGGCGGTCTGGGGCTTGGATTTTTTATTGCCAAAACCCTTATCGAACGGACGCAAGGCATGGTAAAGGTCGGGCACAGTGCGCAATTGGGCGGGGCCATGATCCGCGTCATCTGGTCGCGCGCGGCAATTGAGGATACGCTTCCTGTCTGAGAGTCGAGTGAAATAGTACCACATACGATTACCGTCATAATGAAGGGATTAAAGGGCAACATCATGAATGATGAAACAAAACTGGACCTTCCGGCCGATCACAGCCTTCTTTTGCTGGATGATGATGCGGCGTTTCGTACCCGTTTGGGGCGCGCCCTGACGGCACGCGGCTTTGTTGTCAGCGCCGTTGCCACAGTTGCCGATGCGCTGGATATTTCACGGTTGAACCCTCCGGCCTTTGCCGTATTGGACATGCGGCTGGAAGATGGCAATGGCCTTGATGTGGTCAATGATCTGCATAAACGGCGCCCTGATTGCCGGGTCATTATGCTGACCGGTTATGGCAATATTGCCACCGCCGTTGCCGCGGTCAAAGCCGGGGCGGTCGATTATCTGGCCAAACCGGCCGATGCGGATGATGTGGTCAAGGCGCTTTTGGCGCTGCCGGGCTCTGCGCCCAACCCACCCGACAATCCGATGTCCGCCGACCGGGTAAGGTGGGAGCATATTCAGCGGGTGTACGAGCTTTGTAATCACAATGTTTCGGAAACCGCCCGGCGGCTCAATATGCACCGGCGCACCTTGCAACGCATTTTGGCCAAACGCGCCCCGCATTAGGTCGTGAACCGCAAACAGGGTCAAGGCTTGTCCAATGTTGCCAGAAGGTCACCCAAAGGGTCTTCTTTTTGGGGATCGTTTTTGGCTTCTTGTTGCGCCGGTCTGTCCTGTTCAATAACGGCCACCAACGGGGTCGCCGGAACCGGGGCTTTGGGCAGGCCCGCCAGTGCTGCGCTCATATACTGGTGCCAGATCATTGCCGGCATGGTGCCGCCGGTTACTTTTTTCATGGCGCGGTTTTTATCATCACCAACCCAGATGCCCGCTGTTTGCCCCGACGCATAGCCAACGAACCAGGCGTCGCGAAAATTATTGGTTGTGCCGGTTTTACCGGCGCTCGGGCGATCATCAAGGCGGGCGCGGCGCCCGGTTCCACTTTGCATCACCCGCTCCAGCATGGTGTTCATCAAGGCATAGGGGCGGGCCGCCAAAACCCGCACAGGCCGCGCCTTGTGTTGCCACAATACGTCACCTTCGCGGGTTGAAATACGCCGCAGACCATAGGGCACCGCCCGATAGCCCCCATTGGCAAAAGGGGCGTAGGCCGAGGTCAGTTCAATCAATGTGGTCTCGTTCGAGCCCAAAGGCATGGAGCGGGTCAGAGTAATCGGCGAGGTAAAGCCCATGCGATGGGCGGCGGCGGCGACTTTGCCGCGCCCGACTTCACCGGCCAGGGAAACCGCAATGGTGTTGACCGAATGGGCCAGGGCGGTAATCAGGCCCATATCGCCTTTATACTTTCCTGAGTAGTTTTGCGGTTGCCAATCGCCAATTTTTATCGGCGCATCGGTGCGGATGGTCCAGGGCGTCAAACCGGCCTCGATCGCCGCCAGATAGACAAAAGGTTTGAACGCCGAACCCGGTTGCCGGCGCGCCTGCGTGGCGCGATTAAACTGGCTTTTGGCGTAAGAGACACCGCCCGCCATGGCCCGCACCGCCCCGTCCTGGTCCAGTGATACCAGCGCCGCTTGTGTTGCGCCGCGGGCTTTGGCCTTGGCATCTATGACCTTGGTGATGGCGCTTTCGGCGGCGCTTTGCGCCTCAATATCGAGGGTGGTTTCGACCAGAAGGTCGGTATCCCGATCACCGGTCAACTGGCGCACTTTGGGGGCCAGCCAGTCAACAAAATAAGATGCCGCCGGGGTCGCCTTGGCCCGGCGCACATGCACCGGCGTGGCAAACGCCATATCACGCTGATGGGGGGTAATACGTTTGGTTTTGACCATCACATCCAAAACCACCGTGGCGCGCCGCTCTGCGCGGGCGATGTCGGCGGTCGGGCTATAGCGATTGGGGGCCTTTAAAAGTCCGGCAATCATGGCGCTCTCGCCCAAAGATAAATCCCGCGCCGGTTTGCCAAAATAGCGCTGCGCCGCCGCCTCGACCCCCCAGGCCCCGCGGCCAAAATAAACCCGGTTCAGATAAAGCGATAAAATTTCGCGTTTGCTGAAACGGGTTTCCAGCCAGAACGATAACAGCACTTCCTGGGCTTTGCGTTTATAGGTGCGTTCATTGCTCAAAAACAAATTCTTGGCCAATTGCTGGGTCAGCGTCGAGCCACCCTGTACCACATGCCCGGACACCGCATTTTTTACCGCGGCGCGAAAAAGGCCGATCGGGTCAACGCCCGGATGGTGATAAAACCGCCGGTCCTCGATGGCCAGCACCGCATCAATCAGTGAAGGCGGCAAATCTTCCAACCGCACCGGCGGCGCATAAGCGGCCCCGCGTACCGCAATAGTGCGCCCGTAACGGTCAACAAAAGTGACGCTGGGCTGGCGTTCGACATTCCATAAAGACGAGGTGTCCGGCAGATCGGAGGCCAGCATAAAAAGCCCGGCCCCGCCGATCAGCCCCAGCCATAGCCCGGCCACCACAGACCAATAGGCCAGCCGCCCGAGAATATGGGCAGATTTGCGCCCGGCGGCTGATGTGCGCGGTTTTGATGCCGCCCGGCGGCGCGGTTTTGTCCCTTGCGTCCGCGCCGGTGTGCGCACCTTGATGCGCCGCGCAGATTTGCCCGTCCCGCCTGATCGGCCCTGTCCTTTATTGCGCCGTCCGGCCATAAGTCCTTAATCCGTATTGTCCACGAAATGCCTGCTGGGGGCCAGACTGGCATAGGGCCGTTAAGGTCTGGTGAATCAAAGATTAAAGTCAGGGAGTACAGACGGCACCGTCCTTTGGGGGCAGGGGCCGTATAGCGGTCAAGTATATTCTGAAATCACATCCAAAAATGCTTTGCCATAACGATCACGCTTTTTCTGACCAATTCCGGTAATGCTCTGCAATTGGTGTAGCTGTGATGGTTTGTCATGCACCAGTTGGCGCAAGGTTGCATCGTGAAAAATCACATAGGGCGGCAGGCCTTGCGCCCGGGCCAATTCCATCCTTTTGGCCTTGAGTGCTAGCCACAAGGCTTCATCTTCAGAGGGTATATCGACAGGCATGCCGGTTTTGACAGCGCCGGTTTTCTTTGGGGTTGGTTTTTTTAACGCGCGTAAAAGCACGGATTGTTCGCCGCGCAATACCGGCCGGGCCGCCTCTTGCAGACGCAAGCCGTTATGGCGTTCCGGATCGGCGACCAGCAGGCCACGCCCGGCAAGTTGCCGCAATATGGAGCGCCATTGCACCCTTGTGTGCATTTTGCCCATGCCAAAAACTCGCAATTGATCGTGGCCCTGCGCCAGAATGCGCGGATCCGACTTGCCGACCAATATGTCAGTTATATAGACCGCGCCAAACCGCTGGCCTGTTCGGTAAACGGCCGAAAGCGCCAGTTGCGCTTCGTGACTGGCGTCCCAGGTTTGTGGCGCTTCCAGGCAATTATCACAATTGCCACACGGGTCTGGCCGGGTTTCGCCAAAATACCCCAATAATGCCTGGCGACGGCAGCTCGTCATCTCACACAAAGCCACAAGCGCATCCAGTTTTTGCCGCTGAACCTGTTTGTAGGTGTCAGTGGCGTCCGCCTGTTCCAGCCATTTACGCTGCATCACCACATCACCCATGCCATAATGCATCCAGGCGTTGGCCGGTTCGCCATCACGTCCGGCGCGCCCTGTTTCCTGGTAATAACTTTCAAT
>JALWSB010000029.1 GCA_027080345.1 Robiginitomaculum sp. | reverse complement strand
ATGCGCACGGCCCTGAATCTGCCCGCGTCCGGGCGCGATGTTATTGTTCTTGATGGGCTTAATCATCTTTTGCAACCGGCCAAAACCGGCAAGCCAGACGAATATAACGAGATTGCCACCACCATAGACCCAGCGGCTCTGGCGCGCATTACAAACTGGGTGGTTGCGCAGACAAGGCCATAATCAGTTGCGGCCCTTGCCCGGCACCCATAAAACATCGCCCTCAGACTTGGCATTCACATGGCGCGCGGCAACGAACAAAAGATCAGAAAGCCGGTTCAGATAAATAAGCGCATGGGGATTGAGCGGGGCCGCCTCGTGCAAAGAAACACAGGCGCTTTCGGCGCGGCGGCAAATGGTTCGGGCCATGTGGAGCTGCGCCGCCGCTGCCGTGCCGCCAGGCAGAATAAAGCTTGTTAATGGGGAAAGATCCGCATTCAGGCGGTCAATATGGCCCTCGAGCGCCTTTGTTTGCGCCGGCACAATACGCAAAGGCGTGTGGGTATACTCCCCATCCGGGCCGGGGGTGGCAAGATCGGCCCCAAGATCAAAAAGATCGTTTTGTATGCCCCGCAAAACATCATAAAGCGCGCCCCCATCAAGGGCGCTCAGCGCCACCCCCAGCGCCGCATTGACCTCGTCCACCGCGCCGCAGGCGATTATGCGCACATCCGCCTTGGAGACCCGCGCGCCATTAACAAGGCCAGTTGTGCCTTCATCCCCGGTTCGGGTATATATTTTGTTCAGCTTGACCATCAGCCGCCGCGCATTTTGCTTTTGATCATAAAGCCGATAACAATGGCGACAATCGCCAGGGCCTGAACCCCGACGCGCCAGCGCATGATTTTATTGGCTTTTTCTTTCGACCCTTCGCCGCCGCGCGCCATGGTGATCACCCCGAAAAGCAAGATGCCAACCACCGCAATAACGGCCAGGGCAATAAAAATATTGATCAGTGTCAGCATGGTGAACTCCGTGCCCTCTAACTGCGCCAGCGTAAAGTGGCTGGCTTTACCGGGTTTTCAAATGGTGTATCATTGGCCCGTGCCTGCGCCCAAGCCTCTTTTAATTTAAAATACCACATCGCCTGCACATCCGCATCATGGATCAGCATTAATTTGGGATCGTATTTCAGGCCCGCTTGCTGGGCGTTGACCGCATCACGATCCTGGCCGGCAAAAATACGAATACCCTTGGCAGTCAGGGCGTTAGGTATCACATCAAGAAGCGGGTGCGACCAGTAAAGGCCGATGCTGATGCGCGTGCGGCCCTTATCCACCGGGGTTACGGCGGTAAAGCCGGTCACCTGGCGCGCGCCCACCTCAATATATTCCACCCGAATGCCGGGCAGTTGAAAGCGAATTTCGGTGCGCGGTTTTGCCCCCAAAAGCCGATATAAAAACGAATTGGATGACGGGCTGTGCGGTAACATGGAAAAACCGCGTGTCACCGGGCCAAAGGCCTTTTCTTTTTTGTGTATGGATTTTGCCGTGCGCCACCACCATTGGCGGTGAATAAAGGAAATGTGCGCCGGATCCATCAGCCCGATCACCGCATGATCAAGGGCGCAATCAAAAAACATTTCTTCACGTATTTTGGGGGCGCTGTCACCGACAAGATCAAGGCGCGGCGGGTTCATCAAAGGCGGTGCATTTTCGTCTGCGCCCAGATAAATAAAGATCAGCCCTTGCGCCTCGTGAACCGGATAGGCACGAACCCCAATGCGCCCGACATCCATGGCCGCGCGCTGCTCTTCGGTTAAAGAGGGAATGGACGAACAGCGCCCGTCCGTGCCAAACCGCCACCCATGATAGGGGCATTCCACCGCCGGGCCGCATTTTTCCTCGTGCAGAACGCCGGTTGACAGGGTCATACCCCGGTGCGGGCAAATATCACGCAAGGCAAAGACCTTGCCATCTTTGCCCCGGCCCAGCAAAACCGGCCCGTCAGCAATCACCCGGCGGATCATTTCCCCCGGTTTCACTTGCGCGGAAAACGCCGCAAAATACCATAAATCAGTTAAAAACATGAGGCGCTTCTAGGGTCCAGACCCATTCAAATGGTTTAATTTCATGCCTTCAGGATGTGCCGAATGGAAGACAGGCAACGCAGCAAAGGCCAAATGCCTTTGCAAGGCTGGCTTCGGGCAAGCGGCGCATCCTAAAGGCACCCGAAGGGC
>JALWSB010000028.1 GCA_027080345.1 Robiginitomaculum sp. | reverse complement strand
CCCAACGCCCCCTTCCCCGCATAAAGCGCCATGTCGCCCAGTTCTTCTTCTATGCGCAAAAGCTGGTTGTATTTGGCCAGGCGTTCGGAGCGGCACAAGGAGCCGGTTTTGATCAGGCCGCAATTGGTTGCCACCGCCAGATCGGCGATGAATGTGTCCTCGGTTTCGCCAGAACGGTGCGAGATAACGGCGCTATAGCGCGCGCGGTGCGCCATATCCACCGCATCAAGGGTCTCGGATAATGTGCCGATCTGGTTGACTTTAACAAGGATGGAATTGGCAACGCCGCTATCAATACCGCGTTTCAGGCGCGCCGGGTTGGTAACAAAAATATCATCGCCAACCAATTGCACCGTTTGGCCCATGCTTTTTGTCATATGTTCCCAGCCCGCCCAGTCGTCTTCGTCAAGGCCGTCCTCAATCGAGGTGATGGGAAAGCGTTTGCACAGATCGGCCAGATAGTCGGTCATGCCCGCCGCATCGAGGCTCAAGCCCTCGCCTTTTAGCTCATAGCGGCCATTTTCATAAAATTCGGACGCGGCACAATCAAGCGCGATGGCAATATCATCGCCGGGTTTATACCCCGCCGTTTCAATGGCCGCGACAATCAGCTCAAGCGCCGCCGCTGCGGAGCCGATATTGGGGGCAAAACCGCCTTCGTCGCCAACATTGGTATTCATGCCTGCGTCAGAAAGGTGTTTTTTCAACGCATGGAAAACTTCCGCGCCCATGCGCAAGGCGGTGCGAAAATCATCCGCGCCATGGGGCATAATCATGAATTCCTGAATATCGATGGGGTTATCCGCGTGCGCGCCGCCATTCAGGATATTCATCATCGGCACCGGCAAAACCCGGGCGCCCACCCCACCAATATAGCGATAAAGCGGCAGATCGCGTGATTGCGCGGCAGCTTTGGCCGTGGCCAGCGACACACCAAGAATGGCATTGGCCCCCAGCCGCGCCTTGTTGGGCATGCCGTCAAGGGCAATCAGGCTGTCATCAATATGGCGCTGTTCCAGCGCATCCATACCGCCAAGGGCATTGAAGATTTCGATATTGACGTTTTCAACGGCGGTTTCGACACCCTTGCCGCCATAACGAGACCCGCCATCGCGCAGTTCCACCGCTTCGTGCTTGCCCGTGGATGCCCCCGATGGCACAATGGCGCGGCCCGTCGAGCCATCGTCCAGAACAACATCCACCTCAATTGTCGGATTGCCCCGACTGTCCAAAACCTCGCGGGCGATAATATCTTCAATGTCTGCCATAATATCCTCCAAAAACCATACCTGCCGCTTATGGCGATACGGCCCGGCTGGCAAGAAAAAACGTCATGGCAATGATGTTCAGGCACGAAAAATGCCAGCAAACGGTAATAAAGCGTTTGCCGGCACAAAATCAAAACAGACGGAATACATCCGCTGGCATAAAGAGACTAATCCTTGGGTTCAAGGATTTGCTTGCCGCGATACATGCCGGTTTTCAGATCGATATGATGCGGACGGCGCAATTCGCCAGAATCAGCATCTTCGATATATGTGGCTTTGGCCAGCCGGTCATGACTGCGCCGCATGCCGCGCCGCGAACCGGTTATTTTACTTTTGGGGACAGCCATGGGACCAATCCTTCATCTAGATTAAATCGTCTGGCGACACTACCGCCAAGCGCGCGGACATAGCCTATAGATATCTGTTTAACAAGCACAAACGGGAAATATTCTCAGATAAAAATCAGCAAATGGGCAAACCGGTCATTTTATGCTATACTGCCGCCTCGGCCGTCTGATCTGACGCGCGATGGCGAACACTGTGCATTCGGGCTTAATCGTCCAGGGATGCAGGAAGAAAAGTATCGCAGCTCAGTCAAGACGGCCGCTTTTTACCGGCCCTACATCATCCGGCTTTGATCAATCGCGGCGGCAATAAAGCTGGAAAAAAGAGGGTGTGGCTCGAACGGCCTTGATTTTAACTCCGGGTGAAACTGCACACCGACAAACCAGGGATGATCAGCGCGCTCAACAATTTCAGGCAATTTTCCATCTGGTGAAAGACCAGAAAAAACAAGGCCATGCTCTTCAAGCCGTTGTTTCCAGGCGATATTGACCTCATAGCGATGACGATGGCGCTCGCTGATCTGCTCGTATCCGTAAATACGATGTGCCAAAGATCCATTGGCAAGACGCGCCGGATAAGCACCAAGGCGCATGGTACCGCCAATATCGCCCTGCTGGTCGCGCACTTCCTTTTCATCATCCTTGGCCCATTCGGTCATCAGGCCTACCACATGGGTGCCTTTGGTATCAAATTCGCTGGAGGTTGCATCCGCCGTGCCTTGCAGGTTGCGCGCCGCCTCGATGACCGCCAATTGCATGCCAAAGCAAATACCAAAATAGGGTATTTTATGCACGCGGGCGAATTCAACGGCCCTGATTTTACCTTCTGCGCCGCGCTCGCCAAAACCGCCAGGGACCAAAATCCCGTGTACATTTGCCAGTGCTGAGAGCGCCCTGTCCTCTTGCTCAAAAGTCTGGCTCTCAATCCATTTGATTCGCACTTTGACTTTATTGGCAATGCCCCCGTGCACCAGCGCTTCCATAAGCGACTTATAGGCGTCAGGCAGGACCGTGTATTTACCGACAACGGCGATACAAACCTCACCATCCGGATTATGGATGCGCGAGGAAATCTCCTCCCATCGGGTAAGATTCAGCGTCTCCTCATCGCTTTGCAGGCCAAAGTGCTCCAACACTTCGCGGTCCAGCCCCTCACGGTGATAAGCCAGCGGTACATCATAGATCGAAGCGGCATCCATGGCAGGAATAACCGCGCTTTCCTTGACGTTGCAAAACAGGCCGATTTTGTGGCGCTCACCATCCGGCATGGGGTGTTCACAGCGGCATAACAAGATATCCGGCTGGATACCGATCGCCCGCAATTCCTTGACCGAGTGCTGGGTCGGTTTGGTTTTCATTTCGCCGGCGGCGGAAATAAATGGCAGTAGCGTTACGTGAATATAGGCAACATTTGAACGGCCCAATTCCAGACCCACCTGACGAATGGATTCAAAAAACGGCAAGGCCTCAATATCGCCGACCGTGCCGCCAATTTCGCACAGGACAAAATCCACATCGCCGGCATCGGAAAGAATGAACGCGCGAATCGCATCGGTAACATGGGGGATGACCTGAATGGTTGCGCCCAGATAATCACCGCGCCGCTCGCGCTCAATGATCGAGCGATAAATACGCCCCGTTGTGATATTATCGCTCTGCGCCGCGGCCACGCCGGTAAAGCGCTCATAATGGCCAAGATCAAGGTCGGTTTCGGCCCCGTCATCGGTCACAAAAACCTCACCATGCTGGTAAGGCGACATGGTGCCTGGATCAACGTTCAGATAGGGGTCGAGCTTGCGCAGGCGGACCTTATAGCCCCGCGCCTGCAAAAGTGCGCCCAAAGCGGCGGAAGCGAGGCCTTTGCCAAGTGAGGAGACCACGCCGCCAGTGATGAATATATATCGCGACATGGGGGCGCACCCTAACCTTGATTCGCCTGTCGCGAAATCCCTAAATGCAGATTATTCTTCTTCGGGCTGTGGTTTTGGCTTTTTCGGTTCTGTCACAGGCTCAGGCAAAGTTTCGACAGGCGCGGTGGTTTTGGGTACATCGGCACCAATAACAACACTGTCTCCGGTTTTACCAATATTGGGTATCACCGTCAGCAAAATGCTGGTCAGAAAGAACAAGGCCCCCAGGACCGTTGTGGAACGTGACAGCACATTGGCCGCCCCGCGCCCGGACATCATACTGCCCGGCCCGCCGCCTATACCCAGCGCACCACCTTCAGAGCGTTGTAATAAAACGGTGCCGACGAGGCCAACACTGATGAGAAAATGGATAGTCAAAAGAACTGTGGTCATGGCGTTGCGTTTACCTTCTGGCGCTGTAACTGGCAAAGCCGAACAGCGTGATAATTCGGATAATACTTAAAAAAGTTGTGCGCTATTTAACGCAAGCCAGTTCCGCGCGCCAGTCCTGAAGTGCGCGTTCTTGCAGTTTATTGCGCATAGCCGCCACAGTTTGGCCGATTTCACCCTCTTTACGCTCAATACCATCGCCCTCGGCATAGGCTGCAAAAGCCCCAAGGGCCAATTGTTTGATGAGATTCAAGTTTTGCCTGCTTTGGCCTTCCGGAACCAATGCTGCGGTTGTCATTTCGATTGTTGCGCTGGCCAGTTCAATGGCATCGGCCTGCCCGCGTTCGCGTAATTGCCGGCGCAACTCTCGCGCCAGAGCGTCGATTTCTTCAAGTTTGATGTCCGCACCGACTTCGGGATCGTCAAGTTTGATCTGAATGGAAACGACGATACGCATAACCAGCGCGCGAATCCGCTCACGTGTCATTTTTTGACGCTGGTGGCCAATATCTTCTTTGGCCATTTGCATGGCTTCAAAATCACCTTCCATGCTTGCCTTCAAAGTATTTGGCGGGTGAAACAAATCGGCACTGCCATTACGACCATTCTTGTCATTACGCCGGTCAGGGCCAACATAATCGCCGGTCACCACAAAACTTTTTCGTCCATTCACAGATGCATTTATCCGCTCACGCAGGGCATTGGTGGAAAACGGGCGCAGCAACAAGTCATCAACCCCGGCATTGACAAGACTGCGAATAGTCGAAGAGTTATGGTCCCAGCTTGTTGTAATCGTGACAACAAACGGGTTAACACCAACGTCCCCGGTGCGCATGCGCTGGGTCAGCCGCGCCACATCGCCGCCGGCATTATAGCCTTCGGCAATCACCAGATCGTAATCACCTTTTGAGATATGCGTTGCAAACTCTTCAAACGTCTGCACGGTCTCTATATCGCGAAAGCCTATTTCAAATAAAGCGGCGCGCGTGACCAGCATATTATTGCGCACAGGATCAAACAAAAGCGCCCGTGCATCATGAAATTTGGTTTTATCATCCATCAAACTGCAACCATTCCCCGTTAAAGTGAGGATATAACAGCAATTGGTTGATAAGACTTTACTTATTCTAAAATACCTGCCCGGATAATTGGCACAAAGTCTGCGGCCTTCAGGCTGGCGCCGCCAACCAGCCCCCCATCAACATTCTCCAGGGCGAATATTTCATCGGCATTCGCCGCTTTGACAGACCCGCCATAAAGGATACGTATGGCATCGGGATTCTGCGCACTACTCGCCCCAAGAAGCGTGCGAATGGCGCTATGCATGGCGGTTATATCGGCGTTTGATGCGGTTCTGCCGGTGCCGATCGCCCACACCGGTTCATAGGCAATTACGCAATTTTGCGCACTGGCCCCATCAGGCAGGCTTTGCGTAAGCTGCGCCGCAACAATTTCATCTGCCCGGCCCGCATCCCTGTCCGCAAGGGTTTCGCCAACGCAGATAATCGCAACCAGCCCGGCCGCCCAGGCTGCTTTTACCTTTGCACGCACCATGGCACTGGTTTCCCCGTGGTCATGGCGCCGTTCGGAATGTCCGACAATAACGAAAGCGGCCCCCGCATCTTCAAGCATGGCCGCGCTGATATCGCCGGTATGCGCCCCATGATCATCCGCGTGGCAATCCTGACCACCCACGGCAATGCCCGTCCCTTGCGCATCATGTGCCAAATCTTTCAAGAGTGTCGCCGGGGGGCAAATCAAGACGTCCACCCCATCAGGCACGGTGCCACCAAATGCATCAGCCATCGCGCGCAGCGTCGGCCGCGCGCTTTGCAGGCCATTCATTTTCCAGTTTCCCGCCACCAGTTTGCGCCGCATATCCTGTCCCTTCCGTATGACTTTGCAAATAAACACCTATCAGCGACTGGTTTTTTTGGCAAACCTCTGCCCAACAATCTTGCCGCGCCGCACGTTGGTGACTACATTCGCGCCGCTTACCCGCCTTTTGGAGACCTCCATGCTTGAACAAATGCGCCATATGGCCAAATCCCCCATTGCCGTTGGCCTGATCGGCCTGCTGATCATCAGCTTTGCCGTTTGGGGTATTGGTGACGTCTTTCGTGGCGGGCAGAGCGATGCGGTTGTTACCGTTGGCCCGGGCAAAGTTACCGTGCAACAATATGCCGCCGCATGGAACCGGGAGCTTGACCGTCTGATCCGTGAAAGCAAGGGTAAAATCACCTCAAAGGAAGCGCGCGAATACGGCTTGCAGAACCAGATTTTACAGCGTCTTACCGATGAAGTGGCACTGGATGTTAAAGCTAAATCCATGGGCATTGGCCTGTCGGATGATCAGGTTGTTAAAACCATTCGTTCGATTGCCGCTTTTACCGACCCCATCACCGGCACCTTCAGCGCAGAGCAATACCGCTCGGCGTTGGCCAATGCGGGCTATACGGTCAAACGCTTCGAAGACGATGTGCGCGGCGATCTTATCCGCTCGCAAATCAGTGCGCCGGTTATTGCCGGCCTTAATGGACCGCGCACACTGGTCAAACAGGAATTGGCCTTTGCCGGCGAAACGCGGCGTATTGCCGAAGTCCTGTTGCCGCAGGATATGACGGCAATGCCAGCCGATCCCGGCGATGCCGTATTACAGAAATTCCTCGATGATAATGCGGCCTATTTCCAGACACCGGAACGGCGCGCCGCAACGCTGGTCACCATTTTCGCCAGTGAAATGGCCGCCGAAGTTGAGGTGTCAGAAGACAAGATCAAAGAGCTTTATGAGTTTCGCAAGCCTGATCTTGGCACCCCGGAAAAGCGCTCATGGGTGCAAATCACCACAAAAGACGAAACCAGCGCCAAAGCGGTTGCAAAACGCCTTGCGGCTGGCGAAAAGCCTGCGGATATAGCCAGCGACATGCATTTGGCAGCACCTCTTGAATTTACTGATACGCCGCAAAACGAAGGCCCGGACGATGAAATCGCCAAGGCCGTGTTTGCCGCCAAAAATGGGGAATCAGGCGCGTCAAAAGGCCGCCTGGCTTGGGGCGCATGGAAGCTGAATGGTATCACCCCAGGACAAATTCCAACGCTCGAAGAGGTTCACGACAAGCTGCGTGATGAAGTTATTCGCGAAGAGGCGTCTGACAAACTTTACGAGATTGTCGGTAATTTCGAAGAAGCGCGGGCCAGTGGCCAAACCCTGGCTGAGGCGGCGCAAAGCACAAAATTGCTTGCCCTGTCCCTGCCCCCTGTTGATCGCAAGGGCAACAGCATAGAGGGCGAACCGGTCGAAATATATACCAAAAACCCAAAAATACTCGAAACCTTGTTCACCACCGAAGAAGGCGCAGAGTCGGAAATTCTGGAAACGGCAAATCGTGATTTCTTTGCCTTAAGCACGGATGAGATTATCCCGCCCAGCGCCCCAAAACTTAGCGCCATACGGGCGCGGGTGCTGGCCGCCTGGCAGGCGCGTCAGCGTGCCGATGCGATCAAAAAGATGGCAGACAGCATTGGATCCGCGCTGGAAACCGGCGAAGACCCCAATCAGGTGGCGGCGCGCTACCCCGGTTCACGGGTTGAATACAGCATTCTTAACCGCCGGCAAAACCCGGCGCCTTTGACGCCCCGCCATGCCGGTCAGTTATTCGCCGCCAAAAAAGGCGCCGTGATCAGCGCCCCGGATCTGACCGGTACGACCATGGTGGTAGCCCGCGTGGAGCAGATCATTCCGGCCAAAGCACCGCAAGATGCCGAAGTGGAACTGCGCCGCGCCGCCATTGGCAATGCGCTGGGGCAGGATTTGCAAGCGCAGTTTTTGCAAGGCCTTCTCGACGAATACAAGGTACGCCAGGACCCCCGGCTCAAAGCGCTGGCCCTTGGTGATAATCCGGACAGTTGAAGACGGCAAAACCCGGCATGAGTGCAGCTTTTGCACAAAATTATGACGCAGGGGCGGCGCAATTACTGACCCGCAAAATCATTGACGATTTGATCACCCCTGTCGGGGCCATGCTGCGCATCGGGCCAGAGCGCAAAAACTGTTTTTTGCTCGAATCTGTACAAGGTGGGGACTGGCGCGGCCGTTATTCCATGATTGGCATGGACCCGGATATGATCTGGCAGGTGCGCGATGGTGTGGCCAGTTGCGCGCGCAATGGTGGTGCTTTTGAAACTGAAGATGCGCGCCCGATTGACGCTTTGCGTGATTTTTTATCTGTTTCAAAACTTGATATCCCGCCGCATTTCCCCGGTATGGTGGCCGGTGTGTTTGGCTTTCTTGGCTATGACATGGTGCGCCAGGTGGAGCATTTGCCGGCCATTAATCCCGACACGCTGAATATACCCGATGCCCTGCTTATCCGCCCGACTTTGATGGCTGTTTTTGATGCGGTGGCCCAGGAAATAATTCTGGCAACGCCTGTGCGCCCGACACCGCAACAAGACGCGCAAAGCGCTTATGATGCCGCCCAGGAACAATTGGACAGGCTGGAACAAACCCTCGCATCACCACTTGCCAGCGGTGGGGTAAAACAAGCAATCAATGAGGATGAACCATCCGTCGATCTTGATGAAATGCGCTGCAATACGGCGCCGGACCAATATCGCGACATGGTTGACGCGGCCAAAACATATATCCGCCAAGGCGATATTTTTCAGGTTGTCCCCAGCCAAAGATTTTCCATGCCTTTGCGCAATGCGCCTTTTTCTTTTTACCGGGCATTGCGACGCATGAACCCGTCGCCGTTTTTGTATTATCTCAATTTTGATGATTTTTGTGTCATTGGCTCCAGCCCGGAAATTCTGGTGCGTCTGAACGAGCAAAAAGTCACCATCCGCCCGATCGCAGGCACCCGCCCGCGCGGCGCAAATCGCGCCGAAGATCTGGCCAATGAGGCGGATTTACTGGCCGACCAGAAAGAACGCGCCGAACATTTAATGTTGCTTGACCTTGGGCGTAATGATGTTGGCCGCGTATGCGCGCCGGGCAGTATGCGTGTTACCGAAAGCTATGGCATAGAGCGCTATAGCCATGTCATGCATATCGTTTCCAATGTGGAAGGCACGCTGGCGGCAGACAAGGATTGTGTTGACGCCCTGTTCGCCGGCTTTCCCGCCGGCACGGTTTCGGGCGCACCCAAGGTGCGCGCCATGCAAATCATTGACGAATTGGAGGTCAATAAGCGTGGTCTTTATGCCGGGGCAATCGGCTATTTTTCTGCCAATGGCGATATGGATACCTGCATTGCCCTGCGCACCGCCATTATCAAGGATGGCGTGATGCATGTCCAGGCAGGCGGCGGCGTGGTGCTCGATAGCGACCCGGAAAGCGAACGCATGGAAACCATCCATAAATCGCGCGCCCTGTTTCGTGCCGCAGCGCAAAGCTGGCGGTTTACGGCCTAATCAAGAGCCGCAATTTTTGTATTTCGGATTTGATGGGCATGCCCCTCTTGCGCAAAAAGTGTGCTGATTTTTATCATCTCTATTCCTTGCGCCGCCAATTCATCCTGCCAGTCGTGCAAGGCGGCAAGGGTGTTTTTGCGTGGATGCGCAATCACAATGGCAACGCCCTTTTGCCGGGCCAATTGTGCGGCCAGATGCATTTGCCGTTTTATCGCCTCAGGCCGGTCTGAATCATCAAGAAAAACATCGCGCGAAAGTGTAACCACATCGGCGCGGCGCGCTTCCTGCGCCGCATGGCTGTGCCCTGTGGTCAGCGAATCAACAAAGCCCAGACCGCGCGCGTGCAAATCACCCATAAGCGGCGCAAGACAGCGGGCGCAGGTGGTGAAACGACTGCCCATATGATTATTAACACCAATGGCACCGGGGATTTTATCCAAAGCGGCGCGCATGCGGCGGCGGTTTTCCCGCGCTGGCAAGGCCCGCAGCAAGGCGCCGGGGCCAGGGTTTTGCAGGCCGCGCGGCTCCATTGGTAAATGCACCAAAATGTCATCATTACGTTTTTTTGCCATGGCGGCAAAATTTGCGGCCATCCTGGCATAAGGCAAAATGGCGTATGTCACAGGAAAAGGCAGCGCAAGAGCCTGCCGCGATAAAGGCACTGATGGGCCTATATCATCAATAATCAACGCAATAGCCGGGCCGTGCCGCGCCCTGCTCATCGGAGCGGCGGGGTTGTCGTTTACAGGCTTGGGCAGGTTTGCACTTTTTTCCAGCACAACAGGACGTACAAAGGGTTTTGTTTTGATTAGGCGCATGTCCGGGGCGGCAATATTTATTTTTGACTCTGTGCTCACAACAAATGCTTTTTGTGTGGCAATCGCCCGCGCATGGCGCGGGGGCAGGCTGAGAATACCAATCAGGGCAATCAGGCTGACCACAAGCGCCAGTATCGGCACCAAAATATGCCTATCCGTCTCGCGGGCAGGATTTCGGGACACAGAAAAACCGGGCGCAATGGCCTCCATCCAGCGGCGTAACTGCGCGGGATTTAAAGGTTTTTTGGGTGAATCAACCATGCCTCATGAAAGCCAGACTATGGTTAGCAAATCCTTTATTTCGGACTTGCCTTTCCCGCATCATAACATTTTTCACCGCCGACAAATGTCATCACGGCCCGGCCCTGCATACGGCGCTCGTCATAAGGCGTATTTTTGGATTTTGAGCGCAAACTATCGGCATCACAAACCCACGGCACATCCATATCAACCAAAGTAAAATCAGCCGGCGCGCCCATAGCCAGCGTACCCCCGGAAATACCCATCAATTTGGCCGGTGACGCCGTGGTCAGCCGCACCACATCGCGCAGGTCCGCTTCACCCGAATGGACAAGCGATAAAATCCCCGGCAACAAGGTTTCCAACCCTACGGCCCCCGGCGCACTTTGCGCAAACGGCAGGCGTTTGTCTTCTGCCGGGCGCGGATCATGGCCAGAGACAATCGCATCAATGCTGCCATCGGCAAGACCCGCCAGCAAGGCTTTACGATCATCCTCGGCGCGCAAAGGCGGCGATAAATGCGCAAACGTCCGGTAATCACCAACATCCATCTCGTTCAACGTTAAATGATGGATGCTGACGCTGCAATAAACCGCGACGCCGCGCGCTTTGGCCCGGCGCACCGCATCAAGTGCGGCGGCGGTGGAAATCTGTTCCAGCAGTAAACGCGCGCCGGTATTGTGCGCCAGGGCAATATCGCGCTGCACACTGATCAGTTCGGCCACCGCCGGAATTCCCGAAAGACCCAGCCGCGACGCAAAATCACCGGCGTTCATAACCCCGCCCGCCGCCAAAGAGGCCTCTTCGGCGCGGCAGCTGACCAAAGCGCCAAAACTGTGGGCATAAGCCAGCGCGTGGCGCATCAGGGCCGCCGTCGGGACCGCGCGCGCGCCATTGGAAAAGACCACGGCCCCGGCCGCGCGCATCAGGCCCAGTTCGGCAATGCGTTCCCCGGCAAGGCCTTGCGTCAAGGCCCCGGCGGGATAGATGCGGGCGCGAGTCTGGGTTGCGCCGCGCCTTTTGATAAAATCGACCAGCGCCGGATCATCAATCACCGGGTTGGTTTGCGGCGATATAACAAGGCTGGTAACGCCGCCGCAAAGCGCCGCCTCCCCTGCGCTTTGCAAGGTTTCACGGTGCTCGGCCCCCGGCTCGCCCGTGCGCACCATAATATCGACAAGGCCCGGCATCAGCACAAGGCCATCAGCCTCGACAATGGTCCCGTTTTTGGGCGCTTTGGCCTTGTCGCCAATAGCATGAATTTTGCCGTTTTTAACTTCGATATCAGCAATACGGTCTATATTATTTGCCGGATCGAGCACCCGCGCGCCGCGCACCAGAATATTGCCCGTCATGACGCGCCCCCGGCCAATTTATCCAAAACCGCCATGCGCACCGCGACACCCATTTCCCCCTGTTCGGTAATCAGGCTGATGGCCGGATCGTCGGCAATATCAGAATCGATCTCGACACCCCGGTTCATTGGCCCTGGATGCATCACCAGCGCGCCGGGTTTTGCGTGCGCCAATTTTCCCCGGTCTAGCCCATAAAAGCGAAAATATTCGCGGCGCGAGGGTATAAGGGCGCTATCCATACGCTCGCTTTGCAAACGCAGCATCATCACCGCATCGCACCCGTCCAGAGCGTTGTTCATATCCGTAAAAACACAGACCCCCCACTCATGGGCGCTCGATGGCACCAGTGTCACCGGGCCGCACAGACGCACTTCGGCCCCCAACAGGGTCAGTAAAATAACATTGGAGCGGGCCACGCGGCTGTGCGCAATATCGCCGCAAATAGCGATACGTTTGCCCGCCAGATCACCCAAATGATGGCGTAAGGTCAGCGCATCAAGAAGCGCCTGGGTGGGGTGTTCGTGGGTGCCGTCCCCGGCATTGACCACCGCGCAATCAACCTTTTGGCTCAAGAGGGCCGCCGCCCCGGACGCCCCGTGGCGCACAACCAGCAAGTCCGGGTGCATGGCGTTCAGCGTCACGGCGGTATCGATCAGGGTTTCGCCCTTGGCAATCGATGAGGTTTTAAGCGCCATATTGATGACGTCTGCGCCAAGACGTTTGCCCGCCACCTCGAACGAACTTTGTGTGCGCGTCGAAGGTTCAAAAAAAAGATTAACCTGAGTACGCCCGGAAAGATAATTTTTCTTGCGGCCCTGAAGCTGTTTGGGGCCGACAAACTCTTCGGCGGCATCGAGTAATGATTCCACCTCCAACCGGTTGAGGCCGGATATGCCCAGTAAATGTGGGCCGGTAAATGTATCGCGATAGGCTTTGCTCATGCAAAAGCACCCTCATTTTTTCTGCTCTTAGCGCGCCTTGGCAGCGGGCGCAAGCTGAACCTTGAGCTTATCACCGCTTGCCCTTTGCCGCGCGCTTTGTTAGGCCAGCGCCTTGCAAGGCAATCAAGGAATATAAGCATGTCTGTTGATGCAAAAACGGTCCGTAGAATAGCGCGGCTGGCCCGCCTCGAAGTGGCGGACGACAAGCTCGATCATCTGGCCGGTGAGCTGAGTGGCATTTTACGCTGGATTGAACAGCTCAACGAGGTGGATGTCAGCGGCATCGCCCCCATGGCCTCGGTCGAAGATGTACAAACGCCAATGCGTGATGATGTGGTCACAGACGGGGAAAAACGCGATGCGGTGCTGGCCAATGCGCCGCGCAGCGAAGAGGGCTTTTTTGTTATGCCCAAGGCGGTGGAATAATGGGAACGCTCAATAAACTCACCCTTGCCGGTGCTCTCAAAGGGCTTGAAGCCCGCGATTTTTCTGCCCGCGAGTTAACCCAGGCGCACCTTGATGCGATGGAAAGCGCGCACGCGCTCAACGCCTATCTTGTTACCACATCAGAGCAAGCTCTGGCCATGGCCGATGCCTCGGATGCGCGCCGCGCCAAAGGCGAGGCCGGGCCGCTCGACGGCATTCCATTGGGTGTCAAGGATTTGTTTTGCACCAAAGGCGTTAAAACCACGGCAGGCAGCAAGATTTTGGGCGATTTCACCCCGCCTTATGAAAGCACGGTCAGCGACAATTTATGGCGCGATGGCGCGGTCATGCTGGGCAAGCTCAACATGGACGAATTTGCCATGGGCTCGTCCAATGAAACTTCCGCCTTTGGGCCTGTGGTCAATCCCTGGCGCGCCAAAGGCGCAGACGTCAATCTGGTGCCTGGCGGCTCGTCTGGCGGTTCGGCCAGCGCCGTGGCGGCGGACCTTTGCCTGGGCGCAACCGCGACCGACACCGGCGGCTCCATTCGCCAACCGGCCAGTTTTACCGGCACGGTCGGGATCAAGCCGACCTATGGCCGCTGTTCGCGCTATGGCATTGTTGCCTTTGCGTCTTCGCTCGATCAGGCCGGGCCGATTACCCGCACCGTGGAAGACGCCGCCATTATGCTGCGTTCCATGGCCGGGCATGACCCCAAGGATTCCACCTCATTAAAAGCTGATGTGCCCGATTTTGCCGCCGCGTGTACCCGCTCATTAAAAGGCATGCGCATTGGTATTCCCAAAGAATACCGCGTCGATGGGATGCCCGGCGAGATTGAAAAGATCTGGGCCGATGGCATGGACTGGCTGCGCAAGGAGGGCTGCGAACTGGTTGATGTCAGCCTGCCGCATACAAAATACGCCCTGCCCGCTTATTACATTATTGCCCCGGCCGAAGCCTCATCCAATCTGGCGCGCTATGACGGTATGCGCTATGGCGCGCGCGTTGATGGTGCTGACCTGACGCAGACTTATGAAAAAACCCGCGCTGCTGGTTTTGGCGAGGAGGTTCGCCGCCGTATCCTGATTGGTACTTATGTGCTTTCGGCCGGTTTTTATGATGCCTATTATATTCGCGCCCAAAAGGTCCGCGCCCGCATCACAGAAGATTTCAAAACCGTCTTTGAACAATGCGACGCGCTTTTGACCCCAACCGCGCCCAGCGCCGCCTTTGGCATTGGCGCGCGCAATAACGACCCGTTGCAAATGTATCTGAATGATATTTTCACCGTGACCGCCAATCTGGCCGGCCTGCCGGGTATTTCAGTGCCCGCCGCCCTCGACAGCACCGGTCTGCCGCTGGGTTTGCAGGTGATTGGCAAGGCACTCGACGAAGAAACCTGCTTTGCCGTCGGCGGCGCACTTGAACGTGCCGCGAGGTTTGATGCAAAACCGGGAAAATGGTGGTGAAGCATGAAAATTTTTCGATATTACAAAAACAAATTTGCCTTGCTGTTTGCTCTTGCTGCAATTGCTGATTTTATCTTTTTAGCCGCTTACTCTGTTTACGGGTGGAAAAGCGTTTCTCCACAAGCATACCAAGGTGTTGAGATAATATTATCATATACCCTGTCAACATTATCAAACATGACCATCTCATTGTACTTATTCGCGATTTCTATTATTATAGAATACTTGTTTAGAATAGGTCTATTGTTGCAATCTTCTAAAAAACTCAAAGGTGAGAAATTGCACTTCATTGATAACGGCAAGTCAGATACAGGGAAAAAATGACGCATTTTCCTGTTTATTTTGCAACAGATTGGGAAAATGGTGGTGAGGGAGATTATCCCCTCACCCTGACCCTCTCCCCAAGGAGAGGGAAAAGGTAAGTTGATGGATTTTTTTTGCATATTATCTCAGGCATTTCGGACACGAAGGCCGGACTCCCTCTCCCTTGGGAGAGGGCGGGGGTGAGGGGAAATGAGTCACACAGGCCTGGCAAGAAAACTTAGACGCAACCAGACGGAGGCAGAAAAGCGATTATGGTATCAGCTTAGAGATCGCAGGTTCTTGAGTTTGAAATTCAGACGGCAGGCCCCCATGGCAGGGTTTATTGTGGATTTCGTCTGCCATGATAAAAAACTGGTTGTTGAGCTTGATGGCGGCCAGCATGCGGAGCAAAAACATAAGGATGATGCCAGGACAAAAGCGATTGAGGCCCTTGGTTATCATGTGGTGCGATACTGGAACAATGATGTGCTGGGCAATGTGGAAGGGGTGCTCACAGACCTGAAAATTCGCATGGCCGAGGACTGAACCCCCTCACCTCGATCCTCTCCCCAAGGAGAGGGAACGCTGAGCCATGCCCCGTGTTTCCTCCTCTCCCCGTGGGGGAGAGGGCGGGGGTGAGGGGCCATAAAAAAGAGAAGAGAAAAATGTTTACAGCAGAACGCATAGCCGACAAGGGCGACTGGATTACCACTGACACCGGAGATTGGGAGATTATCATCGGGCTTGAGGTGCATGCGCAAGTCGCCTCACAATCCAAGCTCTTTTCCGGGGCATCAACGGGCTATGGGGCCGAGCCCAACACCCATGTGTCGCTGGTCGATGCGGCCATGCCGGGCATGTTGCCAGTGCTTAATGAATATTGCGTCGAACAGGCGGTGCGTACAGGCTATGGCTTGAAAGCGCAAATCAACGCTTTTTCGCGCTTTGACCGGAAGAATTATTTCTACCCCGATCTGCCGCAAGGCTATCAAATCAGCCAACTTTACCACCCGATTGTCGGCGAGGGTGAAATGCTGGTCGAACTGGATGACGGGGCCAGCATTACGGTCGGGATTGAGCGTTTGCACCTGGAACAGGATGCAGGAAAATCCATCCACGATCTTGATCCCAATGCCACCTATGTGGACCTTAACCGGTGCGGCGTGGCGCTGATGGAAATCGTCTCCAAGCCCGACATGCGCTCGGCCCGCGAAGCGGCAGGTTATGTGCGCAAATTGCGCGCGCTTGTGCGCTATCTTGGCACGTGTGATGGGGATATGGAAAAGGGTAATTTGCGCGCCGATGTGAATGTTTCCGTGCGCCGTCCCGGGGGTGATCTTGGCACCCGTTGTGAGATCAAAAATCTTAATTCCATGCGCTTTATCCAGCAGGCCATTGAGTATGAAGCGCGCCGTCAGATCGACATTCTGGAAAACGGCGGCACAATCGATCAGGAAACCCGGCTTTACAACACCGATACGGGGCAAACCCGTACCATGCGGTCCAAGGAAGATGCGCATGATTATCGCTATTTTCCTGACCCGGACCTTTTGCCTGTCAAATTAAGTGCCGACTGGCTGGCCGCGATCAAGGCTGATCTGCCAGAATTGCCCGACGAAAAGAAAGCACGCTTTGTGCGTGATTTTGGCCTTTCGGAATATGATGCCGGCGTATTGGTCAGCGACCGGGAAAAAGCCGCCTATTACGAAGATGTCGCCAAAGGCAATGATAAAAAACTGGCCGCCAACTGGGTGCTGAACGAGGTCTTTGGCAAGCTCAACAAGGAAAATGTGGAAGTCGCCGCCTGCCCGGTTTCGGCCGCTGCCAATAACGCCATTGTGCGGATGATCGGCGACAAGACCATATCGGGCAAGATCGCCAAACAGGTGTTTGAAATTTGCTGGGATGAAGGCGGTGACCCGGTCAAAATCGTTGAGGAGCGGGGCCTGAAACAAGTCACCGACACCGGCGCCATTGAGGCCATGATTGATGAGATCATCGCCGCCAATCCCGATCAGGCGGCCAAGGTCAAAGACAAGCCCAAAACCCTTGGCTGGTTTGTCGGCCAGGTCATGCAGGCCAGCAAAGGTAAAGCCAATCCGCAAGCCGTGAACGAGATTTTACGAAAGAAATTATTGGATTAACCCCATTGCGGCACTTTGCCTGGCCATCGGCCCCTGACCGAACGTAGTTTTTATGGTAAAACACGCCCGGGACAATCATATGGGGATAACCATGATGCGTATAAGCAAGGTTTTAATCGCGGGATTTTTTCTGTTTGTTCTGGCCCTCTGGACTATGCCAGCTTTGGCGCAGGAGGATAAAGGCGCAGATCAACAGTCCAACACGATTTTTATCCTCGATGCGTCGGGCAGCATGTGGGGGCAGATCGACGGCACACCCAAAATCACCATTGCCAAGGACGTAATGAAAAAGCTGGTCAGTGAATTGCCCGACAACACCCCGATTGGCCTGATCGCCTATGGGCATCGCCGCAAAGGCGATTGCAGCGATGTGCAAACCCTGGTGACCTTGGGAAAAAGCAATAAAGCGGCAGTTCTGGCGGCGGTTGGCAAACTTAATGCGTTGGGTAAAACACCGCTCAGCCGGTCGGTGGACCAGGCCATTTCTATTTTGCGCAAGGAAGGCAGCGCGGCCACTATCATTCTTGTCAGTGATGGCATTGAAAGCTGTAACGCCGACCCGTGCGCCACGGTCAAGGCCGCCAAAGCGGCCGGGATTGATTTTGTCATGCACACGGTGGGTTTCGGATTAAGCAAGGACGAAAGCGCGCAATTGCAATGCATGGCTGATGCGGGCGGCGGGCAGTATCAACAGGCCAATAGCGCCGATGAATTACTCAAAGCCACGCGCCAGGCGCTGCACACAAACGGTACATTAGGAATAACCGTTAAGGTCAATGGAAAAAAGAATAATTTTCTTTATCGCATTGAGGACAAGGCGACGGGGAAAGTGCTCTATAACAACACACTGCCCAGTCCATCGGGGTTCAAGATCAAACTTGCCGAAGGGCAGTACCGGGCCTTTATTCGCCCCGGCGGGGTCAGTGGAGCACCGGAAAAAATGCTTGATGATATTGTCATCAAATCGGGCGAGGCTATCGAACGCGAAGTGGCCTTCAACGCCGGCACACTTGATCTGACGGTCACGGTTGGCGGCAAGCCTGCGCATGCTCTGGTACATGTTGAAAATCCGCAAACCCATAAATGGATTTATGAAAGTTCGGTATTTGGCACCGACACACCGGTCAGCATTTCTCTTTTCGAAGGCCCGGTCGATATCGAAGTGCAGGTTGATGGCAATAGCCGGCGCGCCGAAGGGGTGATGATAAACGGTGGACAAACCACCAGTAAAACCATTGCCATCACCAAAGCGGGAGAGGCCAATAAGGACGGATTGGAGTTTAATACGGATCGGCCTTACGGCGATTATACGCATATAATCCTGCCATCCGCAGACCCTCTTTTGTGTCAACGCGCCTGCCAGGCCGATCAGGCGTGCCGCGCCTGGACCTATAACGCAACACAAGCCTCAGAACCCTATTGCTGGCTTAAAAACACGGTGCCAGAGGCAAGGTCAGACACCTGTTGCGTGTCCGGTGTGAAATAACCGTCCCAAGTCAGGTTTTGATACGCTTCAAGAGCCCGGAAAACAGCAAGATTGTTCGCTCGGCGCAAAATAATTTACCGCGCACGAACATCAGGCCTGATTTGGTCTTGCGCACCATTTCACCCTCGGCCTCGATCCATTCACCGGGCCAGCCGGCACTGACAAATTCGTTATTCATGGTCACCGTAACGCCGTGATCGCCCTCAAATTCACGGTGGGCGATGGCGAACAAAGCACTGTCGGCAAATGTCATCAACATGCCTCCATGCACCGCGCCGCCGCCATTGCAATGGCGCTTTTGCGCATGAAATTTCAAGAGACCTTGCCCGGCTTGTGGCGCGCGGGATTTATGAATGAATATGGGTCCGTTTGTGTGCTCGAAACGATCCATAGAGGACCACATTTCATAGCCTTGCGGCGGCGCCGTGCCCTCCTGCCCGCTCATACACATCTCCACAGCTAGTAAACAGATGCAGTGTGTGTAAAGCGGGCAGGCGCAAAGCAAAAGCCGTTTACTGTATTTTACCCCTATCCCTTCTGGCTGCGCAGCCATTTAAGCATGGTCTGGGCATCAGAAACCGCGAATGGGTCGGTCGGGCAATTATCAGATAACCCCTCTTCGGCAAAGAGTTTTTTGACCACGCCATCTTGCGCATAAAGTGAGTAGCGCCAGCTACGATAGCCAAAACCGAGATTTGATTTATCAACCAACATGCCCATTTTGCGGGTAAACTCCCCATTGCCATCAGGCAGCATAAAGACGTTTTTCGCGTTCAGGTTTTTGCCCCACTGGAACATCGAAAACGCATCATTGACCGACAGGCAAATCACCGCATCAACCCCAAGCGCCACCAGATCATCATAAGCGGCCTCGTAACCGGGCAAATGCGTCGATGAACAGGTTGGGGTAAACGCCCCTGGCAGGGCAAACAGAACAACGTTTTTACCGCCGAACAGGTCTTTGGTGGAAACGTCTTTCCATTCAAACGGGTTATCACCCTCAAGCGCATCATTGCGCACGCGGGTTTTGAAGATAACGTCGGGTAGTTGATTATTGATCATAATGATCTCCCTCATAATTTGGTTTGTGTGTGGTCGATTCTTTATCAGTCTTCCAGGATTGAACGCAGCATCCAGGCGGTTTTTTCATGGATTTCCATACGCCGGGTCAAAAGATCGGCGCTTGGCTGGTCACCGGCTTCTTCGACCGCTGGAAATACCGCGCGGGCGCGGGCCGACAAGGCCTCATGGTCGGCGGCAAGCTGCGCCACCATGTCCATGGCTTTTTCCCCGCCTTGCGCTTCCTTGATTGTGGTCAGCGCGCCAAATGCGGCGTAAGAGCCCGGCGCGGCAAAACCCAAAGCGCGAATACGTTCGGCGATTTCATCAACCGCCAGGGCCAGTTCGGTATATTGCGTTTCAAACATCAGATGCAGGCTTGAAAACATCTGCCCTTTGACATTCCAGTGAAAATTATGGGTTTTCAGATAAAGCGTGTAGGTGTCGGCGAGCAGGCCGGACAGCCCTTCGGCTATGGCTTTACGCTGCGCTTCCTTCATGCCGATATTGATTGATGTGCTCATTTTATTTCTCCTTATTACTGTCATGGGAGCACTATAGGGATTGCAAATAACCTTGTGAAACGATATGTTTTGATTGATTTAATTGGAAAATTCGATTAATGGGCCTTTCCTTACGCCAGCTACGTTATTTTGTTGCCCTCTCGCAAACCCTGCATTTTGGCAAGGCGGCGCAGGCCTGTTTTGTCACGCAATCGACCCTGTCGGCGGGCATAAAAGAGCTGGAGGACCGCTTGGGCGCGCCTTTGGCGGAACGGACCAAGCGAAAAGTGCTGCTTACGCCGCTCGGCCGCGACGTGGCGGCGCGGGCGCAAGCGCTGCTTACGGACGCCGACGACATAATGGCGCTGGCAGCAACACAGCGCGCGCCGTTAAGCGGGCGCTTGCGGCTGGGGGTTATACCGACCATTGCGCCATATCTTCTGCCTCGCGCCCTGCCCGATTTGCGTGCCAGCCACCCGGCGCTTGATCTGGTGCTTGTTGAGGACCAGACGGCGCATTTGCTGGCTAGTCTTGCCGCCGGTCAAATCGATGTGGTGCTTATGGCCCTGCCCTGGCCAAGCGATGACTTCACCACTTTACCTTTGTTTGATGATGCTTTCCAACTGGCGTGCCCCAAAGCGCACCGGCTGGCAAAGCAGAGCGTTGTCAGCCCGGCTGATTTTGCGGATGAGCCTTTATTATTACTCGCCGACGGGCATTGCCTGCGCGACCATGCGCTGGCCGCCTGCGCGCTAAAGGGCCACGCCAAAATGCGCGGCTTTGAGGGGGCGTCCTTGCTGACTTTGACGCAAATGGTGGCGGGCGGGCTTGGGGTAACGCTCTTGCCGCAAATGGCCATCGATGCGGGTCTGGCGCGCTTGAGCGATCTGGCCGTTATACCGCTTGCAGACGGCACCCCGCCGCGCACCATCGGCCTTTTATGGCGCAAAACCTGTGGCCGGGACGAGGAGTTTAAGACCCTTGGTGCATTCTTTAAGCCTATTCATCCTCCAGCCGGGCAATAAGGCTGGAGGTATCCCAGCGTTTGCCGCCCATGGCCTGGACATCGGCGTAAAACTGGTCGACCAGGGCGGCGACCGGCAGGCGGGCGCCATTGGCGCGGGCTTCATCCAGCGTGATGCGCAGGTCTTTACGCATCCAGTCCACCGCAAAGCCGTGCTCGAATTCCCCGGCAATCATGGTTTTATAGCGGTTTTCCATCTGCCAGCTTTGCGCCGCGCCCTTTGATATGGCCGCGATCACCCGTTCACCATCCAACCCGGCGCGTTTGGCAAAGTGCAGGCCTTCTGCCAATCCTTGCACCACCCCGGCAATGCAAATTTGGTTGACCATTTTGGTTAGCTGCCCGGCCCCGGCTGGCCCCATCAATGTGGTGGCCTTGGCATAAGACTCCATAACCGCTTGCGCGCGGGCAAAATCATCTGCCGCACCGCCGCACATAATGGTCAATTGCCCGGCCTCGGCACCCGCCTGCCCGCCCGATACCGGCGCATCTATAAAGCCAAGTTCACGCGCCCGCGCCTGCTCATCCAGCTCGCGCGCCAGCGCCGCTGATGCGGTGGTGTGGTCGACAAATATCGCCCCGGCACGCATCGCCGCCAAAGCCGGCCCGGCAATGGCGCGCACATCAGGGTCATCACCAACACACGCAAAAACGAAGTCACAACCCCGCACCGCCTCTTCAATAGTCGCCGCGGCCTCGCCTTTATTGGCTTTGGCCCATTTTTGCGCTTTTTCCTGCGTCCGGTTCCAGACGCGCACCTGATGTCCGGCTTTGGCTAAAAATCCTGCCATGGGATAGCCCATAACCCCAAGGCCAATAAACGCGCATTTTGCCATTTCCTTCATCCCTATGCTTTGCTAGCGTGCCTGTAATGTAGGGGCAGGAGCCGGGTATGAAAACTGTTTTACGCTGGGGTGTGTGGTCACTGATTGGTTTGGCCGTGATTATGGTCATGGGAAGCGGCCTTCTTTATTGGCGACTGCACCGTTCATTACCGCAAGTTGAGGGGAAATTAACCTTAACAAACCTTGATGATCAGGTAAAAATTGCCCGTGACAACCGGGGTATTGCGCATATTTTTGCCTCAAATCGCCATGACATGTTTTACGCGCTGGGTGTGGCCCATGCGCAGGATCGCATGTTCCAGATGGATATGAGCCGCCGTTTTGGTTCAGGCCGCCTGTCCGAACTTTTGGGCAAACGGACGTTGCGAATCGATGCGCAAATGCGGGTCATTGGTTTGGCCCGGGCGGCGCAAAGCTCCTGGCGTCATTTAACCCCGGCCGAGCAGGACGCTATCAAAGCCTACACGCAAGGCGTCAATGCCATCATTATGGACAAATCCTACGTCCCACCAGCGGAATATATCTTTTTAAGAGCGCGGCCAGAAGCCTGGACGCCTGCTGATACCCTGACCGTATTTAAAGTCATGGCCTATAATCTTTCCGGTGATGCCTATCAAGAACCGGATCGCGCCCGGCTTTTGGAAATTTTGGGGCCGGAAAAACTAAAACAATTCCTGCCGCCCTACCCCGCCGATGCGCCCATTGCCCTGCGCGCAGAGGATATGACCTCGGTCTACCCACAAAAAGAAGAAGCGGAAGATAGTGACAAGACCAGCGCCCCGATGGGCGAAGCCATTAAAGGCTCCAACAATTGGGTGGTGGATGGCACGATGACGGTCAGCGGCAAGCCTTTGCTTGCCAACGATCCACATCTGGCCCTGACCGCGCCCGGCGTCTGGTATTATGCGCGCCTGAATGCACCTGATGCCATGGTCTTGGGCGTTACTTTGCCCGGCACGCCTTTTGTGACCTTGGGCCGCAATCGCCTGTTTGCCTGGGGGTTTACCAATACCGGGCCGGATACGGCCGATTTGCAACGGGTGCCGTCCGATCATTTGCTGACCACCGGGTCGCTGAGCGAAACTATCAAGGTCAAAGGCAGCGCCGATGTCTCCATTGATGTCAGATTTGCCCAAGGAGGCGTTATTCTCGACCCTAAATGGTTTGATGCAGGTAAATTTGCCCGCCCCGGCGAGAGTGTGGTTCTTTTAACAACCCTTGATGATGGCGACGACACCACCGCGTCCATTGGCCTTGCCAATATTGATGCGCGTAATTTTGATGAGCTGGATCGCGCCTTGCGCCGTTTCAAAATGCCTGAACAAAACATGGTTTATGCGGATACTGCCGGGAATATCGGCTTTGTTGCCCCGGCCCGCGTGCCGCTGCGCGATGCGAACGGCAACTGGGTTGGCGAAATCCCTTATCAGGCCCTGCCGCGCACCTTCAACCCCGGCCGTCATTATATTGCCACCGCCAATAATAAAATTGTTCCCGATAGCTATCCCTATCATATTACCGACCACTGGTATGGCTTTCACCGGATCAGGCGCATTGTTGAAAATATCGAAGCCACGCCAAAACATGACATTGCCAGTTTCAAGCGCATGCAGATGGATACGGTTTCTGATCTGGCGCGCAAAGCCCTGCCGCTTTTTGCGGCGGCGCAACCAACGAGCAAGGCGGGCAAGCGGTTACGCGATATGCTGGCGCGCTGGGATGGCAATTTGACGCCGGGTCGCCCGGAGGGTCTTGTCTACAGCGCCTGGATGCGCGCCTTTTCGCGGCGGGTTTACAGCGACGATCTGGGCGATGATTTTGCTCATTTCTGGACACCGCGGCGCGGCTTTATGGAGGCGGTTATCCGTGGCCCATCGGCGGCCTGGTGCGATGACATCCGCACGGCAATTACAGAAACCTGCCCGGATATTGCCGGGCAAAGTTTTGATGAAATTGCCCTTGAGCTGACTAAAACATACGGTAAAAACCCCGACAAATGGCAATGGGGCGCGGCCCATGAGGCGGTATTTGCACACCCGCTTTTTGGCAGTGTGCCTATTTTGAAAAACATTTTCTCTGTCCGCGTCCCTGTCGGTGGCGATGGTTCGACGCCCAATGTGGCGCACATCTCCTATGCTTCGGATAATTTTGATGCCCCCTGGGGGCCAAGCATGCGGGCCATTTATGATCTTTCTGATATGAATGCTTCGCTCTTTATGTCCGGGCCGGGCCAGTCGGGTAATATCATGTCGCCGCATTACCGGGACATGGCGCCCTTATGGGCCAGGGGTGACTATTTTCAGATTCGCGATGACTGGACGCCGCAAAGCCCGCCAAAGGGCACGCAAATTCTGACTTTGGTGCCACAAAAAAAATGGCCCCTAACCCGAAATTAACCGCTTTGAGGTTCCCTTGTCTGACACAACAGGCGGAGAATCATGTCTGACGATCGACCGATTATCAAAAAAGTGATCAAGGTTTCCGGCGGCGGCCACCATGGCGGCGCCTGGAAAGTGGCCTATGCGGATTTTGTTACGGCAATGATGGCGTTCTTTTTGCTGATGTGGCTGATCAATACGACAACACCGGAGCAAAAACGCGGTGTGGCGGATTATTTTGCGCCCGCAAGTATCAGCGAATCACGCTCCGGCGCCGGCGGTATTCTTGGCGGCACGGCCCTTGGCGAGGATGGCAACCGCAATAGCGGCACCACTGAACTTGTCAAAGAACGTACCCCAAAATCACCAAAACAGCCTGATAAATCGACCGGCAAGGGCAGCGCCAGCAGCACGGATATATCAGAAAGCGCGATGAATGAAGCGCTGGCCCGGCGCGAGGAAATGGCCTTTAATTCCGCCGCAGAATCGTTACGCCAGGCGATGCAGGATCTGCCGGAACTGGCGGAATTATCGAAAAATCTCCTTATCGACCAGACACCCGAGGGTTTGCGCATCCAAATCATTGACCAGGAAGCCCGTTCCATGTTCGAGCCTGGCTCGGCGACACCCAAGCCGCGCACCGTGGTTTTGCTGCGCTCGGTTGCCAAGATCATCGAAAAGCTGCCCAATCGTATCAGTATTTACGGCCACACCGACGCCTCAACCGGGTCTGGAAACAATTGGAACTTGTCCTTTGACCGGGCCAATGCCGCCCGGGCGGTTTTTGCCGATAATGGATTGCCAGAAGATCGTATTTATCAGGTAACAGGCAAAGCCGGTTCAGAGCCTCTTTTCCCGGACGATCCGTTCATGCCGGGCAATCGCCGCATCTCTATTGTTCTTCTGCGCGAAGCCCCGCCCCTGCCACCAGGCTATAAATTATGATTTGGCAAGGCGTTTTGCATCACCGCATTTGTGGGATTTAGCGCAAAGGCTGTCGATCGCCGCGCTGATTGCCCCGTTATTTTTATCGATAATCGCAGTGATTTCAGCACGCTGGTGCTGCGTCAGCCAGATGCCGCCAACCTCGATATCGACAACATGGGCTTCCCCATTAATGTTCAAAACACGCCATTTAACAAGGCTGGGGGCTTTCAGCGCGCCGCCGGAAAGCTGTGTAAAGACAATGCTGTCACCGGGCTTGCGATCCACCGATTTTTGAACCTTGAGGGTTTCCTTGCCATATTTTCCAAGCTCGGATTGATAAATGCTCAAGGCATAGTCATGAAAAACGTTGGTGAATTCAGCCAATTCAGCCGGGCTGGCGGTTTTTGCGTACGGGCCAAGCACGAAACGCGCAATAATATTGACGGCGGCCAACTGTTCGATTTTTTCGTTAAACTGCGTGGTTTTTTGTGTCTGGCTCAAATCCGGGTTGGCTAATATGGCCAAGGCGCTGGCCGCCTGGGTTTCGATTAACGTTTCAGCCCTGGTGTCAGCCATGGCTCGAATGGGGAAAAGCAAAACAAAGGTAACAATAAAGGCAATAATGAGTTTGGGGAGTGCATAGGTCATATGACTACTTCTTGCTGATATCGAACTCAGGTAACGCCTGAACATCAAGTTCTTTGTTGGAAATTTTTTGTTTTCGTTTTTGCCGGTAAAGATCGCGATAGCTGGCATAACGATCAAGGGAATTACGGCGCAGCTTTTTGACCGCCTTCAAAGACCGTTCCCGTTTATCCAGGACATTGACGACCCGGCGCACGTCCGTAACCGTATTTTGCCCGTTATAATTGACATAATGCAGCGGTGAAAAAAACTGATCGGGAATACGCCCGATGGCATCGCGAAAATTACTCGGGCCAAGCAGCGGCAAGACCAGATATGGCCCGGGCGTGATGCCGGCAACGGCCATGGTCTGTCCAAAGTCTTCTTTATGTCTTTTAATGCCCTGCCGTTTAGCAACATCGACCAGCCCGCCCACACCAACGGTGCTGTTAATGGCAAAACGCGTTAATGTATCACCGGCGCGCGACCATTCGCCCTGCAAAACATCATTGATCAGAATGACCGGGCTGCGCAGATTATTGAGAAAATTATGAATACCGTCCCGCGCCGGTTTTGGTGTCACCCCGCGATAGGTCTTGGCCGCCGGGACAAGAATGGCTTTATCGACAACGCCATTAAACGTGAAGATCACGCGGTTCATAGGCTCCAAAGGGTCTCCCGCGCGCATCGATGCCTGACTTGCACAGCCGGTAAGGCATGGGCCAGATATCATGACGATAAGAAGAGCAATACTGTACATCGAAAATTTCAGCTTCTGAACATTGATCATAACTTCACACAAGTTCCACTAAGGTTTTTAAGATGAACGCCGTCTGAACAAAAGCCCGTCTCAGCGTATGTCACGCAGATGTGTCTGCCACGCACGAAAACGTGCGCAAGACTCACGTTTATAGCATATATGAAAATTATTTTATTTTTAGTTGTTGTTCCTATTAAGGTCGGATGACGCCCAAATGGATTGCGGTCCTTAACCGCAATGACGGCGGGGGCGGTAAAACCAACATGTCATTACCCGATACCCGCCTTGCGCGGATGAAGCAGGTAGGGTTTTCCCCTTCTCCCTTGGGAGAAGGCCGGGATGAGGGGTTTGTGAGTCATAATCTGGATCACCCGGATAAACCAGGTAATGGCAAATCAAAATAATCCCGAAGCCTCATCACCCACGTCCGGGATCTATTTTAATACCTCAAGATGAATTGCGGCCTAAAGCCTGTGCCCGCGAAGGCGGGTACCGCAATGACGGCACGTAGGATGGGCAACGCAAGGCCTTACCCTTTCCCCGTGACCTCAAGCCCTAACCAGCGCGTAAAACATCAGCGATTTTTTCGGCGATCATGATCGTCGGGGCGTTGGTATTGCCGCCGACCAGACGCGGCATGATCGCCGCATCAATAACCCGCAGGCCTTGCGCGCCATAAACCCGGCCCTGATTATCCACCACCGCCATATCATCAGTTTTTGCCCCCATTTTACAGGTGCCAATGGGGTGAAACAGGGTTTCGGCCTTTTCTCTGACAAAGGCCTGCCACTCATCATCGTTTTGCGGGCGGCTTTGCGGATTATGCAGCGCTTTGCGCTCGTCATCAAAAGCGGATTGCTCGAGTATATCCAGCGCCATTTTAGCACCGGCAATCTGTGTTTCCATATCATGACCGGCGGTTAAATAGCGCGGGTCAATCAGGGGATGATCTTCCGGATTGGTGCTGTTCAGGCGAATGGTGCCGCGCGAATCCGGGTAAAGAACATAGGAATGCAGGGTAATGCCATGCACACGGCTTTTTGGCTCACCGCGCGCCGCCACAATGGCCGGTACGAAGTGAAACTGGATATCCGGCTCGTCTTCGCCTTTGGTGCTGGCAAATCCGCCGGTTTCGGCGGCATTTGAGGTCAACATACCCTTTTTGGTAAAAAGATAGCGCACCGCTTCGGCCATTTGCTTTGGCAAAGCCTGCAAGGAATAGGCGTAGGAGCGGTTGGTTTTGCCGGTAAAGGCAATCGCCGTATCGAGATGGTCTTGCAGGTTTTCACCAACGCCGGGCCGATCCACAGCAACGCTGATCCCCATATCGCGCAAATGATCCGCCGGGCCAATGCCCGACAGCATCAGAATTTGCGGCGAATTAATTGCCCCGCCGGTCACCAGAACTTCACGGCGAGCCATGATTTCGCGCTCTTGCCCCCCGGTGCGCACCACAACACCACGGGCGCGCGTTCCATCCATCAAAATTCGCGACACCAGCGTATCCACATGGATCGTCAGATTATCGCGTTTTTTGACGGCATCCGATAAATAAGCCTTGGCCGCTGAACAGCGCTGACCTTTTCTTTGTGTGACCTGATAAGGACCAACGCCAAGACGGCTCTGGCCATTAAAATCATCATTACGGGGCAGACCCGATTGCACACCGGCCTCGACAAACGCCTTGCTTAACGGGTTAAGATAGCCAAGGTCTGAAACCGTCAGCGGCCCGCCATGGCCATGAAACTGGTCGGCAATGCGCTGCTGGTTTTCGCTTTTGCGAAAATACGGCAAGACATCATTCCAGCCAAAACCCTCTGCGCCGAGTTTTTCCCAAGCTTCATAATCAACCTGCCCACCGCGAATATAAACCATGGCGTTGATAGAGGATGAACCACCAAGGGTCTTGCCGCGCGGCCAGTAAATCTGTCGGTTATTCAACTCAGCTTGCGGCGTGGTCTCATAATGCCAGTTCAAATCGTCTGAATAAATCGCATCAACAATCATCGCCGGGGTATGGATGCTGGCGCGATTGTCTTTTGGCCCCGCCTCAATCAGGCAGACGCTGATGTCCGGGTCTTCCGTCAGACGGCTGGCCAATGTTGCCCCGGCCGACCCGGCCCCGGTAATCACATAATCAAAATCTTCACCGCTTTTTTCCACAGCATCCTCCGTTTTGCAGACTATAAGTGAACAGCGTTCACCTGAAAAGGAAAATTATTATTGCCGCACCCGCGCCAAGGCCGTGTGCCAGCCAGCCAGCACACTGCGGCGGTCCTCATCGCTCATGGCAGGGGCGAAACGGCTCTCGGCCTGCCAGATTTTGGCGATGGCCTCTTTATCCGGGTAGATACCGGCCCCCAGCCCGGCCAGCGCCGCCGCACCAAAGGCAGTGGTTTCGGCGTTGGCGGGGCGCAAAACCTCCAATGCCGTAACATCGCTTAAAAACTGCATCAGCCAGTCATTACGCGCCATGCCGCCATCGACCTTCATCGATTGCGGTGTGACCCCGTCGCCGCGCATAGCGTCCAGAAGATCAACGCTTTGATAGGCCGCCGCCTCCAGCCCGGCGCGCACAATGTGCGCTGCGCTGGCCCCTCTGGTCAGGCCCAAAATAGCGCCGCGTGCCTCCGCGTCCCACCAGGGCGCGCCCAGCCCGGTAAAGGCCGGGATCATGTAAACGCCGCCATTATCCTCAAGTTTTGCCGCCATAGCGGCGCTTTTGGCGCTGTCATCAAACAGCCCCAAGCCGTCACGCAGCCATTGCATGCTGGCCCCGGCGCACAAAATAGAGCCTTCAAGGGCATAGGCCACATCGTCGCCGATCTGCCAGGCAATTGTTGACAGCAGGCGCTGGGAAGAATGCACGATTTTTGATCCCGTATTGGCCATCATAAAGGCCCCGGTGCCATAGGTGCATTTAATGTCGCCGGGCGCGAAACAAGCCAGGCCAAACGCCGCCGCCTGTTGATCCCCGGCAATGCCGCAAATGGGGATGCCCGCCCCGGCAAGACCATCGGCTATGGCGCCAAATGAATCGGTACTGCCGCGCACTTCGGGCAATATTTCTTTCGGAACATTGAATAATTTGAGAAGGAAAGGATCCCATGCGCCTTTTTGGATATTATAAAGCGATGTGCGCGATGCATTGGTTGCATCCATGGCGTGGACCTGCCCACCGGTCAGCCGCCAGACCAAAAAGCTGTCTATGGTGCCAAAGGCCAAGCGGCCCTTTTTGGCCAGTTTGCGCGCCCCTTTTACATGATCGAGAATCCAGGCGATTTTACTGGCGGAAAAATAAGGGTCGCATACCAGCCCGGTTTTTTTGGTAATTTTTGGCTCATGGCCTTGCGCCACCAGCCGCTTGCATACGTCCGCCGTGCGCCGATCCTGCCAGACGATGG
>JALWSB010000027.1 GCA_027080345.1 Robiginitomaculum sp. | reverse complement strand
ACATTCAATCAGATCTCGACGCAGAACGGGCGTATCTGGATTCATTACAAAGAAAGCTGCAAGACGAAACGCAATAGGCACCGCGTGAATGCGGTGCACAGAAAACGAAGCAAAGAGAATATCCATGACCATCAGCATTTTGATGCCCGCTTTATCACCCACCATGGAGGAGGGCACGTTGGCCAAATGGCTGGTCAAGGAAGGCGATTCCATTGCCGCCGGTGATGTCATCGCCGAGATTGAAACCGACAAGGCCACCATGGAAGTTGAAGCGGTTGATGAAGGCGTTATGGGTAAAATACTGGTGGCAGATGGCACCGAAAATGTTGCGGTCAACACGCCTATCGCCCTGATTTTGGAGGAGGGAGAGGACGAAACCGCGCTGGCAAATGCTGCCCTTGCCGCGCCCACAAACGCGCCGGCTCCTCAATCTGAGCCTGTCGCCTCTCCCCATCCTGAGCCAACCCACCCCCATTCTGAGCCTGTCGAAGGATCAATCGCTGCCGACCCTGACCTTCCCGAAGGTACGGTGATGGTTTCCACGCCCGTGCGTGATGCTTTACGCGATGCCATGGCCGAGGAAATGCGCCGCGATGAGCGTGTTTTTCTGATCGGCGAAGAAGTGGCGCAATATCAGGGGGCCTATAAGGTCAGCCGGGGCCTGTTGGAAGAATTTGGCCCCAAACGGGTGGTTGATACACCCATTACCGAATATGGCTTTGCCGGGCTGGGGGTTGGCGCCGCTTTTGCCGGTCTTCGGCCAATTGTCGAATTCATGACCTTTAACTTTGCCATGCAAGCCATTGATCATATTATTAATTCTGCGGCAAAAACCCGTTATATGTCCGGTGGGCAAATGTCCTGCCCGATTGTTTTTCGCGGTCCCAATGCGGCGGCCAGCCGGGTTGGGGCGCAGCACAGTCAGGATTATGCGCCCTGGTATGGTCATGTACCGGGTCTGATTGTCATTGCGCCTTATGGTTCGGCCGATGCCAAGGGCCTGTTAAAAGCAGCTATTCGCAATCCCAATCCGGTGGTGTTTTTGGAACACGAGTTGATTTATGGCGAGAGCTTTGATGTGCCCGATGTCGAGGATTATGTCCTGCCCATTGGCAAGGCGCGGATTGCGCGCCAAGGCGCGGACGTCACCATTGTGGCGTATTCGCGCATGGTTGGTTATGCCATGGCGGCGGCTGAAACGCTGGCCGGAGAGGGGATTGACGCCGAAGTTATTGATTTGCGCACCATTCGCCCGCTCGACATGGAAACGGTGATTAATTCGGTTAAAAAGACCAATCGTCTAGTCACTGCCGAAGAGGCCTGGGGCTGTATGGGTATTGGCGCGGAAATCGCTGCGGCTGTCACCACCGGCGCGTTTGATTATCTCGACGCGCCGCCCGCAAGGGTGCATCAGGTCGAAGCGCCGCTGGCCTATGCCGCCAGTCTGGAATCCCTCGCTCTGCCCAGCCCTGATGATATTGTCCGCGCCGCCAAGGGGGTGTGTTATGTCGGCTGAGCACTGGCATGATGGCGCTTGTCATTGCGGCACCGTGCGCTTCGCTGTCGCTTTGCCGGACGATATTACCGCCTCTGAATGCAATTGCTCGATATGCGCAAAAACCGGGTTTTTACACCTGATTGTGCCCAGGGACCGCTTCGTCATTAAGGCCGGAGAGGATAATCTGACCGCATATCGTTTCAACACCAAAACGGCGCGGCATTTGTTTTGCAAAACCTGCGGCGTCAAAGCGTTTTATGTCCCGCGTTCCAATCCCGATGGCTGGTCGGTTAATCTGAACTGTCTGGACCGCACTGAATTTTCAAACATCACCATAGAGCCGTTTGATGGCCGCAATTGGGAGGCCAATGCGGCCGCTCTTGCCCATCTTGCCTGAGGAAAACCATGCCCGTAAAAATTCTTATGCCCGCTTTATCGCCCACCATGGAGGAGGGCACATTAGCCAAATGGCTGGTCAAGGAAGGCGATGCCATTGCCGCCGGTGATGTGATCGCCGAAATTGAAACCGACAAGGCCACCATGGAGGTCGAGGCGGTCGAAGAGGGCACTTTGGGTAAAATCATTGTACCTGGCGGCTCTGAAAACGTACCGATCAATACGGTGATTGCGCTACTTTTGGAAGACGGCGAGGACAAGGCGGCGCTGGATGGCGCGGATGTGGCAGCACCTGCATCCCCCTCAC
>JALWSB010000026.1 GCA_027080345.1 Robiginitomaculum sp. | reverse complement strand
TCCAGTCCAGCCCCGTTAAGGTCATGAATTTAACACCTCTTATGTATGCAATGCCTGTTTTGTATCCCACAACATGCTGGATTTATAAAATATTTCTAAATACATACGCTTACGTCATACCGGTGCAAACCGGTATCCAGTTTGAAAAATATCTTACGAAAAACTGGACCTCGATGTTCATCGGGGTGACGAATTGTCGATGGGGCTTTGAATAAATATCACAGGCCTCAACCCTTCAGCCCTTCATTTTCTGCAAATCCAAAAGACAGGTTGAGGTTCTGAATAGCCTGAGAGGCCGCGCCTTTGAGCAGATTATCCAGCACGCACACCATCACTGCGCGCCGGCCGCCCTCGTCAAGGGCGAAACCGCCCACTTGCGCCCCAAATGTGTTGGCGATATCGCGCACTTGCGGCGCTTCATCGGTGACACTGATAAAGGCTTCGCCCGCATAGGCCTGATCATATAGACCCCGCAATTCATCTGCCGTTACAGGGGTATCAAAGCAAAGATTGACAGTTACCGACAGGCCGCGAAAAAACGCCGCCACATGAGGCATAAAATGCACTGGTGTGCCCAGTTGGTAGCCGATTTCGCGCTCGTGCATATGACCGCTCAACCCATAGGGCATGAGGTTATTTTCCAGCAATTTGGGATCGTTTTTGGGTGAAGGCGTGGTGCCTGCGCCGCTATAACCCGAAACCCCAAATACCGCGGGCGGGGCGCTAAGGCGCGAAACCATGGGCGCGATGGCGATCTGCGCCGCCGTTGCATAGCAGCCCGGATTGGCAATCCGGGTCGCGCCGCACACCGCCTCGCGATTTAATTCCGGCAGGCCATAAGCCCAATCATCGTCAAACCGATAATCGGCGCTCATATCAATAAAGCGCGTTTGGGGGGCGGCCTTTGTGATCACCTCAACCCACGGGGCCGCCACGCCATTTGGCAGCGCCAGAAACACCAGATCCGCCGCCCGGGCCGCGGCCTCTTCCGGGGACAGGCTTTCAAATACCGCGCCATCAAAATCATCAATCGCCGCGCCCGCCTGTTGACGTGAAGAGGCATAGGCAAGCTCCAGATCGGGGTGCACCGCGATCAGTTTTAATAGCTCGCCGCCGACAAATCCACGCGCGCCAATAATGCCAATGCGTTTTTTATCCGCCATCAAAATCACTCAGGTCTATCTATGAAAGATGGCGTCATAGAAGCAATATTTTCAACATATTGCCCGATTTTCTTCCAGTTATTTGTGCCGCGCCAAAACACCCGCCAATCCCCCTGATGGGCCGAGCCTTGGGCATTGGCGTGATAGAAAGCATTAAAGCCATTATCGGGGCGCGAACGCCAGAACAGCACCGGCGCGGCGGCGACCAGTTCGGACCAGACGGCGGCCCCCAACCCTTCGCCGCGGGCATCCTCATCAACCGCGAACTTGTCCAGATACAGCGCCCCCGGCAAGGACGTCAGAATGGCGGCGGCGCGCATTTGCGCCGAAACAATGGCCCGCTCCAACGGCAATTGGCCCCAATATGACGGGGTTAAGGTACGTCCAAAAGCCCCTTCGATCAGTGCGCCAAGGCGTTCCTGATCCAGTTCGGTCTTGTCGGTCAGGGTAAGGATTTGTTCGCCCCGGCGGACCAACGTACCGGACCCGCCATGGGTGAACAGCTCTTTGACCAGAGCGCCTGGCCGAGTAATCGCCACCGAGGCGCCCAGCGGTAAATCGCTCAGCAAATCCCGGATCTGAGCCAGTTTCAGGCGCATGCCGCCATTTAGCCAGTCTTCGCCCATCAGCCGGTCATAATCATTGGCCAGATGGATAAAGGAAATGGGTTGCCCCTCCCCATCCAGAATGGCCCCGGTGCCGGTCAGAAAGATGATCTTTTGCGGACGCAAGGCCTTGGTCAGCGACGCCACCAGCGCATCGGCATTGATATTCACCAGACGCCCATCTGTGGTTTCGCCCACGCAGGTCAGCACCGGGATAGAGCCTTCATCGGCGGCTTCGTGAATGCTGCGCAAATCCAGCTCTTTTGGCGCACCAACACGGCCCAGATTTTCCTCGTCCACCAGATCGGCCAGCACCGCCCCCGCGCCAATGGCGGTGGCATGGCCGCCCTTGGCCCGGATCGCACCTAAAACATCCAGTGTCAGACCACGCAAAGTGCTGGCAATTTCGTGCATGGCGGCATCATCGGTGATGCGC
>JALWSB010000025.1 GCA_027080345.1 Robiginitomaculum sp. | reverse complement strand
GTATTATCCCCACGAATCGAGGCGATGACTTCCTTATAACCGCCCATTTCGCCTTCCGAGGCCGAGACCAGCTCGACCTTCCAGCCCTGCAATTGGGCGTAACGCTGATACATGCGAAAAAGATCGCCGGCAAACAAGGCCGCTTCATCGCCCCCCGTACCGGCGCGCACCTCAAGCATGACCGGCGCTGCATCGTCCTTGTCTTTTGGCAAGAGCAGGATTTGCATGGCCTGTTCGCGGGCCGGCATTTGCGCCTTTAGCGTCTCATATTCCTCGCGCACCATGGCCAACATTTCCGCATCATCGCCACCCTCGGCAATCATGCCTTCCAGATCATCCAACTCAGCCCGCTGTGCCTTCAAGGCCCGCGCCGCCTCGGCCACGCCTTGTAATGCCGCATGTTCCTTGGCCAGCGCGACAATTTCATCGCCATCCGTTGCCGCGCCCATGCGCGCCTCAACTTCGTCAAACCGGTCAAGTACCTGATCAAGGCGGGATTGCGGGATATGCGCCATCTTATTGCGCCACTGGTGGCATTTTGCGCAACTGCGCCGCGCGCGCCTCAACCATCTCGACAATATGATCTATCATGCTGTCATTATCGCGTTTATGGTCCGCGGAACCGGCAAAATAAACCATGCCATGCCCGGCCCCGCCGCCGGTAAAGCCAATGTCGGTATAAGCCGCTTCGCCGGGGCCGTTGACCACGCAGCCAATGATTGAAAGGCTGACCGGTTCGGCGATATGCGCCAATTTCTCTTCAAGCGTCTGCACCGTTTTTATCACGTCAAAGCCCTGGCGGGCGCAGGACGGACAGGCGATGATATTCACCCCGCGTGTACGTAGGTTCAAGGATTTGAGAATATCAAAGCCGACTTTCACTTCTTCAACCGGATCGGCCGAAAGCGATACCCGGATAGTGTCGCCAATACCGGCCCATAGTAGCATGCCCATGCCGATTGAGGATTTGACCGTGCCCACGCGCAAGCCCCCCGCCTCGGTAATGCCAAGGTGCAAGGGGCAATCAACGGCGCTGGCCAATTGCTGATAAGCGGCCACCGTCAAAAACGGATCGGACGCCTTGACCGATATTTTATAATCATAAAAATCATGCGCTTCCAAAAGCGCCACATGCCGCAGGGCGCTTTGCACCATGGCTTCGGGGCACGGCTCGCCAAACTGTTCCAGTAAATCACGCTCCAAGGACCCGGCATTAACACCTATGCGGATCGAACACTTATGGTCTTTGGCCGCCGCAACGACATCGCGCACCCGCGCCTTATCGCCAATATTACCCGGATTTATGCGTAAACAGGCGGCCCCGGCCTGCGCCGCCTCAATGGCGCGTTTATAGTGAAAATGAATATCCGCCACCAGCGGCACATTAGCCTCTTTGACGATAGCCGCCAGCGCCTGTGTTGAGGCTTCATCAGGGCAGGACACACGCACAATATCCGCGCCCGCCGCTTCCATTTTATGGATTTGCGCCACGGTTGCCGCGACATCGGGCGTTGGCGTATTGGTCATGGATTGCACTGCAATAGGCGCATCGCCGCCGACCGCCACATCCCCCACCATAACGGTGCGCGAAACGCGCCGCTCTATGGCCCGCCAGGGCCGCAAGGCATTCATGGCTTTTTGCCTGTCTGAACTCTCAGATTGGGAAGTGGTCATAGGCTATGATGTGGCGCGCATCCGCGCTGGCGTCAACTGCCCGTATCCAGTATTGAGCGGGCATCAACGCTGCGCAACTGCGGTACGTTTTTCAAATCAGCCGACTTTGCCCACCCGGCAAGGCCCTCAGGAACCGGCGGCACAACCAGGCTGGTTTGCGCCGGCATACGCAGGCCATACCATGTGGCCAGGCTTAACGCCGCCACAATAACGAGCACCAGACCGGTGCCCCGGGGCAGACGAAAATCGACCCAGGCCGGGGCCGGCTTTGGCGTCAAATCACTAAGCGGTGTAGAGGTGTTGCCCCCTTCCGCCTTAAACCGGCGCACCGCATCAATGGCATCAAGGCCCAGATGCTGCGCATAACAGCGCACAAATCCCAGCGCATAGGCGCGCCCGGGCAGGGCCGCCCGGTCCATGGTTTCAATGGCTTCAATGTAAGGCAGGCTGATGCGGGTGGTGCTGGCAATTTGTTCCTGACTCAACCCGGCGCGCTGACGGGCCATGCGCAGCGTTTCGCCGATAGACAGGCCATCATCAAAAATAATGCTTGCATCGGCATTGTTTGCCGTAAAAGCCCCGGTTGCATCCATAATATTACCCCAACTGCATCAATACATTAGCAAGAGAATCAATGCGGGCGATCAAAACAAAGCGTGATATTTTGGTCGCAGGCAATGTATAAAGACCAAAAAACCCGATTTTTCAAGCCGATTCCCCAAAAATGCGCGCCAAATAAGCAGTTACACACGAATCGCGTGTGTTTTTGCAAATGCCGCCACCTTGCGACGGATATCCGGTGCGCCTTGGTCAATCCAGCGCGCAAGAGCCGTGCCAAGCTTTTGTGCGGGCAAAGTGAGAATCATGCGCTTGACCGGCCCGACCGCCGCCGGAGGAACGGACAGTTGCGTAAACCCAAGAGCAATCAGGGTTGCCGCTTCCAGGGCATGACCGGCAATTTCACCGCACACCGAGGCCGGGCGCTCCGCTTTGGCACAGGTTTTGGCAATATGGCGCAACATACGCAGCGCCCCGGCATTGAGCATGTCGTATCGTTCCGAGACACGATCATTATCCCGGTCGGCGGCAAAAAAGTATTGCAACAGGTCATTCGCCCCGACCGAAACAAACCCGGCCTCGGCCAGAAGCTCATCCAACTGCCAGACAATGGCCGGGGTTTCGACCATAGAGCCAAGATTGATCGTTTCCGGCACGGCGCGGCCAAAGCGGCGCGCCCGCTCAACCTCTTTGTCCAACAAATCCCGCCCCGACCGAAATTCTGCCACCGTGGTGATCAGCGGGAACATGACATTCAACGGACGCCCGTTTGCCGCGGCGATCAAGGCGCGCAATTGAAAACGCAGCAGGCTTGGCCGATCAAGCGCCATACGCATGGCCCGCCAACCCAACGCCGGATTACCTTCTCGTTCATGGGCCACATAAGGCAAAACCTTGTCACCCCCCAGATCAAGAGTGCGAAACACCACCGGGCGCCCCTTGGCGGCCTCAAGAACACTGCTATACAGCGCGATTTGCGCGTCCAGCCGCGGCAAATGGTCAGACAACATGAACTGAAATTCAGTGCGAAACAGACCAATCCCCTGCGCCCCGGTTTCATCGAGACGCGGCAGATCAACCTGCAGGCCAGCATTCATAAAAAGATCGATGTTTTGCCCATCAAGAGTGCGGGCCGGCACATCGCGCTGGCGGGCAAACACGGCGCGGCGCTGATGACGCACACCAAGGCGCTGTTCAAAGCTGTTAATGTTTTCAGGGGCTGGGCGAATATCGACCGTGCCGGTTTCCGCATCAACCAAAAGTGTATCGCCAGGATTAATGCGATCCATTGCCCCCTTTATCTGGCCCACCACCGGCAGGCGCAACGCCCGCGCCACAATCGCCGCGTGAGAGGTTGGCGACCCATTTTCCAGGATCAGGCCTTTAAGCTTTTTGCGATCAAACTCCAGCAATTCAGCCGGGCCGATATCGCGCGCCACCAGAACCGCCCGTGCGGGCAGGTCCGCCGGGGCATCAATCGCACCCAAATGCCGCAACAAACGATTGGCCAGATCTTCCAGATCGTGCAGCCGTTCGCGCATATAGGGATCGCGGGCATTTTGCAGACGCGCCCGGTGTTCGCCGCGTACCCGCTCAACCGCCGCCTCGGCACTGAGGCCCGATGCAGCTGCCGCATAAAGGCGCTCGACCCAGGCCTGATCATGGGCAAACATCCGGTAGGCCTCAATCACATCACGGCTGGGGCCGCCCAGCAAATGCCCCTTGCCCTGAAAAAAGGTATCAATCGCCTGGCGCATTTCCAAAATGGCTTTTTCCAGACGTTTTTCTTCTGCTTCGGGGTCTTCGGCGATCAGCGACGCGCGCGCCACCTGCGGCTCATGAATAACCGCTGTGCCATAGGTCAGGCCCTCGGCAATCACCTTGCCGTGCCCTTGCTCTTCGCGCATCGGGCGCAGCGCGACCGTGTGCAGCTCCTGCGCGTCGAACAAATCGCCGGCCGAAACAATCCCGGCCAGCACCATGGCGACATTTTGCAGCGCCTCGGTTTCTTCTTCAGAATAAATCCGGGGCATACGGTTTTGTACGACCAGAACACCCAATAACCGCCCGCCATGTAAAATCGGCACCCCAAGAAAGGCATGAAACGGTTTTTCGCCGGTTTCCGGGTGATAGGAAAACTTCGGGTGCTTGTGGGCTTCACTCAAATAAAGCGGCTTTGTGGTGCGGGCGATCTCGCCAATCAGGCCTTCATTGGCCTCGAGCCGCGTCACATGAACCGCATCGCCTGACAGACCATGAGTTGCCCACAGTTCCATCTGGCCACTGTCGCGGCGCAAATAAATCGAGCACACATCGGCCACCATATTGGCGGCAATGCGGTCGACCAGTTGGTCAAGCCTTTCCTGAGCGCTGCCGGGGCGGGCCATAATGCTTCTGATCTGGCGCAAAAGCAGCCGCGGGCCGGTTAAATGTCCTGCGTGTGCGGCCATGCTCAGCCCTCACCCAAGCCAAAAGCTGCGTGCAGGACGCGCACGGCGTTTTCTACATCACCGGCGCCGATCAATGCGCTGATCCGGGTTTCCGACGTGGCCACACCGCCCGTGTCGATACGCGCATCACCAAGGGCGTTGAACATGGTGTGCGCCATGCGCGCCTGGGACCGCAAACCAATACCAATAATGGAAACTTTAGCCATATTGCGCTCCAGATTGAGGTCAGTATAGCCGATTTCATGACGGTTTTGCGCTATTATTGCACAGGCCGCATCAGCCCCGGCCCGGCGCAGGGAAAACACCAGATTGCTTTTGCCCGGGTTTTGCGCCGGGCTGTGAACAATCAAATCAACATCCAGACCCGCCGCCGCCAGCGCCCCGAAAACATCGCCCAATACGTGCGGTCCCGCCTCCAGCCCGCTGAGCATAATGCGCGCCTCATCGCGGCTATAGCTGATGGCACTGACCGAGCTGTCCTCCAAAGGTGCGCGCCGGTCTATGCAGGTACCGACCTCCTGCGCCGATGCCGCAAAAGCCGACAAAACCCGCACGCGGATGTTTTTGGCCATGGCCAGCTCTACTGCGCGAGTTTGCAAAACCTTTGCCCCTTGCGACGCCATTTCGAGCATTTCTTCATAGCTTAATCTGGCAATACACCGCGCCCCGTCCACCAGTGCCGGGTCGGCGCTGAACACCCCGGCGACATCGGTATAAATCTCGCACTCTTGCGCCTCCAGGGCGGCCCCAAGGGCAATAGCGCTTAAATCCGAGCCGCCGCGCCCCAGCGTGGTGATCCGCCCATCCGGGCCAAGGCCCTGAAAGCCGGCAATCACAGCGATCTCGCCGCCATCAATCAACGCGGCCAAAGGGGCCGCCTCAATGGCACCGACGCGCGCCGCCCCGTGCGCGCCATTGGTCATGATCCCGGCCTGCCAGCCGGTAAACGAGCGCGCTTTTAATCCTTTTTTGCGCAAAGTCATGGCCAGAAGAGCGGCATTGATCTGCTCGCCGCTGGCCAGAACGGCGTCTGTTTCATCCGGCCAGCGCCCGTCTGGATCAAGCGCCTTGGCCCTTGCGGCCAGATCATCGGTCATGCCCGCCGGGGCCGAAACCGTCACCGCAATGGCCGCGCCATCAGCCTGACGGGCGGCAATCAGGTCCGCGCACGCGGCAAGACGCTGCGGCCCGGCCGACGAGGTACCGCCAAATTTCATCACCAAACGGCGCGGGGGGGTGTTTTTGTTTGCTGGCATAGGCGCTTGTATCACACTCAGGTTTTGCATAAAGCTGGCCCTAGGTAGGACGAGATTGAACAAAGGTCCAGACATACCCATGAGCACGCAACAGGCCCAAACCCCGCCGCAGCATAGCAGCGTTGATGCCGATGAGATCGCCAAATTTAGCCGCATGGCCGCCGATTGGTGGGATGTTCGTGGTAAATTTCGCCCCTTGCATCAGTTTAACCCGGTGCGGCTGGCGTTTATCCGCGAGACCGTGATTGATCACTTTGCGCTTGATGCGCACGCCGCCAAACCGTTTGCAAATTTGCGATTTTTGGATATTGGCTGCGGCGGCGGCCTGCTGTGCGAACCCATGTGCCGCCTGGGCGCGAAAATGGTTGGTGTTGACGCGGCCCGGGCCAATATCGAGGCGGCAAGCCTGCACGCAAAGGCGCAAAATCTGGCTATTGATTACCGCCACAATACCGCCGAGGCGCTTGTCGCCGAAGGGGAAGCGCCGTTTGATGTGGTGCTGAATATGGAGGTGATCGAGCACACCGCCGACCCGGCCGCCTATTTACACTCTTGCGCCAAACTGGTGCGTCCGGGTGGTCTGATGATCATAGCCACCATTAACCGCACCCCCAAAGCGCGGTTGTTTGCCCTGACCATCGCCGAACGGGTGCTGCGCTGGTTGCCCCCGGGCACCCACGATTATGACAAATTGGTCCGCCCCGAAGAAATCAGAAACCCTTTGACGGACGTCGGTTTTGCCGTAAACGGCCCGTTTGGTGTGAGCTTTAACCCGCTTTCACAAAGCTGGTCCCGCTCCAATGACGTGCAGATCAACTATATGATGGTCGCCACCCGCCCCGAAGAAAATTAACAGGCCCTGAGCCTAAAACCTTTTGCTGATTTTGACGCGAAGACCGCCGTCAAGCGCTGTGTATCTTGAAAGGAAAAAGGTGCTTTTGACATTGGAATAATCCAAAGATAACGAGATATCGGTATCTTTGTTAATCCGCCGGGAAACTGTAATTCCAGCCCGATAGCCATCATCTTTTCTGGAGACAAAAGTAACATCTTCAAAAAAGTTGTCATAGGATTTATGCGTATAGGCCAGATTCCCGGTTGCCTGCCAATTTTCCTGCAACCGCCAAATCAATGTTGCCCCGACATTCACAAGTGTATTGTTTTGCTCTGACTGGTCGGACAATTGGCGTGTTATCCCGATTGTGGGACGCAGGATCATTGTGCTGGAAAGTTTATGAACACTGGATGCATTGGCCCCAAAGGCATAAAATGCCGTTCCACGTCCAAATGCACGATTCGTATTCACCCCCGCTGTGGCATTGGCCGAAAGATAGACGCGCCCTTTGAGGACAGGACGCCCTATATACGCATTGCCGATGACATTGCGATAAGATGGCGCATCACGACGGTCATATTCCGTTCCTGATGCAACAATGTTGATACCGGCATCATATTGTTGATCAAGGCGCGTATTGATACCGGCAGACAAAGCGAGCGAAGCATAGCCCGCATCCTTTGCATTCGTATCAAGCGTGCGACCGGGATTGTCTGAATATCCGGTTCCCAATGCGGCACCAACAACAAAAATATCATTTTTTTTCAATATAAACACGCCGGGTTCACCTTCAAGCATTGTCGCCGTTTCGGTGCGTTTGCGCGTTTGTGCTGTGTTTTCCTGCGCCTGTTCAAACTGGGACCCCGTTGTAACGGCGTTTTCAAGATCGGTTGCCGTTTGGGCGTTGGCCACGAGGCCTTGGGCCCAAAACCCCAGAGCGATCCCGTATATGTACAGTTTATAGAGTTTCATTTTATTCTCCTACGGGCGCCCTGTGTTTACGCGCAAGACCGCTTGTTCGCCTTTATCAAGGGAATAGCGCTGCTCGCTGTCCCCCTCGATAACGCCATCGATCCGGACTTCAGCGGTATTTGGCGGTATATCCCCCGTATTGAGGGCCGTAACCTGAACCGCGGCAATGCCAGGCCGTAGAGCAATGTTTATGCTCTGGCCGGCATTGGTCAGGACAAAGCTGGAATTAAAAATTTCCCGCCCGAACTGGGTCACGATGATGCGGATCGCATCATTGTCCTGCAAACCGAAATCACGAAAGAAAATAGTCAGAAGGAGAGAGCCGATTGAAACATCAGTCAGCCCCCCGGTTGAGAACAGATTGCGACTGTCCGCCAACAAATCACCCAAAGCCAATTGCGATTTTTTCTGTGTCCACAAACCCTGGATATTGGCGCAGGCCATATAACACACCGGCGCGCGATTGGCCCACTGCCGAAATCCGCTGTCATTGGCTTTGGCCACCAGATTCTGCCAGTCATTCAGAGCGCTGGCCAGATTGGGGTATCCAGCCTGCAGCGCAAGCCGCTCAAGTTTGCGCATACCATATTTGGCGATGAACGCTTCATATGGACCAAGGTCTGTGGCCACGGTCCCGGACAGGTCCCCATATTGGTACGCCATGACGCTGGCAAAGCCGAGCCAGTTATCGTCTTCAGACCCGCTGAATTGGGTGAAGTCAATAATGCTGCTATCGGGCGCATCAAACTCGGGCGGCGTCCAGACCGGCGGCACCCATTCCGGTGGCTCCCAAACGGGCGGATCCCACGTTACAGGATCAAATGTCACAGGATCAAATGTGATCGGGTTGTTTTTGCCGTATTCTATACGTTGACGCCGTTCTTCATCCCGCAACCTTTGTTCTTCCCTGATCTCTTGCAAACGCCTTTTCTGGTAAGCATCCAGGTCTCCCCTGGCCTCTCTTTGGCGCGCATCACGCTCCCATTGTTCCAGCAGCCAGTCAGGGGTAGCACTGCCGACAAACACGTATTTTTCAGCACTTGTTGTGGGGGGTGGTGTGCGTTTGGCAGCCGTGGGATAGTCTTTTTTGAAGGCATCATAAAAGCGTTGGTTAACCGCATCCCAGTCTACCTTGCCGCCATTGCGTTCGCGCGTCAGCAGGGCTTGTTTTTCATTCCATTGACGGCTCCCCAC
>JALWSB010000024.1 GCA_027080345.1 Robiginitomaculum sp. | reverse complement strand
TTGCGAAAGCCTGACAAAAAAGTGACTGATGGTTATTTGCTCTTGCCCGGTTGGCCCTCTAAAATCCCCTTTCAAGTTTGATTCAAAATGAGGCCAATAAAATGAAGATATTGCATTGGGCGCTGGCGCTGATCCTTGCCGCTTTTCTTGTCAGAATGGGGCTGGAGAAATTCGGTGCTGCCAATCCGGTATTTCAATATATCGCCGAACAATCCGGCATTGGCCTTTTCGAGCCGGGTGTGCGCACCTTCACCGGCATATCCGAAATCATCGCCGCGGCATTGATCGTCTGGCCGCGCACGCGCTTTATCGGCGGGCTTTTGGCCGCTGCGCTGCTTGGCGGTGCGCTCGCTTTCCACCTTTCGCCCTGGCTGGGCATTAATGCACCGGTCGGGTTTAACGAGGCCGGTGGATATGTCAAAAGCCCGATGCTGTTCATCATGGCCTTGAGTTTCTTTTTTGCCACTTTGGGGCTCTTATTCCTGAACCGCCCGGCACCACGCGCATAAAAGCTAGGATCAGGGCCTGACCCCAGGCGTTGACAAAAGATTAACGTCCTGGTGCTTGACTGACGCAAAGCATCAGGACAGGCCATGCCGCAAACCCAGTTCGCAGAATCGCTGGAATTATCCACACCAGCCCCCAAAGCCAGCCGCGCCCGCACAATTCTGGCCCGGCGGCTGGCTGATATTGTTTGCCTGCCGCGCAGCCGCATTACCCCGGTTGAACGCCATATGGCCGGTGACCTTCTGGTTGATATTCTTGTTGAAAGCGACGTGGATTTACGCCTGCGCATTGCCAAACGCATCGCCCCGCTGGTCGAGGTGGCCCCAACGCTTTTGCGCTTTTTAGCCCATGACGACATTGCCGTGGCGCAAATAATACTAAGCGACAGTGAGGCGCCGGGAGATGCCTTGCTGGTAGAAACTGCGCACAGCCAGACAACGGCGCACCGGTTAGCCATTGCCCGGCGCAAAACCCTGGAGCAATTGGTCGTCAGCGCCCTGATTGCGCCAGAAGAAGTTTCTGTTGCCCTGGCCGTTTTGCGCAATAGCGGGGCCAAATTCTCGCAAGACGCGTTGGACAGTCTGGTGCAGATGAGCCGGGAAAACCCGCAAATTTGCGCGCCCTTGCTGGACCGGCCGGAAATGCGCCCGGCGCAAGGTCTGACCATGTTCTGGTGGGCCAGCACTGAAGACAGAGCACGCATTTTGCGTCGCTTTGCCATTGGCCGCGATGTCATGCAAGAGGCCGCCGGGGATATTTTTTCGATGATGAGCGCCGCCGACTGGCAGGACGATCTGGTACGCCAGGCCATGCAGTTTATCGAGCGCCGCCAACGCAACCGGGCCGCCCTGGACAAAAGTCCGTTTGACAGCCTTGAAGCGGCCATTGACTTTGCCATGAGCGGGCTGGACGCCAAAGTAACCGATGAAATCGCCTACCTTTCGGGGATAAAACCAATCACCGGCGCAAAAATTCTGACCGATAAAGGCGGCGAACCTTTGGCCGTATTATGCAAAGCCACGGGCCTGAAACGCCCCTTCCTGGCCAAGCTGTGGGTGGCCACGGGCCGGACCGCGGGCACACCGGAAAAACCGGATCCGGGTCTGCAACGGGTGGTAGCCTGTTTCGACACCTTGTCATCCAATAAGGCACAAACTGTTTTGCGCTATTGGAACTGGGCGTTGAGCCTTGGCATGGGACAGGCCCCGCAAGCGCACGCCCGCTGATTGCCCGCCGCGAATAAACTTTTTCAGTAATTTTCCGCAAAATCGATTGTCATGGGCTGCAGGACTCGCCAAGATAAACGTCGCCGTCTAAAAGAAACGGTCGCTACCGTTCAAACGAGTCGCGTATTGGGGAGAAAATGGGCGCTGCAAAAATTGCCATAGCCGTTTCATTATTGATCACAATGGGTGTGTTGTGGCTGGCCTTGTCTGGCCATTTTCATGACCCTCTTTTGTTGGGCTTTGGCCTGTTTTCCGCCGCGTTTTGCGTATTTCTGGCCTGGCGCCTGCACATACTGGACGCGGAAACCTCGCCCTATCATCATATCATCAGCCTACTTGTTTATCTGCCTTGGCTGATGGGTGAAATTATCAAAACCAATATTATCGTGGTGCGCACCGTTTTAAGCCCGGACATGATATTAACGCCGCGTCTTGTACGGGTTAAACACCTGCCGCGAACGGATCTGGCCCGCACCATATTTGCCAATTCCATCACCCTTACCCCCGGCACGGTCAGCATTGATATGGATGCTGATGAAATCATTGTCCACGCATTGTTAAAGGAAATGGTCAACCCAGCGGACTTTGCCAATATGGCTGCCCGTTCGGCCCGCGCCGCCGGTGAAAATCCCATAACAACCGACGAAGGCAAAGCCTCATGATCTTTGCAACCACCTTGATGCTTATGGGGGCCATGACGCTGATGCTGGCGCGGCTTTTGCGCGGCCCGGAACTTTATGACCGGGTGCTGGCCGTCAATTCCTTTGGCACAAAGACCGTCTTGTTTTTATGTGTTTTCAGCTTTTTAATCGGACGACCCGACGGCGTTGATATTGCGCTTCTTTATGCACTGATGAATTTTATTGGCACCATCGCCATTTTGAAATTCTTTCGCTATCGCGCCCTTGATGTTGCGCTCTCGCGTATGCCATCTCGAAATACCAGAAAAAAAGCGGGGGCAAAATCATGAGCACAGTGCTGGAAATTTTGCATATCGCGCGTTTTGGCCTGGCCGGGGTATTTCTTCTGGGCGGCGGTTTTTTTGTTCTGGCCGGGGCCATCGGGGTTTTACGCCTGCCTGATTTTTATACCCGCCTGCATGCCGCCGGGGTGACGGATACCATGGGCTCCACATTGATCTTGCTTGGTCTGATGCTGATTGCCGGGTTTACGCTTTTGAGTGTCAAACTGGCGCTGGTTGGCCTGTTTTTATTTCTGACCAGCCCGACCGCCACCCACGCGGTGGCCAATGCCGCCCACAAGGCCAAACTAAAACCACTGCTTGGCACCTACCGCCAGACCCGCAAGGGTGACAATGAGGGGGGCAGTCAATGAACGCCGACTTTATTACCCCACTTGATGCCTTTACCATTATCGATCTGATTTTAATGCTTATGCTGCTGATCGTCGGCTTGGCGATTGTGCGCCTGAATGACATTTTTGCCATTGTCATGCTGGCCGGGGTTTACTCGCTGGTTTCGGCCCTGTGGTTTGTCTCTTTGGACGCGGTTGATGTGGCCTTTACCGAAGCGGCGGTCGGCGCCGGTATTTCAACGGTGCTGATGCTGGGGGCCATGTTATTATCCTCGCGCACAGCCTTGCCGGCAAAACCGGTGCGAAAATGGGCGTCCTTTTTTATTGTTCTGGCGACCGGGGCAGCCTTGATGTATGCGGTCACCGACATGCCGTCCTTTGGCGATCCCTTATCGGCCCCCAACGCCTATGTTGGACTGGAATACCTCAAACGCTCACTGCCTGATACGGAAATTCCCAATGTGGTCAGTTCAGTTCTGGCCAGCTATCGGGGCTATGACACGTTGGGCGAAACCAGCGTTATTCTGACCGCCGGCCTTGGCGTCATGCTTATTCTTGGCATGGGCGGCAAAATAAATGGCCAGCTGAAGAAAAAAGCCATTGATTATGACAATGCCGATGCCCAGGCGCACCACACGGTTCTACGGGTGGTGTCAAAAATGATGATTCCGCTGATTGTACTATACGGGTTTTATGTCCAGTTTCATGGTGATTTTGGTCCTGGCGGCGGGTTCCAGGCGGGCGTGATTATTGCCTCTGCGGTGATTCTTTATGCGCTGATATTCGGTGTTGATGCGGCCAAGGCGGCGGTGCCGCCACTTGTGGTGCGCATCGGCGCGGCACTGGGCGTTCTGATTTATGGCGGGACCGGGATTGCCGGTCTGATACTGGGCAGCAATTATCTTGATTATAACGTGCTTGACCCGCATAGCGCCCCCCATGGCCAGGAGCTGGGTATTATGAGCATTGAGATCGGCGTGCTGATCACCGTGTGTTCAGTTATGCTGGTTATTTTTTACGGGTTTACCTCACGTCAGCCCGACATAACAGACAAGGACTGGTAGATGGAGCGGCAGACATGAACGGGATGCAATTTCTCGCCGGTCATTTTAATTATATTGTGGTTATCATCCTGATGATGACCGGGCTTTATATTGTCATTTCGACCGGCAATATGGTCAAGAAACTCACCGGTCTTGGGGTGTTTCAAACCTCGGTTTTTCAGCTTTATATTACCATGGGCAAAGTGACGGGCGGGCGCCCACCCATTGTTGCCCATGCGCCGGAGGGCGCAGAACATGCCGCTGCAAACGGGGGCGAACACGGGGCCAGCACTGCCGATACGGCCGTGCGCATGGTTCATGATATGGCCGATGTACCGGTTAATGGTGTTATCTATTCCAACCCCATCCCACACGTTTTAATCCTGACCGGGATTGTTGTCGGCGTGGCGACTTTGGCGGTCGGGCTGGCCCTGATTGTACGCATTCGCGAAACCTATGACTCCATAGAGGAAGAAGACGTGGAAGAGGCCGAATACAAGGCAAGAAAGGCGGCCAACGCATGACGATGGCAATGGCGCTGGGCATGATTATGCCGATTTTGACATGGGCAGGCACTCACGCGCCGCCATTGGTGGTGGTCACGCCGCTTCTGGCCGGTCCGATTGCCGTGTTTTTACACAAAGGCCGCCTGGCCTGGGCCTGGGCGCTGGCCATCAGCATTTTGACCTTTGTCTTCGTTCTGTTGCTGATGCCCCAGGTTATCCAGAACGGCCATATCGCTTATTATATGGGTACCTGGGTACCGCCATTGGGCATTGAATATCGTATTGATTCGCTTAACCTTCTGATCCTGCTTCTGGTTTCGGCAATGGGTGTTTTGTCGCTCGTATTTGGCCTTCCTTTGGTTGAAAATGAGATTGAGGAAAGCAAGCGCGGGCAGTTTTTTGCCGCCTTCCTTTTGTGCCTTGCGGGCCTTTTGGGGGTCACCATTACCGGTGATGCCTTTAATGTTTTTGTGTTTTTGGAAATTTCCTCCATTGCCACCTATGTTCTGGTTTCCATGGGCGCAGAGCGCGACCGCCGCGCCTATGTTGCCGCCTTTAATTATCTGGTTATGGGCACTATCGGGGCGACCTTTTTTGTCATCGGTGTCGGCCTTCTCTATATGGCCAGCGGCACGCTGAACATGGCCGACATTGCCATGCATATTCATGGCCATAGCGACAATCGGGTGGTGCGCGCCGCCTTCGCCTTTATTGTTATTGGTCTGGGCTTGAAAATGGCCATGTTTCCTCTGCACACATGGCTGCCCAGTGCCTATGCCCGCGCGCCCAGCATGGTGGGTGTGTTTTTGGCTTCAACAGCCACCAAAGTCGCCTTTTATGCCATGGTGCGCTTTATCTTTTCGGTGTTCACCCCCGGCTCGCCCTTTGAAGGGGCGGTGTTTGATCTGGTGCTCGCCCCGATGGCCGTGGCGGCAATGATTATCTGTTCGGTGCAGGCGCTTTATCAGATCAATATTCGGCGGCTTTTGGCCTATTCATCAATTGCCCAGCTTGGCTATATGCTGCTTGGGCTTTCCATGGGCAGTATTGCCGGTGTTGCCGCCGGGCTTCTGCATCTCTTTAACCACGCTTTGATGAAAGGTGCGCTCTTCATGGGCGTTGGCAAAGCCAGCCTGCGCCAGGGCGTCACCAATGTTCAGGATTTGCGCGGCCTTGGTAAAACCATGCCGCTGACCGCCGCGTCATTTACCGTCGCCGGCCTTAGTCTGATTGGCGTACCGCTGACGGCCGGGTTTGTCAGCAAATATTACCTTGTGGTCGCCGCCCTTGAGCGCGGCTGGTGGTGGGCGGTTGCGGCCCTCATCGTGTCGTCCGTATTGGCGATATTCTATATCGGGAAAATGCTCGAAACCATGTATTTGCACGAACCGCCAAAAATCACCAAAAGCAAAAAAACCGCCCCGCAAGCCCCGGCAAAAACCTCTTTGCTGGCGCTTGGCCCGCTTATGCTTATGGCCGCGGCCAATATCTATTTCTTCTTTGATGCCAGCCTGCCCAAAGGTCTGGCCGATGCGGCGGCAAAGGCCCTTCTTGGCGGAGGCGCATCATGAGCTGGACACCGCAAATCGGTCTTATTCTTCTTTTGGCCATCCCGCTTATGGGCAGCATTGGCGTGTTGAGTTTTTCGCGCTGGCCCAATGTGCGCGAAGCGGCAACCCTTCTGGCCGGGCTGGCGCTGGTGGCCAATGTCACCGCGCTTGTTTTGAACGTCCATGCGGGCGGACGCCCAATGCTGGAGCTGGCGCAGATTGCCGGTGGTTTGAGCCTGACCTTGACGCTTGAGCCTTTGGGGGCCTTGTTTGCCGGCTTGGCCAGCACATTATGGCTGATCAATTCGTTTTATGCGATCGGTTATATGCGCGGCAATCATGCAGGCCACCAGACCCGCTTTTATCTCAGTTTCACCATCGCCATTGCCGCCGCCATGGGCGTTGCGGCCTCGGGCAATATGCTGACTTTATTTGTCTTTTATGAAATCCTGACCCTTTCGACCTATCCGCTGGTGACCCATAATGGCGATGCGGCGGCGCGGCGCGGCGGGCGCATTTATCTGACCATATTGATGAGCACATCCATTGGCCTGTTCCTGCCTGCGGTGATCGCCACGCAAGTTCTGGCCGGCTCCACCAATTTTACCGATGGCGGCCTGCTGGCCGGGGTGATTACCCCCGGCATCGCCAGCGTGCTGCTTGTGCTTTATGCCTTCGGGATCAGCAAAGCGGCCCTGATGCCGGTGCATAACTGGCTGCCCAATGCCATGGTTGCCCCGACCCCGGTCAGTGCCTTTTTACACGCCGTGGCGGTGGTCAAGGCCGGTGTGTTCACCATGCTAAAAACCAGTGTCTACATTTTCGGGCTGGACTTTATGCAGACCATTCCCGCCGCGCACTGGCTGGCCGGGGTGGCGGCGGTGTCCATTGTTCTGGCCTCGCTGATCGCCATGACCAAGGACAATCTCAAAGCCCGCTTGGCCTATTCAACCATCAGCCAACTTTCCTATATCACCCTGGGCGCGATGATTGCCACGCCGCTGGCCACCTTGGGCGCGGCGGTGCATATTCTCACCCATGCCTTTGGCAAGATCACACTTTTTATGTGCGCCGGGGCGATTTATACGGCGCGCCATGTCACCACGGTCAGCGGCCTTAAAGGCATGGGCAAAGCCATGCCGTTTGTGTTTGGGGCGTTTTTCGTTGGCTCCTTGTCTATTATCGGCCTGCCGCCCTTTGCCGGGGCCTGGTCAAAATTGCTTTTGATGATGGGCTCAACCAGCCCGACCAACCGCATATTCATTGCCGCTTTGGTGATTTCGTCGCTTCTTAATGTGCTCTATCTTGTCCCGATACCGCTAAAGGGCTTTTTCGGGGTGCCACCAAAGGGCGATGACAAAAAACCCACCGCGCCGCGCCTGACGGTCATTCCGCCGGTTTTGACCGCCGCCATTACTCTCATTTTATTCTTTTCCATCGGTCCCATACTGGACTTTTTGCGTCCCGTTTTTGAATATGGAGGTGGATGATGAGCGCCGCCAAAGCACCCGCAAAACCACGCAGCCAAAAAGCAAAACCGGCCACGGCCAAACGGCGCGCCAAAAAGAAACCCGCCCATGACGAGGATATTCACCCGGCGGCGCGGCCGTTTTTATGGCTGGTCAGCGATGGCGCCCGCAAAGGCTTTTTATATCTTGTAGGCATTGCCGCCCTGATATCCATCGCCGCCGACTTTTTTGTCGAGCGTCATGCGCATTTCCATTACGAACACATGAAGGGTTTTTTCGCCATTTTTGGCTTTGTCGCCTTTTCTTTTGTCGTCCTGATGGGCTGGCCTTTGCGCAAACTGACCGCCCGGCCCGAAGATTATTATCCGGAGAGCCGCGAAGATGACTGAGCTTCTGTCCGCCCCGATCAATCCGGCTTTGGCCATTCTTCTGGCCGGGGTGTTGATCGCCCTGTCGCCCTGGCACACGGTGCGCAAGGCCATCGCGCTTCTGGCGCCTCTGGTGGCGCTTGTCTTATGGCTGAAAGTCAACAGCTATGGCAGCTTTGCCCCCCTCACCCTTGATACCATAGGCGCTACGCTGACCACCTTTCGCTTTGATGGCTTAAGCCGCATATGGGGGCTTATTTTTATCATTGCCGCGTTCTTGAATGCGCTTTTTGCCTTGCATGAAAAAGACCGCCTGCAAGACACGATGAGCGTGCTTTACGGCGGCGCGGCCATGGCGGCGGTATATGCAGGCGATCTCATTACGCTGTTTGTTTTTTGGGAACTGACCGCCTTTACCTCGGTGTTTTTGATCTGGCGTACCGGCACGGCGGCAGCGCGCAAAGCGGGCTTGCGTTATCTGGCCATGCATGTCGGCTCCGGGGTTCTTCTTCTGACCGGGGCGGTGCTTCTTCATGCCGATACCGGGTCCTGGGCGTTTGGCCATATTGGTCTGGAGGCGGGCCTGGCCGGTTGGCTGATCCTGATTGGCTTTGGCATCAAAGCGGCGTTTCCACTTTTTCATTCATGGCTGGAAGATGCCTACCCCAAATCAACCATTACCGGGGCGGTGGTGCTGTCGGCCTTTACCACAAAAATGGCAATTTATGCGCTGGCGCGCGGCTTTGCCGGGACCGAAATTCTGATTTACATAGGCGCGGTGATGACGGCTTTTCCGGTATTCTTTGCGGTTATCGAAAACGATTTGCGCCGGGTTTTATCATTTTCCATCAACAACCAGCTTGGCTTTATGGTGGTGGGAATCGGTGTTGGTACGGCGCTCGGGGTTAATGGCGCGGCGGCGCACGCTTTTGCCGATGTTATCTTTAAAGGGCTTTTGTTTATGACCATGGGCGCGGTGCTTTACCGCACTGGCACCACCAAAGCCTCAGAACTTGGCGGG
>JALWSB010000023.1 GCA_027080345.1 Robiginitomaculum sp. | reverse complement strand
CGTGTCAACACCATCATACAGGCCCGACGCAGGGCGGGCCTGTGGGTGGTGACACCTGCTGTTATTGGAACCTGCGGACACAGGGATCCTCAACCAAAAGCCACTTTCCTTTTCCTCCCCTGCGCCAGCGGGGGAGGTGGCGGCGAAGCCGACGGAGGGGGAAGCCACAGCAAAACAGATGAATGAACGAAGACCATAATTGCGCCAAAATTGCAGGGCTAGCTTGCGGTTGCCATCCGGGCTAGGATGGTGCATTCGCGGGGGACGCAGATGCAAAGGCAAAATTCATGAAAACCGCTTTATTCTCGGGCCTTGTGGCCCTTGCCCTGTCAGGGCCGGTATCGGCGCAAACGGCTTCTGTGCCGGTGCGGGTGTTTGAACAGCCCTATTGGACCAAGGCCCCGGTGATTGAGGTTCTTGGTCGGGCCAAGCTGGAAGTTGAACCAAACCGGGCCAGCTTTAGCGTGACCTACCAGGAAACCGGCAAAACCGCCGATGAGGCCACGCATCAGGCGGTCGATCGGGCGCGCATTGCCTATAAGGCGATCAAAAAAATCGCCGCCAATGACGCGCAGGTTTCAACATCAATTTCGGTCAAGCCTTATTACAAACAATATCGCGACAAGGATGGGCGCTTGATCAGAAATGATCGCGCCGACAAGGTCGATGGTTATAATGCGCAAGTCTCGATAAGCGTGACCATGCTGGATGTGGCCAAGGCCGGGCGCGCCCGCGCCGCCGCTTTGGCGCTGGGGCCGGAGCGTTCCTCGCGCATGCGGGTCTATCTTGAACGTACGGCAAAAATCAATCGCCAGGCATATGCGGCGGCTGTGGCCGATGCGGCGGCGCGCGCCAAGCTCAGCGCCAAAGCCACCGGCGCGGCGCTCGGGCGTTTGCTGGTTTTGCAAGAAGGCCAGGGGCCATGTCTTGGGCGCTGGACGTCCCAGCCGGGGCGGGTGCCATTGGCACGCCGACAATATAATCCCCCGCCAATGGCCATGATGTCGGCGGCGACTGGTGAGGCGGTTGCCAAGGGCCGCCGTACGGTCAGAGGCAAAGCGCAAGAGGTGACCATAACGCAAACCGATATTGATGCGCTGGATCTGCCTTCGGATCGCGCCCCGCAAACGGTAACGGCGCAAGTGTGCGCGGTTTATACCGCCGGGCAATAAACAGGTCCGTCATTCTAACATCACAATGTCAATTATACTTGACATTGTGATGTTGATATGTAAAGTTACCTTTCCGTTTTGAAAGGATGTTATGAATGACGCTTCGTGAATTTTGTGCCAAAAAACCATTTAGCCCTTGGTTGCCTGTTTTTGTCGGTATTGGCGTGGCGGTGGGGGCCGGGCCGGATGTTTCCATGCCTGTGGGCGTAGCCTTTGGCGTTGCTTTCGGCGTGGTTTTCAGCCTGTGGCGGCTGCGTAAATAAAATAATCTGTGGGTAAGTCCCAAAGATGTGTTGAAAAGTGCATACCGCCTCTTGTGGTTAACACCGCTTTAAGCCCAATATGTTGTGTTTAATCGATTCAGTTCGATGATTGGGGCTTTTTGAAAATGCATAATAATTCTTCCTTGCCAGGTTTGATGACGCCGTCTTTGGGCTATAAGCCGTTTCGCTATCCGTGGGCGTATGAGTTTTGGAAAAAACAACAACAGGTCCACTGGATTCCTGAAGAAGTACCCTTGGGCGAGGATTGCAAAGACTGGGCGACAACCTTGAATGATAGCGAGCGTAATTTGCTGACGCAGATTTTTCGCTTTTTCACGCAGGGCGATATCGAGGTCAATGACAATTATATGGAGCATTATGCCCGTATTTTTAAACCCACCGAAGTCAAAATGATGCTCAGTGCCTTTTCCAATATGGAAACGGTGCACATTGCCGCTTACGCCTTGTTGCTGGAAACCATCGGCATGCCCGATAGCGAGTTTTCTGCTTTTATGGAATATGAAAGCATGGCGGCCAAGCATAATTATATGCAGGAATTTGGCACTGACAGTCACGCCGATATCGCCCGCTCGCTGGCCATGTTTGGCGGCTTTACCGAGGGTCTGCAATTGTTTGCCTCTTTTGCCATGCTGATGAATTTTCCCCGTTTTAACAAGATGAAAGGCATGGGCCAGATTGTTTCCTGGTCGGTGCGCGATGAAAGCCTGCATTGCCAGGGCATGATTAAAATGTACCACCAGTTTTCGCGCGAAACCGGTTGTGTGACCAAGGCCGTGGCCGA
>JALWSB010000022.1 GCA_027080345.1 Robiginitomaculum sp. | reverse complement strand
GGGCAGGGGCAGGAGCAGGAGCGACAGGCGCAGCTATAGACGTCTTAAGCGCATGTATTTGCGAGGTATAAATTGTGACGTTTCTGGAAATGACCAGGGCATTTCCGTCTGCCAAAACAGTTTCCACCCAGTCATAAACGATTTCATCCGTTCCCTGACCCACTCTTGTCTCAAATCTCTGGGCGCCCCCACTCACCGGCGCAGGCCACCCGGGAACGGGTCTGCCAATCCAGTCATTGACCCGACCACCATAAATCTGGAGAAAAGCCGCATTGACAAACTGGGTATTCCCGGCCCTGTCACGCTTGGCAACCGGATCCGGCCAAGGCCACAAACTCGCCGCTAAAATTTCATCTGCAGACATGCTCACTTCCCTCTTGCGCCCAATTTTGGACAAGTCGCTGTAATATAGAGCTGTCTTTCTAAATATAGTCTTACCAAAAACGAGAATTAGGCCCTTCAGGCCGAAATTGCCTGCAAATCGCGCTTTATTCCGGGCCAGGCTGGTAGCATCGTCAAACCACGCACCACATAATAGATGAGAAAAGCAGCCCAGACCCCGGCACCGCCATAAACTGGCACCAACAATGTGTGAGCAGCCAGATAGATCAAAACTGCGGCCACACCGGCATTGCGCATAGCTTTCGTGCGCGTGACACCAATATAAATACCGTCAAGTTGCCATGCTCCAAAGCCCAGTACAGGCGCCAGGGCACAAAAGGGCAGATAGGTCCGGGCCGTCTCACGGACGAGCATGTTGTCAGTGATCATATCAATGATATACGGGCCGAACAGATAGATAAACAAACCGCTTAACAGCGCAAAAACGATCGAGAATTCAGTGGTCAGGCGCACAGCCCGATCAAAGCGTTTCTCGTCCTTAGCCCCGAATGCCGCTCCGACCCAAGCCTCCGCAACATGCGCAAATGCATCCAGAACCAGCGCAATCAACGTAATGAACTGCAACAAAATCGTATGCGCAGCCAGAAAAGTCGTCCCTTGTTCGGTCGCGGCGCGGGAGAAAAAAGTAAATCCTAAGGTTAGCGCCACAGTACGGATGAAAATATTCAAATTAGCCGTGCCCAGTTTACGCAAGGCCTGTCCGTCAAACAATGTCTTCGCATGCAAAATTGTGCAGTCAAAGCCACCGCGTCTGTGGATTTCACGCGCGGCCAGCATCAAACCGGCTCCGAGGCCGGCCCACTCGCCAATGGCGGAGGCTAAACCGACACCGGAAAGCCCCCACCCATAAAAAGCCACAAACAAAACTGACAAGGGCGCATTGACCAAATTAAGCACAACTTGCATATAAAGCGCCCGCTTGGGCCGGGCCAGCCCGATAAACCATCCCATCAAAGCAATAGAAGACAAAGTTGCAGGCAAGCCCCAAAGTCGGGCATGCAGATAGGCCCGTGCCCCGGCATCAACATCCGGTGCCGCCGGAAAAACTTTCATGATTGCATTGATCAGCGGATATTGGAAAGCGAAGATAAGCAAACCAATGCAAAATCCCATTGGCACAGCCCGGAACAAATGCGCTTGCACGGCGCGCTGATCGCCGGCCCCATGTGCTTGCGCCGACAAGCCACCCGTGCTCATGCGTAAAAACCCGAACCCCCAATAGAAAATCCCGTAAATTACCGCCCCCAGACCAATAGCAGCGAGCGCCTCACGCCCGACAAAATTACCGATCACCCAGGTATCGACAAAGCCAACAATCGGAGCCCCCGCATTGGCAATCATAATCGGAATCGCGCCCAACAAGACGGCCTTGCGGGTTAAGCGCGCAGGTAATGTTTCAGAGGAGGTCATGTTTCAGGGGAGGTCATGCGATAACCTGCCTAGTCCTTTGCTTTGGCCAGCATGAAATGCCCATGCAGGATGGAGATTGGCTCATGGTAATTGTCCTGCCAGGCCCGTACCCTGACATTGGCAACGCGTGATCCCTGCTTGGCAACTTGAGCACGGGCAAAGGTCTTCTTGGGGTGCCCGCGTCTTAAGTAATCCAGATTGATACTGATCGGCTTGGGCAGACAATGCGGCTTACTCATCAACCACAGTTGGACGAGGGCCGTTGTTTCCAGAAATGCTCCCACCGCACCGCCGTGCAAGGCTTTTAGCATGGGGTTGCCGATAATATCGGGGGAATAAGGTAGAATCAGCGTCAACTCATCTCCCATCAATAAAGGTTCTATATGCAGGGCACGCGCATAAGCGATCTGCGCCAGGATTTCACGCACACTT
>JALWSB010000021.1 GCA_027080345.1 Robiginitomaculum sp. | reverse complement strand
TGCGCGCGCCGACTGATAACCTCATCCGCTTTGACGGGCGCAGCAGCGGCGAAATGTCGCCCGCCACACTATTGGGCTATTGGCCTGTACAATTGGCAAAAGGTGGGCGCGACTGGATCAATAATAATGTCATTGACGGGCGGCTTTTCGATCTGGTGCTGCATGCGGATATACCGCAAAGCGTGCGCCAGGCTGGCCGTCTTGAGAATGATATGCTGGCGCTTTCTTTTGCTTTCGATCATGCACAATCGCACTTCGTCCATACCATGACGCCTTTGCACGATGGCGCAGGAACCGGGCTTTTACAGGGTAACCGGTTTGATCTTGTGATGCGCGAGGCGCGTATTTTTGACACCCGCTTAAGCAAGGGTTTTGTGAACATTCCACGCCTGTCACCAAAAGGCGTTACCGGCCATTTTGGGGCCGAGGCACAAGGGGCGCTGGCCGATGTGCTGAGCCTTCTTGATGAAGAGCCGCTATTCTACGCCCGGCGGTATGATATTGCGCCCAAAAATGTTACCGGAATGGGCGCTATCACGTTTTCGATTGCCCGCCCGATGCGCGTATCGGTTCCCGCAAAAAAAATAAAATTTACTGCCAATGGTCATTATAACGGCGTGGCTGTGGCCGATATGGTGGCGGGCCGGGCAATCAGTGATGCGGCCGTTGATTTTACCGCAAATGCGACCGGTTTGAACGTTTCCGGGCATGGCAAGGTTGATGTTATTGATACGGATTTCACTTGGAAGGAAACCTTCTTCCCCATTGATGAACCGCGCACGGTGATCACAGCCAAGGCGGTAACGGATGCGTCGGTTTTTGACGGGTTTGGCCTGCCATCGCGTTTGTTTCTGGATGGGCCGTTGACCATTCAGTTAAAAACAGAAGGCGAGGGCAAGGTCGTCAACAAAGCCTGGCTTGATATGGATATGACCAAAGCGGCCTTAATGGCACCTGGCGAGGTGTGGCAAAAACCGGCCGGGGCGGCGGGCCATGCACACATGACTATCAGTCATGAAGACGGCGGTGTTTATAACCTTTCAGAAATCCAGGCCGATGCAAACGGGTTTTCGTTCAAGGGCCAGGCGGTCTTGGGACCACAAGGCATTTTACGCTCTGCGGTGATTGATCAGGCGCGTATGGACGGCGTGTTTGATCTTGATGCGCGGCTGACACGGGTCAAAGACGGGCCTTTTGTTGTAAAGGCGCAGGCGCGGAATATGGATGCCCGGGGCTTTGTCCGGGGTCTTGCCAGTGGTGCCGGTCAAGGGCTGGATATAGATATCGACATGGATATGACTTTTGACCGGGCGCTGGTTGCCGACGATCTGACCTTGAAAAACGGTACCTTACAGCTTTCCAGAACAGCCGAGCATTTTAACACCCTTGATTTCAAGGCCGAGACGCCCAACGGCGTTTCCCGCTTCTCAATAACGCGCAATGAAGACCAGTGCAGCCTTGTAAAAGGGCGCTCTGATGACGCCGGCCTGATACTGGAGGCTCTGTTTGGTGCCTCCAGCGTTGAAGGGGGGGTGTTGAAAATGGATGGCATGTTGGGCACGGATGAGGGGGCGCCGACGAAAATTGATCTGGCTATAAAGGATTTTCGCTTGCGCAATTTGCCGGTTCTGGCGCGTATATTGGCGCTTGGCTCGTTTGGCTCGATTGCCGATTCTCTAAGCGGTGAAGGGTTGGCGTTCAAAAGTCTGAAGGCCCCGCTGGTTTTCAAAGACGGTATCATGACCATTGATAATGCCCGCGCCACCGGCAGCGCGCTTGGCATAACAGCGGCCGGCACAGTCGATTTAGGTGCCAAAACCATGGATATAAAAGGTGCCCTGTCACCGGCCTATTTTTTGAACTCTGCCCTTGGGTCCATTCCCCTTGTTGGCAAGGCTCTGACCTCGCGCAAAGGCGAAGGCGTTTTTGGCCTGAGCTATTCGGTTAAAGGGCCATATGATGCGCTGCAGGTTTTTGTGAATCCCTTATCGGCAATGACGCCGGGGTTTTTAAGACGCATATTTGAAGGTGGGTCAGAAAAGAAAATAGCCCCCTCGCCAAAAGAAGACAAAATCAAACCAGAAACAGAAGGCGCGGGCGACACGCCCGATAAGCCTTAAGTTTTTTCTTCCAGCGCCAGAAGCGCGTGTTTTTTCTTACCGATGGAGAGCTTGATAAGCCCGTCCTGATCAAGGTCGTCGCGGCTCAATTTGGCTTGTATATCCGTGACCGGCTCGTCATTAACCCGCAAAGCCCCGGCCTTGATATGGCGCTTGGCTTCCCCGCGCGAGGCGACAAGGCCGCTGCGTTCAAAAGCCGCGACAACGCCAAGGCCGTGCGCAAGCATGTCTTCTTCAATGGTGATTTTTGGCAGGGCCGCGCCTGTTTTGCCCTCGGCAAAAATGGCGCGCGCCGTTTCTTCGGCGCTTTTGGCGGCCTCTTCACCATGCAACAGGGCTGTGCACAGATTGGCCAGCAGAACCTTTGCCTCGTTAATGTCGGCCCCTTCAAGGGCCTCGATACGGGCAATCTCATCCATTGGCAGATCGGTAAAGAGTTTAAGAAATCGCCCGACATCCGCATCTTCAGTATTGCGCCAAAACTGCCAGTATTCGTACGGGCTGCGCATTTGCGCATTCAGCCACACCGCCCCATCGGCGGTTTTACCCATTTTCCCGCCGGACGCAGTGGTAATCAAGGATGTTGTGAAGCCAAATGCCTTTTCTTCTTGTTTTTCAGCGCCATGCTCTTCAATCTTGATCTTGCGAATAAGCTCACGTCCATTGACAATATTGCCCCATTGGTCGGAACCGCCCATTTGCAGACGGCAATTATAGCGCTGGTTCAACTCCCAAAAGTCATAGGCCTGCAAGAGCATATAATTGAATTCCAGAAACGTCAGTTCCTGTTCCCGATCAAGGCGGCGTTTGACGCTTTCCAGCGCCACCATGCGGTTGATGGAAAAATAGCGCCCATAGCCACGCAAAAAATCGATATAACCCAGTTTTTCCAGCCAGTCGGCATTATCCACCATAATGGCATCGGTTGGCCCATCGCCAATGGTCAGAAATTTGGCAAAAACGCCTTTCAGGCTGTCCTTATTGGCGTTGATCTGCTCTGCGGTGAGAACCGGGCGGGATTTGTCCTTATCTGAAGGGTCGCCAATTTTTGTGGTGCCGCCACCCAAAAGAATAATCGGTCGCCCGCCCGCCTGTTGCAGGCGGCGCAGCATCATAATTTGCACAAGCGAGCCAACATGCAGGCTTTTTGCTGTGCAATCAAAGCCGATATAGCCGGTCAGCCCCGGCGCACTGGCCGCCTCATCCAGCCCCTCAAGGTCCGTGGCTTGATAATGATAGCCCCGCTCCACCAAAGTCTTGACGAATTGCGATTTATAGGTGTTGGTCATGACATGCGCCGTATATATAAAGGCAAGCCTCATAGCAGGCCTTGCCCCGGTGGATAAAGGGCAAAGTTAAGGAAAATACATGCGCGCCATTGGCTTTATGAGTGGGACATCGCTGGACGGCATGGATGCGGCCCTGATTGAAACCGATGGGCTTGAGGTTACCCGCTTTGGCCCGGCGTTAACGCAGACCTTTAGCGCCGCTGAGCGGGCCGCTTTGCAAACGGCGGTGGATGAGGCGCTGGAATGGGGGTTTCACGGCCCGGAGCCGCACAGTTTTGCGCCAGCCGCCGCCATATTGGCCGACAGCGCGGCGCGGGCCATGCGCGCTATTTTGGCGCAGGACGGTGCGCCAAACGTCGATATTATCGGCTTTCATGGCCAGACGGTGTTGCACAAGCCACCAGCGCAGGGGCAATGCGGCCAGACCTGCCAGATTGGTGATGCGCAAGTTTTGGCCGATTTGTGCCAAGCCCCGGTGATTGCTGATTTTCGCACTAAAGATATGGCTTTGGGCGGGCAGGGCGCGCCTTTGGCCACGGCCTATCATGCGGCGCTGGCGCACGATATGAAAAAGCCGGTTGTGGTGCTTAATCTTGGCGGGGTGGGTAATTTGACCTGGGTCGGCACTGACGGGGCGCTGCTGGCGTTTGATACCGGGCCGGCAAATGGCCCGATTGATGCCTGGGTGCACAGCCATGGCCGTGGCCATTACGATGCAGACGGGGCGTTGGCCGCCGCCGGGCGGGTCAATGAAGCCGCGCTGGAGGCTTTGCTGGTCCATGACTTTTATAAAACACCGCCGCCAAAGTCCGCTGATCGTTGGGATTTTGATCTGGACGCGATAGCGGGGTTGAGCGTGCAAGACGGGGCGGCAACCTTGTGCGCCCTGTGTGCCAAAAGCATTGCCCAGGCCCTGCGCTGGCTGCCTGTACCCCCCAAAGAAATTCTGGTTACCGGCGGCGGGCGGCATAACCCGGTGTTAATGCGCGCAATCGCTAGGCACTGCGCCATACCCGCCGTACCGGTTGAGACATATGGCTGGCGCGGTGACGCGCTGGAAGCTGAGGCCTTCGCCTTTTTGGCTGTGCGCCATGTCCGTGGCCTGCCCATAAGCTGGCCGCAAACCACCGGCGCTAACCGCCCGGTTTGTGGGGGGCGGCGCTTTGAGCCGGAGGCCTAACGGCGGCCTTTGCGGTTTTTAAGATAAACGTCCATTGAAGGGTCGGATGTGCCGTTTTTACGGTAATCCATATAGGTCTCTATGGCCTGTTCCATTTCATCGATATGGGTGTCGAACAAATGGCTGGCCCCTTCGATGATTTTATGTTCCAGAATGGCGCCTTTCTGGATACGGATTTTTGATGACACCCGTTCAATTTCGTCAGGCGGGCAAATGCGATCAGCGCCGCCATAAAGCATCAGGCCCGAGGCCGGGCAGGGGGCCAGAAAGCCAAAATCATACATATTCATGGGCGGAGACAGGGCAATAAAGCCACGAATTTCCGGACGACGCATCAGCAATTGCATACCAATCCATGCGCCAAAGGAATGGCCCGCGACCCAACAATAAGAAGCGTTGGGGTTCAGGATTTGCATCCAGTCAAGAACCGTTGCCGCATCCTGTAATTCACCATGGCCATGGTCATATTCGCCCTGGCTTTTGCCAACGCCGCGCCAGTTAAAGCGCAACACCGTATAGCCCCGGCGTTTGTAGATATCATACATGGTGGTGACCACCTTGGTATCCATCGAGCCACCCCCTTGCGGGTGCGCGTGCAGGATCAAAGCCAGAGGCGCTTCGGGATTTTCTGCAGGGTGATAATGACCTTCGAGCCGTCCTTCGGGACCACCAATAATAACTTCCGGCATTTGTATTTTATCCTGTGTTAAGCCTAAAAACCAATCAAAGAGATAGGAATTTTTTTTGATTATGCAAAAAGGTCCAATTAAATGAGGTTTTAGCCACATTTCATTCTTGACTAAAATAGTCGGTTATTGCACAACTTTATTCCAGTATGTTCGCCTTGCCCGATTTTTTAATTTTGATTTGGCGGGGTTCTAACACAGCCTGCATGGGGCTGGCGAGAAGGGATGTGACTCTTTCCTATGAAACTGAGTGCAAAAGGACGTTATGCGGTCATGGCGATGGCTGATCTGGCAGCGACAAATGCGGCCGGGCCGGTCACTCTGGCGCAAATCGCCGGTCGCCAGGATATTTCGCTGTCATACCTTGAGCAATTATTCGCCAAGCTGCGCCGTCATGGTGTGGTCAAGGGCGTGCGCGGGCCGGGGGGCGGGTATCGCCTTGCCAGACCGGCCGATAAAACCACCATTGCCGATATTGTTCTGGCGGTTGATGAAACCATTGATACTGTGGCCTGCGACCGGCATTCAGAATTGGGCTGCACGGGCAAAACCGGGCGCTGTCTGGCGCATGATTTGTGGGATGAGCTGGGGCGGCATATTTATCTTTTCTTGAACTCCATTACGTTGGATGATGTGGTCGCGCGGCGCGTTGCCGGCACGGCGGGCAGTGCGCGGTTCATGGAAGGCGCAAAATAGAACATGGGCATTTATCTCGATTATAACGCCACCGCGCCTTTGCGTGACGAGGCCCGTGCGGCCATGCTGGCCGCGTTTGATGCACCGGGCAATCCATCTTCGGTACATGCGGCGGGGCGTCATGCCCGCGCCCGGGTTGAAGACGCCCGCCGCACCTTGGCGCGGGCCGTCGGCGCGGCCCCGGCGGATATTGTCTTTACCGGTGGCGGTACCGAAGCCAATAATCTTGGTTTATTGGGCCTGCTTGCCGCCAATCGCTGCACGCATTTGTTTGTGAGCGCGACCGAGCATCCATGCGTTCATGCGGCGGCGGAGCACCCCGGCCTGCCTGTCCATCTCATCCCTGCAAGCGCCGATGGGGTGTTTGATCTTGATCATTTACGCAGCGTGCTGGCCAGGCTGGATCAGGAGGCGCGGCCCATTTTGGCGCTGATGCTGGCCAATAATGAAACCGGGACCATTCAGCCCGTGGCCGAGGCGGCGCAGCTGATGCATGCGGCGGGCGGCTTTATCCATGTGGATGCGGTGCAGGCCTTTGGTAAAATGCCGCTCAGCCTTGCCGATCTGGGCGCGGACACGCTGGCCGTTTCGGCGCACAAAATCGGCGGCCCGATGGGCGTTGGCGCGCTGGCGCTGGCGTGCGGCACCAAGCTCGCCCCGCGCAATCTTGGCGGTGGGCAGGAACGGGGTTTACGCGGCGGCACTGAAAATCTGGCTGGCATTGCCGGTTTTGCGGCGGCCGCAGCGGCGGCTTTGACTGATCTTGATAAAAATGACTCGATAAGAATGTTACGCGATTATCTGCAAGAGCAGCTTTTGGCGATTGCGCCCGATGCGCTGGTGGTTGGCGGCAATGCGCCGCGCCTTGGCAATACCTTGTGTCTGGCCACACCGGGTTTTGCCGCTGATACGCAAGTCATGCGCATGGATCTGGCCGGGTTTGCCATTTCGTCCGGCTCGGCCTGCTCATCGGGCAAGGTCAAAAAAAGCGCCGTTTTACAGGCCATGCACGTGCCCGATACGTTTTCATCTTGCGCCATTCGCATATCCCTTGGCAAAACCACCACAAAAGATGAACTGGATTCTTTTGCCGCTGCCTGGGGCGCCGCCCTGGCCAGTATTCAAGAAAAAAAGAGCGCATAATGGACGGCGTAAAAGACAATATTGACCAACAAACCGTCGAGACGGCGCGCGGGCTGGAAGCCGATAAATATAAATACGGCTTTACCACCGATGTGGAGCAGGATTTCGCCCCCAAGGGCCTGAATGAAGATATTGTGCGCTATATTTCGGCCAAAAAGGACGAGCCGCAATGGCTTCTTGACTGGCGATTGGCGGCTTATCGGCGCTGGCTGGAGATGGACGAGCCGGATTGGGCGCTGCTCGAATATCCAAAAATAGACTATCAGGACATGTATTATTTCGCCGCACCAAAAAAAGAAGGTGATGGCCCCAAAAGCCTTGACGAAATTGACCCGGATATTCTGGCCACCTACGAAAAACTGGGCATCCCGTTAAAAGAGCAAGAGGTTTTGCTGGGCGTTGAGGGCGCACCAAAAGTGGCCGTCGATGCGGTGTTCGATTCGGTCTCCGTGGTCACCACGTTTCGCGAAGAATTGGCGAAATCGGGGGTTATTTTTTGCTCCTTCTCCGAGGCGGTGCAGGATTACCCCGAACTGGTGCGCAAATATCTGGGCTCGGTGGTGCCGCCGACGGATAATTTCTTTGCCACTTTGAACACCGCCGTTTTTTCTGATGGTACGTTTGTCTACATCCCCAAGGGGGTGCGCTGTCCGATGGAGTTATCGACCTATTTTCGTATGAATGCGCAAAGTACCGGCCAGTTTGAACGCACATTGATTATTGCCGATGAAGGGGCCTATGTGTCCTATCTCGAAGGCTGCACCGCGCCCATGCGCGAGGAAAACCAGCTCCATGCCGCTGTGGTCGAGCTGGTCATACTGGATGATGCGGAGATAAAATATTCAACCGTGCAAAACTGGTGGCCCGGCGATGAAGATGGCAAAGGCGGGGTTTATAATTTTGTTACCAAGCGCGCCGATTGCCGGGGCAAACGGGCGCATGTGTCCTGGACGCAAGTCGAAACCGGCTCGTCCATTACCTGGAAATACCCCTCGTGCATTTTGCGCGGCGATGACTCTCAAGGAGAGTTTTATTCGGTCGCCATCACCAATGGCGCGCAGCAGGCCGACACCGGCACCAAGATGATCCATCTGGGCAAGAACACCCGCTCGCGCATTGTTTCCAAAGGCATTTCCGCCGGCCGCGCCCAGAATACCTATCGCGGCCTGGTGTCCATGCACCCGCGTGCGAAAAACAGCCGCAACTATACCCAGTGCGACAGCCTGCTGATCGGCGACAAATGTGGCGCCCACACGGTGCCCTATATCGAGGTGCGCAACAATTCCTCGCGCGTCGAACACGAGGCGACCACATCCAAGGTGGACGACGAGCAGCTGTTCTATTGCCGATCCCGCGGCATGAACGAGGAAGAGGCCCTTGCCCTGATCGTCAACGGCTTTGCCAAAGAGGTGTTGCAGGCCCTGCCCATGGAATTCGCCATGGAGGCGCAGTCGCTGGTCGCCATTTCGCTGGAGGGATCTGTGGGATGAGCATTCTCCCATTGATTGCATTCACGTCCTTGCCCGGGGCGCTTGCGGCCCGGGCTGCGCCTGCCTGCCCCCCGGCAGGCGCATTCGCGCCCGCCCAGGCAGGCGCCGCCCTCTGTTTGGAATGAAAAGGCCAAGACCATGACCATGACCCTGAAAGACGATCTCTGGTTCGACCCCTCGCAATGCTTCATCGCCGGCAACTGGCAGGATGCGCTCTTGGGGCAGACCCTGCCGCTGGAAGATCCCTCGACCGGTGAAACCATCGCGCAGATCGCCCGTGGCCAGCAGGCCGATGTGGAGGCCGCCATCGGCGCCGCGCGGGCGGCGATGGCGGGCGACTGGGGCCGGGCCACGGCGGCCGAGCGGGGGCGGGTTCTGGCCCGGCTCGGGGCGCTGGTGCTGGATAACGCCGAAACGCTCGCCCGGCTGGAAGCGTGCGACGCGGGCACGCCGCCGGAACAGGCGCCCGC
>JALWSB010000020.1 GCA_027080345.1 Robiginitomaculum sp. | reverse complement strand
AGATTGTCCGGATCCATTTTATCAAGGCCGAGATTTGTCACCTCGCCAACCTTGATGCCGTTAAAGCGCACCTCGGCCGATTTTGACAGCCCGCGCACCGGGCCTTTGAACTCGACCTCGTATTGCACATATTCCTGATCAAAACTGACCTTGCCTAGCCACAGGGTAAACAGCGCCCCGGCGACCAGCATGGTCAGCGCAAACGCCCCGACCAGCGCATATCGCGACTCAGATTCCATACCCTCGCTCCCTTACGCGCCCACGGCGGAGCTGCGTCCCCGCTTACCATGAAAATAGGCCTGTATCCACGGGTGTTCTGATTTGAGCACCTCGTCCAATGGCGCAACCACCTCAACCCGTTTGTCCGCCAGAACCGCCACCCGGTCACAAATGGCATAAAGGCTGTCGAGATCGTGGGTAATCATAAAAACTGTTAAATCAAGCGTTGATTGCAATTGTGTGATCAATTCATCAAACGCGGCGGCGCTGATCGGATCAAGGCCGGATGTTGGCTCGTCAAGAAACAATAACTCAGGGTCGAGCGCCAAAGCGCGCGCCAAGGCCGCCCGTTTTAACATGCCGCCGGACAATTCAGACGGTTTTTTGTGCCCCGCTTCAGGTTCGAGCCCGGCCAGCATAATTCTCATATCAGCCAATTCGCTGATCAGTTTTTCCGGAAGATGGGTATGTTCACGCAAGGGCAATTGCACATTTTCCTTCACCGTCAGGGATGAAAAAAGCGCGCCGTTCTGGAACAAAACCCCCCAATGGCTTTCCAGCCCCCGGCGGCCCTTTTCATTGCGCGTGTCCTGACCCAGAACATGGATTGAGCCCCCTTGCGGCTCACGCAAGCCCAAAATCGTGTTCATCAAAACCGATTTGCCGGTGCCGGACCCGCCAACCAGCCCGAGCACCTCGCCGCGATAAACATCAAGATCAAGATGCTGGTGCACCACATGGCTGCCAAATGCATTGGTCAGGTTTTTAACCTCGATCGCCAGATCTTTTTGCGCCCCGCTCACCAGCCCAGCTCCAGATAAATCATGGCAAAAACCGCATCAATAAATATCACCGTAAACAGCGCCTGCACCACCGACGCGGTCGTGCGTTCGCCCAATGATTGGACATTGCCCTCGACAAGAAGGCCCTGACGGCACCCGATCAGCGAAATGGCCAGCGCAAACACCGGCGCTTTGGCGAGACCGACCCAAAAATGGATCAGCGGCACATTTTCCTGCATCCGGGTCACAAACAAAGACGGCGACACATCCAAAACCGCCCAACTGACCAGCCCGCCGCCAACCAGCCCGGCCATGGTCGCGGCAAAGGCCAGTATCGGGGCCATAATAATGCAGGCGATCACCCGGGGCAGAACCAAAACCTCAAAAACATCCATGCCCAAAACCTGCATGGCGTCGATTTCCTGACGCATGCGCATGGCGCCGATGTGGGCGGTAAAGGCGCTGTCAGACCGCCCGGCAAGAATCAACGCCGTCATCATGACGCCAAATTCGCGCAACACCGACAAGGCAACCAGATCAACGGTAAACAAGGAAGCGCCAAAGCGGGCCAGAAGATTAGCCCCCAAAAACGCCACCACCGCGCCGATAAAAAACGCTAGCAAGGCAATAATCGGCAAGGCGTTAACCCCGGCCTCTTCGGCCACATTGACAATGGCGTTAAAGCGTATTTTTCGCGGATTGCGCAGGGTGCGGCCAAAGGTCAGCAATAGCTGGCCAAAAAATGCCGCCGTCTCGACGCCTTCATGCAAGGCCCGCATAACCGCCCGGCCAGAACGCACCAAAACAAGATTTAGAAGGTTTTTGCGCGGCGGCGGATGCGGGCAGACATTGGAATTGGCCTCGGCCTCCAGCATTAGTTTTTGCGCCGTCGGGTGGTGGCCAATATAGGTAAAATCTACCTCGGGATGCGCGCAGGAACGCACCGTGCGCCCCAAAACAAACGCCCCGGCCAGATCGATGCGCCCCAGTTTGCGCACATCAAACACCACCGTCATATTACCGATTTTTTTCTCCAAGTTGCGCAATGTCTTGTCGACGGCATCAAGATTTTCGACAACCCAGTCGCCTTGCGGCACCATAATAAAGCGCCCGTCCTCGCGCACCGTCTTCAGAGCAATATTTGTTGAGCCAGAACGCATGACAGTTTCACTTCCTTGTCGTATCAAGCAACCAGTCAATATCGGCCGCGTCAAGCCAGAGGCGGCGAGATTATAAGAGGGCAGGCTTTAATGGC
>JALWSB010000019.1 GCA_027080345.1 Robiginitomaculum sp. | reverse complement strand
ACAAATCCATGCAGCCGACAACCGCTTTGACCCCAAAAGCTTTCTTGCCGGGGCGGCGCAGGCCTATGAGCTAATTGTTACGGCTTACGCTGCGGGCAATAAAAAGGCCTTGAAGCCCCTGTTAAAGGCCAGCGTTTTTGAGCGCTACGCACAGGCAATTGATGCGCGCGCGGCGCAAAACAAGGTTCTCGATACTGAAATAATCCGGCTGCATGAGGGTGAAATTGTTCGTGCCAAACTGGCCGGGCGGATCGCAACAATAGAGGTCAAGTTTTCCGCCGATATTTCAACCCGCGAAAGTAAAGTTGGTGAAGAAGAGGGGGCTTTGGCGACGACCTCAACAACCACCGAGGTTTGGGCTTTTGAACGCGATGTGCGCAATAAAAACCCCAATTGGAAGCTGGCGGCGGTGTCGTCCCTTGTCTAGGGTCGGGAAAAAACAAGCCATGCCCGTTCTTGTGACGCGCGTGCGCGTTGTTTTTTGTTTTGTCTTGCTTAGTGCCTGCGCCGCCGACCCGGCGCGCGAGGTCCCGCCCGTCTTTTCGCAAGAAGGGCCGCAAAACTGTCCGCCTGTTGCCGAAAAAGAACCCCCCACCCCCCAAAAACCGCCACAGCAACGACCGCCGTCCCCGCCAGAACAAAAAACCGGCCTTCATAAAACCCGTGTGGCGTATGCGGCGCTGCCCGGCTGGGCAAAAAGCGATGTGGTCTTTGCTCTGAAGGCGTTTCGCCGCTCGTGTAAAAAGATAAACAAACAGCCCGGCGCGGACCTGGCAATGGTTTATGCCTGTACGCAGGCGGCGGCACAAATTACTGACAACAGTGCTGCGCGGGCTTTTTTTGAGCGGGTTTTTGACCCTTATAAAATTACGGTTGATGCGCGGGACGAGGGCCTGTTAACGGCATATTACGAGCCGGAAATTCTGGTTAGCGATGTCAAAACGAGCACATTTTCCAGCCCGGTTCTGGCCCGCCCGGCAGACCTTGTGACGGTGCGCTTGAACCGGCTTGATAAAACCCTGGCCCCGAAAAAAATAATGGGGCGGGTCAAGGATGGCCAGCTTGTGCCTTATTTTGACCGTCAGGAAATCCTGAAAAACGGCGGTCGTGTGCTGGCCTGGGGGCGGCCAATTGATGTGTTTTTTATGCAAATACAAGGCTCCGGCCGGATGCGTTTTGCCGATGGCCACAGCATTCGCGCCGGGTTTGCCGGGCATAACGGGCTGCCCTATACATCAATCGGGCGTGTGCTTGTCGCGCGCGGGGCCTTGCCAAAAGGAGGTGCCTCAAAGGCGGCCATTATCAAATGGCTGGAAAGGGCCGATGCGAAAACCGGCGCGGCGCTTCTTAATGAAAACCGCCGCTATGTATTTTTCAAAGCCAGCCCCGTTGCCGATCAGGCGCAAGGCCCTGTCGGCACACAAGGGGTTCATTTAAGCGCCGGGGCCTCTTTGGCGATTGATCAGGATTATTATGCCTTTGGTCAGCCGGTTTTTATTGAAACGCGTTTACCGGCAAACGAAAAAGATTGGAAAGGCCAGCCGGCACAATTTTTGGCTATTGCCCAGGATTCTGGCGGCGCCATTAAAGGCCCGTTGCGCGGGGATCTTTTTTTAGGGTCGGGCGATGCGGCGGGTCGGCGCGCAGGGATTATGAAACACCCGGCACGCTGGTGGGTGTTAATGCCCAAAGAGCCACCAGCCCAATGAGCGCAAAACCACCGAATGATGAAGATGGCCAGCGCCTGTGGGAGAGGGTGGCCAAAACCGTTACGCCGTTGTCCGATAACAAGCGAAAACCGGTGAGCAGAAACGCTAATAAAAGAAAACCTGTGCTTGATACCCCAGAAAAGCCAATCCGGCCGCTAACACCACAACAGCTTGCCGCCATGCGGGCGGCCCCTAAAGAAAACAAACCGGCGCAAACCGGCAAAACCGCCCTCAAAGAAGCCCGTGATGCATCGGGGCATAAGGGCGTGCGCCGGGGGCGGGTTGAGCCCCATGCGCAGATTGATTTGCACGGCATGGGCCGGGAGCAGGCGTTTTCAACGCTTTTATCGTTTTTAGGCGCTCAGCGTACACGTGGCGCACGGCGCGTCCTTGTCATTACCGGGCGCGGCACGCGCGATCTTGGGGTTTTGCGCCAGGAATTTTCGCGCTGGATGGCGCTTGAATCTTTTGGTGAAGTTGTTGCCAGCTACGCCCCGGCGCACAGCCGTCATGGCGGCAAAGGGGCCTGGTATGTATTTTTAAGAAAAACACGACCTAAAGAATAAACTTCGATAAATCCGTATCCTTGGTCAGGGTTTCAAGTCGGGCAAGAACATAGGCGCGATCAATCACCACTGTTTTTTCGCCCTCATCCGGGGCGCTGAAACTGATCTCTTCAAGAAGTTTTTCCATAATGGTCTGCAGGCGCCGCGCGCCAATGTTTTCCACATTGGCGTTAACGCTGGCGGCCATGTCTGCCAACGCATCAATGGCCTCGTCCTTAAAGTCGAGGGTGATGTTTTCGGTCGCTAAAAGGGCGCAATACTGGCGGATAAGCGAGGCTTCCGGCTCGGTTAAAATGCGCTTGAAATCATCGCGGGTAAGGGCGCGCAGCTCAACACGGATGGGCAGACGGCCCTGTAATTCAGGTAACATGTCCGATGGCTTGCTGAGGTGAAAGGCACCCGAAGCAATAAAAAGAATATGGTCGGTGCTGACCGGCCCGTGTTTGGTGGTCACGGTGGTGCCTTCGATCAATGGCAAAAGGTCGCGCTGAACCCCTTCGCGCGAAACCTCGCCGCCTTGCGCCCCGGCGCGCACGGTAATTTTGTCAATTTCATCCAAAAACACAATGCCATCATTTTCAACCAAAGAAATGGCTTCGGCGACAATCTGGCCATCATCCAGCAATTTATCGCTTTCTTCTTCAAGCAGCGGCGCATGGGCATCGGCAACCAGAAGGCGGCGGCTGGAGGTGCGTTTGCCAAATCCCTTGCCAAGCATTTCGCCAAGATCGAGCATGCCCATACCCGCGCCCGGCGGCATGCCGGGAATTTCTATCGATTGGAAGGGCGAGGTGGTGTCGCTCATTTCCAGCTCAACCTCTTTATCGTCGAGATCCCCGGCGCGCAGGCGCTGACGAAAGGATTCGCGGGTGGCCGGGCTGGCCGCCGGACCGACAAGGGCGTCAAGAATGCGGTCTTGCGCGGCGGCTTCGGCGCGGGTGCGTACGGCGGCGCGTTTGGTTTTGCGCAACAGTAAAATCGCCGCCTCGACAAGGTCGCGAACAATCTGTTCAACGTCGCGGCCAACATAACCGACCTCGGTAAATTTGGTGGCCTCAACCTTGATAAACGGCGCATTGGCCAAGGTCGCCAGACGGCGGGAAATTTCTGTCTTGCCAACCCCGGTCGGGCCAATCATCAAAATGTTTTTCGGGGTGATTTCCTCGCCAAGCGTACCGCCAACCTGACGCCGCCTCCAGCGATTGCGCAGGGCAATGGCAACGGCGCGCTTGGCATCTTTCTGGCCGACAATATGGCGGTCCAACTCGTCAACAATCTGTTGCGGGGTCAAGGTTGTCATGCTGTTTTCGGCGCATCGCCGTCCTTATGTAATATTTCCACGGTTAGTGAACGATTGGTGTAAACGCAAATATCGGCGGCAATATCCATGGCCCGCCGGGCAATGATTTCGGCATCATCCTGATCATCATAAAGCGCCCGCGCCGCAGCCAGCGCGTAATTTCCGCCACTGCCAATGGCCGCTACATTATGTTCCGGCTCCAGCACGTCACCGGCCCCGGTCAGGACAAAAAACCGCGCTCTGTCAGCAACAATAATCATTGCCTCAAGCCGCCGCAAATAACGATCAGTGCGCCAGTCCTTGGCCAGCTCAACACAGGCACGCGCCAACTGGTCCGGGTATTGCTCAAGCTTGCTTTCAAGGCGCTCAAACAACGCCAATGCATCGGCGGTCGAACCGGCAAAACCGGCAATAACCTGGCCGCCGGAAAGGGCGCGCACCTTGTGCGCATTGCCTTTCATAATGGTCTGACCGATGGAGACTTGGCCATCTCCGGCAATAATGGTTTTGCCGTTTTTACGTACCGCCAAAATGGTTGTTCCGCGCCAGCCGGGAAAATTTGGCGCGCCCGATGTCTCTGCGTTCAATCCCATCTCCATAGAAAAGCGTATGCCCTGCCATGTGGCGTTTTTATCAGCGCCGCGCAAGGGTGGCTGTGAAATTAATAAAAGGAGACAGCCACGCGCCATGTCCCCGCTTCGTCATCCTTCGATTTAACCGGAAGGGTCCATGCGGCGCTTCACCATGGATTCTCCGGTTAAACCGGAGAATGACGAGGGGGGTAGTCGGAGAATGACGAGAAAAACAAACCACACAAACGTGGCATCCCGGACTTGATCCGGGATCCATAGGGCATTGATTACGTCACTATAGGCCCCGGACAAGGCGATCGCCTTTGCGCAGGTAACACCTTGTTTTGTCATTACCCGACTGGTTCGGGTGATCCAGAGCAGCATAACAACCTGCGCCGCCATGCGCGGATGAAATGCCTCAAGATGGATTGCGACCGGAGCCTATGCCCGTGCAGGCGGGTGCCTTCAATGACGGTGTGGGGGGGGGGGGGGGGGGTGGCCCACCGGCGCGCGGGACACGGGTTTGCGGGTCAGGTTTTGCCGTTCGGCGGCCAGCATGGCAAGAAATTCGCTTTCCGGCATTGGTTTGGCAAAATAATAGCCTTGCACATAGTCACAGCAGTGCAATTGCAAAAACGCAAAGTGTTCGCGGGTTTCCACCCCTTCGGCAACCGTGTGATAGCCAAGACTTTCGGCCATGGCCAAAACGGTTTGCACGATAACCCGGGCGTGTTTGTCCTCATTCATGGCCTGGACAAAGGACTGGTCAATTTTGAACACATCAAAGGGCAGGCGGGTCAGATAAGCCAGGCTGGAATGACCGGTGCCAAAATCATCAATGGCAAACCGCACCCGGCGGTCGCGCAAGGGGCCAACCTGATCCATCATCCGGTCCGGGTCGGCCATGGCAACGCTTTCGGTCAGTTCCAGTTCCAGCTTTTCCGGGGCGATGCCGGTTTGTTCAATGATCTGCAATACAGAAGTGGAAAAATCATCGCAGGCAAATTGCAGCGCTGACACATTGACCGCCACCCCGCAATCGTGTCCGGCGTTTTGCCAGCGCACCGCCGCTTCACAGGATTCGCGCAAAACAAAATCACCAATATCGAGGATCATGCCAGTGTCTTCCGCCGCCTCGATAAAGGCACCCGGACCGACAATCTTGCCGCCGGGCTGGCGCCAGCGCACCAGCGCCTCGGCCCCGGCAATGCTGCCATCACGGACGCGGATTTTAGGCTGGTAATAAACCACAAACTCTTTGTCTTTAATGGCCCGGCGTAACTCGCTGTGCAAAGACATGCGCTTGAGGGCTTTTTGTGACATGGCCGGTTCAAAGAACCGCACCGCACCGCCGCCATCGGCTTTTGCCGCATCAATGGCCAGATTGACCGAGGTCAGCAAATGTTGTGCATCACTGGCATCATGGGGATAGAGCGCCACACCAATGCGCGCAGACAGGCGCGCCGCCTGACCGGCAATGTCAAAAGGTGTGGCAATGGCGGCAAGCAGCTCGGCGCTTAATGTTTGTAATTCCGGCACGGCACGCGCGCCAGGAATGATCACCGCAAATTCGTCCCCGGACAAGCGGGCCAAAAACGGCGTAAGCCCCCCGGCGATGGCGGCAAAATCACCACTTTTGGCTTTTAAAGTGGCGCCAAGGCGCTGGGCGGTCATGGTCAGTATGCGATCGCCCTCTTCTTGCCCATAGGCGTCATTAAAGTGTTTGAACCCGTCAACATCAATCAAGAGCAATGCCCCTGGTGGCCGTTTGGGCGAAACCAGTTGCTTCAGGCGCTCCATAAAAGCGGTTTTATTGGCCAGCCGGGTCAGGTTATCGCCATAGGCCAACCAGCGCGTGCGATCCAGGTTGGCTTTCATGCGCTCCAGCATGGTGTTGAAGGTGTGGGCCAAAACCCCCAATTCATCGGTGCGATTATTCTCGATACGCGCATCAAGATCGCCCCGCGCCGCCCGTTCTGCCAGCGCCGTCAGCGCCGGTATGGGGGCAAAAAGGCGATTGAACACAAGCAATGAGGCGGGCATGCCAACCCCGATAAGGGCCAGACCAACCCAGATTTTCCGCATTATAATATGATAAAGCGGGGCCCGCAGCCGGGTTAAATCAACCCGCGCCAAAAAGACGGATGGGCGGGTTTGTGGCCCTGTATAAACCGGCGCGGCGGCGAAGAGTGTTGTGTTGTTGCTGCGAAATTGCGCATGTCCGGTGTTCATAACGTTCATAACCGGGGCAGAAAGTCCCGCATCGGATGGGTGAATCATTTGCGCCTGCGCAATGGCCGTGTTGACGGTTAGTGACGACAGGGTGGCTTTGGTTTTTTGTTTATCGTCCGCAGCGCTCTGCATAACCAAAGCGCTGGTGGTGATGAGTGCCTTTGCCTGTTTAACGGCTTGTTTTTGTTGGTTATTGTTCTCTGAAGCCACATCTATGGCAACAATGAAAAAGGCCATGCCGGTAATGGCAATGACAAATAAAAGCGCCGCCTTTATGGCCATTTTCGATCGTATCTGCGCCAACAGTTTCAACACCAGCACCCCGGGTTCATCACGGCCCCAAAACGGGTCCTTTGGTGCACCCTAACAGCCAGCGCTTTCCGTTGTGTTAACCAAACCCGGCCAAAAGCCGAATATCTTGCTGGGGCCGCGCCCCGTAATGAGAGATAATCTCCGCCGCCGCAACCGAGGCAATGCGCCCGCATTCAGCCAGAGGCAGATCGTTGGCCAGACCATAAAGCAGCCCGGCGGCATAAAGATCCCCGGCCCCGGTGGTGTCGACGACCGCGTCAACCGGGGCGGCCGTGATCGTCATGGCATCGTCCTGGCTGATGATGATCGAGCCTTTTTCACTGCGCGTGATCGCCGCAAACGTGCAATCCTTGCGCACCTGGGTCAGGGCCTCATCAAAGTCCATGGTCTGGTAGAGGGACATCAGCTCGGCTTCATTGGCAAAGAGAATATCAATATGCCCGCGCACAAGGTGCAAGAATGACTCCCGATGCCGGTCAACGCAGAACAAATCTGAAAGCGTCAATGCGGTTTGCCGCCCGGCGGCGGTGGCAATTTCGGCCGCTTCGACAAAAGCGCTCTTGGCGCTGTCGCGGTCAAATAAATACCCTTCCATATAGGTGATCTGGGCGTCCTTGATCATATCAGCATCAAGATCGTCAGGGCCAAACAAGGAGGAGGCCCCAAGATATGTTGACATGGAACGTTGGGCATCCGGGGTAACGGCAATCAGGCAGCGGGCGGTCGACGGCCCATCCACAAGCGGTGCGGTTTCATAGGTCACACCGGCGGCACGTAAATCGTGGGCAAAGGTTTCGCCCAATTGGTCCTTGGCGGTTTTGCCGCAATAGGCCGCCGAGCCGCCAAGCGCGGCAATGCCGGCAATTGTGTTGGCCGCCGAGCCGCCAGAGGTTTCGCTGGCTGGCGGCAGGGCGTCATAAAGACTTTGCGCCCGCTCTTCATCAATCAGGGTCATGGAGGCTTTGGTAATCCGGTGGCTCATCAAAAAGGCATCATCAACCGGGGCAATGACATCAACGATGGCATTGCCAATACCAAGAACATTAAAACGCGGTTCGCTCATGTTTTGTCTCTTTTTGCTAAAGGCAGGGTACAGCGCAGGATACGCGGATCAAAAACCCCGCCAATGTAAAGTGTATTGTCGTAAAAGGCACCAATAGAGGACGCCGAAAGAGGATCGCCTTTGGACAGATAGACCTCTTGAATTGATTTTTTGACCGGGTCCAGACGCAAGATTTGCGACGGGCTGCGCACGGCGGGATCCTTGGCATGTTTGGAAAAGGTCAATAATTTGGGGTGTCCGGCCACCCATAAAACACCGTCTTTATCAACGTCGATATTATCCACACCGGTTTGCAGATATATTTTGTTTTTCAAGGTCAGCGCGCCGGTTTTTGGGGCGCGGCTGTAAAAAAGAACCGCTTGATCGCCACTGGAGCCAACATAAATTGTTTGCCCGTCATTGCTCCGCGCGACGCCATTCGCATAAGTAATTCCATCAGCAGCGATTGCGGCCTTTTGGCCTTCAAAATAAACCACATTGCCACCCTTTTTACGAAACAGCACCTCGGTAAACTCTTTTGAGCTGCCATAGGGGGCGGCCAGCGAGTTTGTAACGTAAAAGGCGTTTTTTCCCACCGCGGCAACGTCATTGGGGCGGCGGATCAGCGGGTCGCTCACCGCCGTTTCAAACACCAGCGTATCGCCTTCAATGCGAAAAATAACGACCCGGCTTTGCGACCAGTCCCCGTGCTCGACGACAAAAAGCCGCCGTGTGCCATCTTTGCTGGTCCATAAATCAATGCCATGAGGAGAAAAGAGGGCGGCGGTATAACCAGCCAGGTTCATTTTTTGCGGCGCACCGCCGGGTGTGGCAATTGTCCATATCGCGCCAAAGCTGTCTTTATGGCGGCGATCGTGAGAGGAAATAAAAACCTGGCCGGATGTGTGGTCAATGACCATGTCTTCCGGGCCGGGCATGCCCTCAAGGGTTTCGCAAACGCCATCAAAATGGGGCCGCAGAGAGGTCAACTCGCCGGTCCAGGTCAGTGTGCGCCACCAAAAAACACCCGCAATAATCAACAAAAGACCAAGCGGGGCGGCAATGTATGTGAGGATGGTTTTCATCATTTCCCCCAGGGCAGGTTTAGCTGGGCCATCGGCTAACGCGAAAACCGCCATGCGGCAAGCGTTTTCTGTGATTGGCATCTCTAGGCAGGAGCGCGCGAACACGCTAGGGTCCAGACTCATTCAGATGATTGATTTCACGAGGAGAGGTTTTTTGCGTGAACAGGAAAAAGAACGCAGGAAATACGGTGTATTTTCAAGATCTTTTGACGCATTCAGGCGAAAAAGATCCCGCGCCCTTCGGGTGCCTTTAGGATGCGCCGCTTGCCCGAAGCCAGCCTTGCAAAGGCATTTGGCCTTT
>JALWSB010000018.1 GCA_027080345.1 Robiginitomaculum sp. | reverse complement strand
GCACTGCCGGCAAGGTAATAGGCATCATCCTTTTGCGCCGGTTGCGGCCTGGCAGGAATCTGCGGCGCATCGGCGGTGGGGGCGGCGGCCATTTCATCGGCTTTCGGGCGTGCGGAAAAAAGGCTGCTGGACATATCGCCAAGGGTTGTACAGCCATTAAGGGCGAGCGCGCTGATCGCGCTTGTCATAATTATTTTTGCAAATATCATCATTATTCTTCTTTTCTTTCTTCTTAATTCTGTCGTATCCCCCACAAGAGCGCAGCATGGTTAACAAAAGGTATCCGTTTTGGCAGGGGCTTTTGTGTAAAATCCGGGCCTGATGCGCATATCATGTTAACTTGTGCTTGCAAAACCCCGCTGTAGGCGGCTAGGGTCGCGCCCAACCATAAACACAAAAGGGGTTTGGGAAATGGAAAGTCTGGTTGAGGCGCTTGGTAAGGTTGACGGGTTTATCTGGGGGCCGCCACTGGTGGCCTTGCTGTTTGGTACCGGGCTTTATCTGACGATCGGACTGAAATTCATGCCAATCCGGCGTCTGCCTTACGCGATATCCTTGCTGTTTTCTGGTAAAAAAGCCTCTGGCAAGGGCAGTGAGGGGGAAATCTCCCCGGTTGCGGCGCTCTTTACCGCGCTGTCGGCGACCATCGGCACCGGTAATATTGCCGGTGTGGCGACCGCCATTACCATTGGCGGGCCGGGGGCGGTGTTCTGGATGTGGATGACCGCCGTTGTCGGCATGGCGACAAAATATTCCGAAGCGCTTTTGGCCGTGCGGTTTCGTGAAGTTGATGCGCGCGGTCAACATGTTGGCGGGCCGATGTATTATATCAAAAACGGCATGGGCAAAAACTGGGTCTGGCTGGCCTGGGCATTTGCCATTCTGACCGCCATTGCCGCGCCGGGGACTGGTAATCTGGTACAGGCCAATGGGGTGGCGGCATTGTTCAAGGACAATCTGCATATTCCTTTGTGGCAAAGCGGGCTGGTTATGGCCGTTTTGGTGTTTATGGTGATTATGGGCGGGGTGAAATCCATCGCCCGGGTGGCCTCTTTTCTGGTGCCGATTATGGCGCTTTTCTACATTGGTGGCGCGCTGGTTGTTTTGAGCATTAATGCTGAATTTATCCCCGCCGCCTTTGGCCAGATTTTTCATGGCGTGGTTTCACCAACGGCCGCGGCCGGCGGGTTTTTGGGGGCCTCTGTGATGATGGCGATCAGCCAGGGGGCCAATCGCGGCTCCTTTTCCAACGAAGCCGGGCTTGGCTCGGCGGCTATTGCCCACGCCTCGGCCAAAACCAATGACCCGGTGCGCCAAGGCTCGATCGCCATGCTGGGTACATTTATTGATACGCTGGTGGTTTGCACCATGACCGCTTTGGTGATTTTGACCGCGCCGATGATGTTTGGCGCGGGCGGTGTCGATGGCGGCACCTTGCCTATATGGCAATCAGGTATCGCCTCGGCGGCCTCCGTGACCGCCAAGGCCTTTGGCGCATCAATGCCCGGCGGGCAATGGATCGTCACCTTCGGACTGGCGGTGTTTGCTTTTACGACGATTTTGGGCTGGGCGCTTTATGGCGAACGGGCCATGGAGTTCATGTTCGGTGTCAAGGTCATCCCGTACTACCGGGTGGCCTGGTGTATCATTGTTTATCTTGGTGCGGTTTATACCAATGATCTGGCCTGGACGCTGGCCTCTATCGGCAATGGCATGATGGCGGCACCCAACCTGATTGCCCTTTTGGGGCTATCGGGGGTAGTGTTTGCGATGACCAGAAAAGATCAAGAAGAACGCACCGCCAAAAAGAAGGCATAGCGCACGTTTTTTACTGCTCAGCCTTCAATAACTTTTGGCTGTCCGGAAACGTCTGTTTTATCGCCATTTTCCTCTATGCCTTCGGGCGGGTCGTTTTTACGTCGCCAGGGGCCGCGATATGTCGGGGCCTGACGGCGGCGGCGATCCGGGCCAAAATAGTTTGCCGTGCGCACAAACTGGCGCGGGCGTTCAATACAGGCACGCAGTTTTTCATAAAGGTCGACCGGGGTAACCGGCTTGACCAGAAATTCATTGGCCCCAGCGCAAATGCTTTCCATAACGGTTTTGCGGTCACCGTGGGCGGTGACCATGATGATCTGGATATAAGGGTTGGGGCTGTCATCGGCATTGCGGATCAGCTGAACAAACTCGCTGCCATCCAGATCGCCCAAATTCTGGTCGACCAAAGCGATATCAATATGATTGTCCTTGATAATTTCAAAGGCCATGGC
>JALWSB010000017.1 GCA_027080345.1 Robiginitomaculum sp. | reverse complement strand
CACCACTTCCACCTGTTCATTAAAGAGTGTGAGTGGCGCTTCAATTACCGGCCAGTTGCCAACCTCAACAAAACCCTCCACAAATGGTGGTTCAAGTAATGTTTTAACCCTTATCTATGTCAGCCCCAAAAACAAAATGACTTTGCGTTAGGATCCATCCAGAGCAAAGTCTGAATATTTCACCCCCCAACAAGGGCGCTGGCCTTGATGTGCGCAAAAATACTGTCGCCCTCTTGCAAGGCGAGAAGGCCCGCTGATTTTTCGGTAATACGCACCAATACGTGCGTCCCCATCAACGCCAGGGTCACATTTACCAAACCTTGTGCCAACGGGCCGCGCGCCGCTTCGACCCCTTCAATACGCGCCGGCAGGACATTCAAGACGCTGCTGTCATCATGGCGGGTGCGGCCAAGGCTGATATCTCCGGCGCGCAGGCGCAACCGCACCCCCTGCCCTTTTGGCAATGCCGCGCCGGGGACCAAAAGCTCAATGCCGCTAACATCAAGGACATTCAGGCTATCGGCGGCGCGGTAGTCCTTCGCCCGGGCCTGCACAATCGTACAGGCGTCCTCGCGATAGCGAAACGGCAACGCCTTATTCATCAGGCAGGTATTAAGCGGCGCTTGGGCGGTAATTCTCCCCGCCTCCATATAAAGCATAAAGTCTGCAAGACGGGTCAACGTATCAAAATCGTGGCTGATGAAGAGCACCGGCAAACCCCGCCCTGCGCAATAGCGCGCCAAAAGCGCCAAAAGCTCATGCCGGGTTTCCGCATCAAGCGCACCAAATGGCTCGTCCAGCGCCAAAAGACGCGGGTTTGCGCATAGCGCACGGGCCAGAACAAGGCGTTGTTTTTGTCCTCCGGACAGCGACCCGGCATTTTGCGCCAAAACCCCATCCAGTAAAAACAGGCGCGCCAAGTCGTCCACATCCGGCGTTTGTGCAGGCGCAAACCGTGCCGCAAATTCAAGGTTTTGCCGCACGCTTTGGTGCGCAAAAACATCATCATGCTGTCCGACCCAGGCGATATGTCTTTTATGCACAGGCACAAAAACACCATCATCAAGCAGGACATCATCGCCAAGCGCCACATGACCCTGCGCCCGTTCCAGCCCCAGTATAGAGCGCAACAGGCTGGTTTTTCCGGCCCCGGACGGGCCGGCAATCACCGTCATACCGGTATCGGGCCAACTGGCGCGCGCCGACAGGCAAAACCGGTCTTTACCGAGACTAATGTCTATTTTCATGGCCGCGCCCCGCGCCCATTGAGCCAGGAAAGCGCCAAAAGAACGGCGAAGGAAAAACCCAATAAACCAAAAGAGAGCATATTGGCGGTGGCGTAATCCAGCCGCTCGACCGCGTTAAAAATCGCCACCGACAAAACCTGCGTCCGTCCGGCAATATTGCCGCCAATCATCAACACCACGCCAAATTCGCCCAAGGTGTGGGCAAAGCCCATAATCGCCGCGCTGATAATACCGCGTTTTGCCATTGGTATAGCCAAGCCGGTAAAGCGCGCCCACGGCCCGGCCCCAAGGGTGGCGGCGCTTTCAAGAAGGCTTTGCGGGATGCTTTCAAACGCGCTTTGCACCGGGCGCAACACAAACGGCAGCGAAAACACCACCGAGCCAACCACCAGCCCCCAAAAAGAAAACACCAGATGCAGCGGCGCAAATGGCCCGTTTGGCCCCAATAAAACAAGAAGGTAAAACCCCAAAACCGTTGGCGGCAACACCAATGGCAAGGTCAACAGCGCTTCGGCAAAGGGGCGCCAGCGCCCCCGTGTGCGCGCCAGCACCCAGCCCAGCGGCACGCAGACAAGCAATAAGATCAATGTCGTAACGCTGGCCAGACGCAAGCTCAGCAGCAATGGTTCTATCCAGGGCGCGCTCATGGGGCAATAAACCCCGCATCATTCAGCGCCGCGCGTCCGGACGGGCTTTGCAAAAGTGCCAAAAGACAATCAAGCGCGGCGGATTGATGCACCACCAGAACATCCTGGCGCACGGGGGCATACCAGGCATCAGGCACAAGCCGGTATTCATTGGGGTCCACCTGCGCATACCGCAGCAAGGACAATGGCACCAGCCCGGCCCCGGCGGCCCCGGTGTAGACAAACTGAAAAGCCTGCGCCGCACTGCGCCCCACAACCTCTTTTTGCGGCACGGTATAAACCGTACGCAGCCGCGCCAGACTTTGCCGCGCCGCCCGCCCATAAGGCGCCAATGCCGGGTCGGCCAGCGCCAGCGGGCGCGTATTTGCCGCCCCGTCGTGC
>JALWSB010000016.1 GCA_027080345.1 Robiginitomaculum sp. | reverse complement strand
CGGATTTTACCGCAGCACCTCAATTGCACATTGCTGATATGGCGGTGGCAGCCAAGGCGGGCTATGGTCTGATTATCAATGCGCGCCCCGATGGCGAGGAAGAGCAGGACGAGCAACCCCTCTCCGCCGATCTTGAAACGGCTGCGCATGCGGCGGGCCTGCAATACATCCATATTCCCATTGATAATGGCGCGGTGTTTAGCGAAATGGCCATCCGCGCCGCCGCGCAAATCACCGAAAAAAACACGGTCCCTGTTCTTGGCTTTTGCATGACCGGGGTGCGCGCGCTGCGCCTGTGGGCGCTGGCGCAAGCCTTGAACCGTCATCACACACCCGACGAGCTGATCGCCATGGCCGCCAATGCTGATTTTAACCTGAGCAGCTTTGCCGAACATCTGACCCGGCTTTATGCCGGCAAGCCGCCTTTCTATGTAGCCGACAACGCCGCCCTAATGATTTAGAGGCCGGGCCTGTCAATTTAATCCATTCTGCCTCTGGCGGGCAAAAATACGTGTATATTGGATAGAAACATCTGATCTGGAAGGTTGACACAAAAAATATATATGCATATATGCACACATATACATATTATTGAGTCAGCAGCATGCCACAACCCAACCCGTTTGAAACAGCAATAATACGCAATGCCGATTGGTTCATTAATCGCGAAAAACGCAAGGGCTGGATTGATGCTGAAGGAGATGAGTTCTACGGATTACGCGGCGATGCCACCCTCGTCGGTCACGCCGTCACCGTGCGCTGTTTGGCATGGGTTCTGACGGGCAAGGACTCTTATCTGCACTCAGCGCGAAGCTCTTTGGAATGGCTTGCCAAGCGGCAAGATGCAAATGGTGGCTGGCACCGCCATTCTGCTTTTACCCTTGATGGCGCACAATGTGTTTTTGAGGGCTATAACACCTATCGCAGGGTAACGGGTGACGCCCGCTTTGATACCACTTTGATCCGCGCCGCTGACCGTATGCTGGATGGGATATTGGGGCCTGATAAAGCACTTCTCTTGCCCAATATCATTGAAATCGGCGAATATGCCCATTTTGCCCTGCTGGCCTGGAAAACGACAGGGCAATCCCGGTATTTCGAGGCGGCGCAACACATAGTTGCGCATATCAAACGCAACTTTAATGAAGAACAAGGCTATTGGTATCCCTTTGATCAGACGGCTGAAAGATCTGATATAATCGCACGTCTGGTACGTCCATTCATTCGCGCCTTCATGCTTGGCCTGTCGCCCCGTGGCCGGATCGTCGCGCGAATCGCAGGAAGCATGGCGCCTCTTGCGGTTACTGCCAACCGGCCGCAATACGCCATGAACCTGATGGATGCCGAAGCTCTGATTGACACCCTCGACGGATCATGCGCCTTTCCTGAACTGCGAAGACAGACCGCCGCCGCGATCCGCTGGGCCGAAGCCAGATGCGCGGGGCCCTTCCCGGGAAGCCTGACAGAGGCCGCTTTGCCCCGGACAGGCCCGCCGGTCTATCCGGTGCCCATCCTCAACGATACCAAACTTGCGGCGCTTTGGCCTGGCACCTGCCTTCTTATCGCCTATTGCGCCATGAATGACGCAAAATATGCCCAAAAGGCCCGGCAAACAGCAAACTGGATTCTCAGTGTTCAGGACGAAGTCGGTGGGTTTGCCAATTTCCAAAAACCCGACGGCACACGCCTGCCCCTCCAAAGTGGCAATGTCAATTATTACGCCTGCATCGCACTTTGGCTTTTCAACGAGGTTTATAATGATGGCCAATCCCGCCTTTTCACCAGTGATCAAACACCGACACAAACACCCATTGATGAAGGAAAGAAGATATGAATTTACGGCAAAGACAGGCCGCCGCAAATTGTGCAGGCCTGATTGACAGCCTCTTCTTCAAGGCATTTTCGGAACCTGCCCGCAACGCTGCATTTCGTGAAGTGGTCTTGCTTGGCCGCGCCGATATTGGCACCATCGCCAAAAAATTGCCGCAAGACCGCTCGGTCATCTCACGCCATTTACGCATTCTGACCGAGGCCGGCGTATTGCAGGTCAGCCACGAAGGGCGACGCACCCTCTACCAGGTAAACACCGCAGTCATCGAGCTACGCTTGCAAGAAATGCTGGAAATTACCCGGCATCTGCGTGAGGCAACATCACAGACACAAAAATCAGGAGAAAAACCTTGAGCCTTCCCCATATAACCCTCCTCGTGCTTGCGCTCTACATGGTACAAATATTTCTTCAGGAAACCACGCGCTATCGGTTCAACCTGCGGCTCATCATCGGCAATCGT
>JALWSB010000015.1 GCA_027080345.1 Robiginitomaculum sp. | reverse complement strand
GAAAGCGGTATTGGCTGATCCGGCGATTACCAAAATATTGCACTATGCCCGCTTTGATCTGGCGATGATTGAGAACTATCTCGGGGTGCGGATGCATCCGGTTTATTGCACCAAAATCGCATCGCGGCTGGTGCGCACCTATACTGACCGCCACGGCTTGAAAGATTTGATCCGCGAGCTTTTGGGCAAGGATATTTCCAAACAGCAGCAAAGCTCGGACTGGGGCGCAGATGATTTAAGTCAGGCGCAGCAGGCTTACGCCGCATCGGATGTGCTTTATCTGCATAAATTGCGGGACCGCCTGACCGCGATGCTGGAACGCGAAGGGCGTATGGAATTGGCACAGGCCTGTTTTGATTTTCTGCCCCAGCGCGCCGCGCTCGATCTGGCCGGGTGGCCGGACATTGATATATTTGCACATTCATGACGGGATGGCCGGAAAAAAGCCGCGATTTGGCCGTCAAATGCGTGTATGGTCTGCGTAAACAGGGGTCTGGCGAACAGACTTTTTGAGGAAACAGAACGACGATGAGTGCAGAATCAGGCATGGCCTCTGACGAAAAGCGGATGCGGTGGGAGCCGCGCCGCCAGTCAACGCTGCAATCTGCGCGCCGCCGGACCATGGTTATCCGGCTGTTGCGCTTGTCTTTTCTGGTTTTCGCCATTGCTGTGGTGCTGGTATTGGCCGGTTATATTGTGGTTAACAGCCTGCACAAGGAACCGCCGCCGGTTTTACCGCAAACGCCGCAAACCGATGAAGAAGTGCAGATGATCAGCCCGCGCTTTACCGGCCGCGATAATGCCGGACGGCCTTATGAAGTGATTGCCGATACCGCAACCCGCAATAAGGAAGCCCCGGAAATTACATACCTGGTCAATATCCGCATGGATTCGGCACAAGGGGATAATTCCTCGCATGTTACCGCGCGCACCGGGGTTTATGATTCGGCCCGTAAAATCCTTGATCTTGATGAGGATGTGCGGCTGATCAGCCCGAACGGCTTTGTTTATACCACTTCCAAGGCGCGGTTCTTTATTGATTCAAATCGCATCGTCGGTGACCAGCGGGTGTTCGGCAATGGCCCGACCGGCACAGTGGAAGCGGACGGCTATGAAATTATTGATGGCGGCAAAAAGGTTATTTTTTCCGGCAATGTCATAACACATATTGAAAATGCCCAAGGGCAGGATGGAGTCGCTAATGAATAAGAATGTACTTTTTGCCACGTTGATGGGCCTTGTGCTTGTGATGGTGGCGCGGCCGGCCATGGCGCAGTTAAGCGCGCAAAAAGGGCCTTTGGATATCAATGCCGACCATCTGGAAATCTATGACGAAAAAAACATGGCCATTTATGATGGCCGGGTGGATGCGGTTCAGGATGGGGTGCATTTGCGCGCTAACCGGCTTGAAATTTATTTTGCCGAGGCGGCGGCAAATACAGATGACACAAGTGCCAATCTTGGGGCCTCCTTTGGGGCCGTCGAGCGCATTGTCGCTGTTGGTGAGGTTTATTATGTCACCCCCGATCGGGTGGTGCGCTGTGACCGGGCGGTCTACAGCCTGAAAAATGATCAGATTGTCATGGACGGGAATGTGGTGGTTACCCAGGGCGAGAACGTCATCCGCAGCAGCCATCTGACGATCAATATCAATACGGGCAAAGCGGTGTTTAATGCGGCAGTGAAAGGCACGACCCCCAAAAAACGTGTGCACTCTGTATTTTATCCCCAAGAGGACAAAAAGGACGATGCCGAGCCGGTAAAAGAGACGCCAGTCAATGACGGGGCTGGTGGTCAATAATGTGCAGGCGTGCCGGGCCTGAATGCGCCTTCATCAGTCCTTAAAGCTGTGGCGGTAGGAATAGGAAAACAGGATTTGTTATGACTGAGACTGAAACACTGGAAAATAAGGACATAGTCTGCCCGGATGAGGGCTTGTGCGTTGTCGGTATTGGTAAATCCTTTAACAAGCGCCCGGTGGTCAAACATGTCAGCCTGGCCTTGAAGCGTGGTGAAGTGTTGGGGCTTCTTGGCCCGAACGGGGCGGGCAAGACCACGTGCTTTTATATGATTACCGGGCTGGTTTCAGCCGATTATGGCCAGATCGTTCTGGACGGGCAGGATATTACCGCTCTGCCCATGTATCAGCGCGCCCGCTTGGGTCTGGGATATCTGCCCCAGGAGACATCGATCTTTCGCGGTCTTTCTGTGGAGCAAAACATTCGCGGTGTTGTTGAGTTGACGGAAAAGGATAAAGAGCGGCGCGAGGATATGGTCAACAGCCTGATGGCTGAGCTGCATATTGAGCATTTGCGCAAATCCCCGGCGCTGGCCCTTTCGGGCGGCGAACGGCGGCGGGTCGAGATCGCCCGCGCACTGGCTACCCGGCCATCATTTATCCTTCTGGACGAGCCGTTTGCCGGTATTGATCCGCTGGCGATTGCAGATATCCGCGAGTTAATAAAGTTTTTGCGCGGGCGTGGTATCGGTATTTTGATTACAGATCACAACGTACGGGAAACCCTTGAAATCGTTGACCGGGCCTCCATTATTTATGATGGAGAGGTCTTGTTCGAGGGGCGACCGGACGAAATTTTATCTAACCCGGATGTGCGTCGGGTCTATTTGGGTGACGCATTTCTTTGATAGCCAGCTTAAGGATACGCAAACGTGGCACTGGGGCAAAGAATGGACATGCGGCAGGGCCTTGGCCTTGTTATGACGCCGCAATTGCAGCAGGCGATCAAATTGCTGCAAATGTCCAATTTCGAATTAAACGCCTATGTTGAAGAGGAGTTGTTGCGCAACCCCCTTTTAGAGCGCGACAAGTCTGAAAGTGCGGCCGCTGATCAGCCTGCTGACAGCCCCGCCGCCAGTGATACGCGTGAAGAGGTCGTGCTTGATGGCCAGACCAGCGCCGCCGCCGAAGATGCGGTGGATGCAGATTTTGAATCGACCTATGAAACCAGCCGCGAAGATGCCGGCGAAACCGCCCCGCGCCATGATTACAGCGCGCCGGGCAGTGGCGCTTCATCAGGCGGTGCTGCTGGGCCGGGTGCGGGTAGTATTATTGAACAAACCGCCTTTCGCGAAAAAACACTGATTGAACATTTGACAGAGCAATTGGCCCTGTCGCCGCTCTCGCCGCGAGATAATTTTCTCGCCTCGCGATTGATTTTACTTGTTGATGAAGATGGTTATTTGCGTGCCGATCTTGATGAAGAGGCGCAGCGCCTGAACGTCAAACCGGCGCAATTGTTGCGTGTTCTTAAAATTGTACAGGCTTTTGAGCCGACCGGGGTTATGGCCCGGTCTTTAAGCGAATGTCTGGCCCTGCAATTGATCGAGCGTGATCGTTATGACCCGGCCATGCGGGCGCTGGTGGAAAATCTCGATTTACTGGCCGCTCATGATATGGGGGCGCTTATACAAATTTGCGGCGTTGATGCGGAGGATCTGGCCGATATGGTGGCCGAATTGCGCGCCCTGACGCCCAAACCCGGTGCCGGGTTTGGCGGCGAGGCGGCGGCGGTTGTTGTGCCTGACGTCATTATCAGCGCGCGCCCCGATGGGGGGTGGGCGGTTGAACTGAATACCGAAACCTTGCCGCGGGTATTGGTCAATTCGCGCTATTACACGGAAATCAGCGCCGGGATCAGCAAGGAAGAAGAAAAAACCTTTATCACCGAGTGTTTCCAAAACGCCAGCTGGCTGGTTAAGAGTCTGGACCAGCGGGCGCGCACGATTTTGAAAGTCGCCACCGAACTGGTCAAACAACAGGACGGTTTTTTTGCGCACGGGGTTGAACATTTGCGGCCGCTTAATCTCAAAACCGTGGCCGATGCCATTGAAATGCACGAATCAACGGTCAGCCGCGTCACCTCAAACAAATATGTGCAGACACCGCGCGGGCTTTTTGAACTGAAATATTTTTTCACGGCGTCCATTCCTTCAATTCATGGCGGTGAGGGGTATTCCGCCGAGGCGGTCCGGCACCGGATCAAGGGCATGATCGCCAATGAAACCGCCAAAACGGTTTTGTCCGACGATAAAATTGTTGATCTTCTACGCGAGGCCGGTATCGAGATCGCCCGGCGGACAGTGGCAAAATATCGCGAGGCGTTACACATTCCCTCATCGGTGCAGCGCCGCCGCCAGTTAAAACAAAGCGCCTGAGTGTCGGCGCGGCTCTCGCGCTGGCGAAACAGGTGAAAAAGACCTATATTATAGAAATACTTAACCAGAGGAGGCACGCATGAATATACAGATTGTCAATAAGGGAATCGATGTCAGCGCGGCACTGCGTGAGCGAATCGAGGCGCGGTTGCGCGAAGGCGTACAGAAATATTTTAATCGTCCCAGCGAGGCCTATGTATCAATTTCTCGTGATGGGTCAGGATTTCGGGTCGATTGTTCCTTGCATTTACCTTCTGGTGCGATGCTCAATACCCACGGTCTTTCTGCCGGGGATGCCTATGCTGCGGCTGATGAAGCAACGGCCAAGCTGGAAAAACGCTTGCGCCGCTATAAGAGCAAATTACGCGATCATCACAAAACAACAAAGGGGGGCTATCCTCCTGAAAATGCAGAACTTCTTATACTTGAAGCCGGGCGCAATGCACCCGTGCAGGATGATGATGCAGATGATGATGACGCGGCCGGGGAAAGCCCGGTTCTGGATCCGGTGGTGATCGCGGAAAAAGTTGCTGAACTGAAAACCATGAGCGTTGCCATGGCGGTTTTGGAGATGGATTTGACCGATGCGCCGGTGCTACTGTTTCGCAATGTTGCCCAAGGCACCTTAAATGCAGTATACCGCCGCCCGGACGGACATATTGGCTGGTTGAATCCAAAGCCATCCGCCGGTTAACACGGGAAAAACCCGGACAATACTCCAAGCGCTGACGGCCTGGCCGGGCGGGATTTATTAAAGAGCACGCATGTTTTTAAATGACCTGATAAGCCGGGGCGGCACCTATGTTGGTATGCACCCCAATGGAAAAAAACAATTGCTTAGCCTGTTGTGTGACAGGGCCGCGGAAAAAACCGGCCTTGATTCGCGCAGCTTGCTTGAAGCGGTCATGGAACGCGAACAATTAGGCTCAACCGGTGTTGGCGGCGGGGTGGCTATTCCCCATGCGCGGTGTGCCGAGCTGGACGAATTTTGCGGCTTTTTTGCGCGCCTCGAAGAGCCCGTCGAGTTTGACGCCATAGACGATGCGCCGGTTGATCTGGTGTTTTTATTGTTGGGACCGGCGCAAGACGGGGCCGGGCATTTGCGCGCTCTGGCGCGGATTTCGCGTGTGCTGCGTCGCCCCGAAACCCGCGATAAATTACGCCGGGCACCCGATGAATCAGCTCTCAATGCGTTGTTAAGCGATCTGACCCAAACCCGCGCGGCTTGAGTTAGGTCCTAATCAAACATGCTGTCGATATCGTCCTGACCAAGTTGCTCGTCGGAAATATCGCCATCAAACAGTGCGTCAATGGCGTCCTGGCCGGTGGCCGGGCCATCCAGTTGTGGACCGTTGAGCAGGTTTTCCTTGCGCCATTCTTCTTTTTCGTCGCCTTGTTCTTCTGCGGCGTCCAATACGCCCATAACTTCGGAAAACCGCGATACGCGTTCTTCGATATGCGTCAGGGTCTCAACGACTTTGGAAACGCGCTGGCCGGTAATGTCCTGGAATGAGCACGCTTCGATCATCTGCATCATTTTGCCATCGATCATAGCTTTATAGGCGTCAAGATCGGTGGGGTTTTCCTCCAGAATTTCTTCGGCCATGGACATAATGATATCGGTGGCTTTCTCCGTATCCTTGACCACGGCTTCCAGTTCGGCGCCGGCGGTGGGCAGGCGGGCGTTTTGAATGTCATTGGGGCGCAGGGCGGCGATCTCATCGCGGGTGCGGGCAATATATTCGGCAATATAACGAAATTCACCATGCACGGACGAATCCAGCGATCCGAAGAAAATCTTCATGGAATCAACCAGATTTTCGGCCAACCCCAGAACCTCCATCAGGCGCGGATCGTCAAGATTTGTTGATTTAATATCGTCGAGTGCGCTGCGAATGCGGGTGGCGACGTCTGTGGCTGGCATAATATACTCCCCCAATACCTTTTGTTATTTTGCGGTTTTTACGTTGTTATCAAAAATCACCAATAACAGAAGACATCTTTGCTTTCAGTGTTGCCGCGTTGAACGGCTTGACGATGTAATTGTTGACGCCGGCGCGTTTGGCGGCAATTACGTTTTCGGTTTTGGATTCGGCCGTAATCATAATGAACGGCGTGCCTTTGAGCTTGTCGTCTCCGCGCACTTCCTTAAGCAATTCAAAGCCGGTCATTGGCTCCATATTCCAGTCAGAAATGACCAGACCAAATTTGGCACCGGCCTGCATTTTTTGCAGCGCTTCCTGGCCGTCAGCGGCCTCGTCCACATTATTAAAGCCCAATTGCTTTAAAAGGTTGCGAATGATCCTGATCATCGTCTTATAGTCATCTACGACCAGGATCGGCATCGCCATATCGACAGCCATTCTAATTCTCCGTTCACCATTGCCCTTGGGGCTTTCATACTTATCGTCTTGTTGCGACGGAAAAAGGTATAAGCCAATTATTGTGAAGACAGGGTTAAAGAGAGGCAATTGAAGCTGTCAATTACGTGCTTTTCTTCACAGAAAGTTGTGCAGAGACCTCTTTAAGGAGTTTGTCTACAGTGTTTTTCCGCTCGGTTTCAGGCAAGCTATGGGCCTTAACCAGACGGGTGATGGCGACCAAATGTCTGCCAATCGTGTTTTTGTTCAGCATACCATTAGCCCCAAAGGCCTGAATATATCGCAATAAGGATTCAGTGGCGATAGCCAACAGTTTTGGCGCTTCTTCCTGGCAGAAATTCCACAACGCCTCAGCCTTGTGATAAAAATCAAGAACCTGCGCACGACTGTTCAGATCAATAGTTTTCAGATTATGCGTCATATCATTAATTCGGGGCAGGATTTTGCCTGCACACCGTGCATATTCCTTTTGTACTGCATCTTCTGCATGCTCTTCGTTTTGCACATCAACCAATCTGCGTCCGACACCACGATATTGCGAATCAGTGCGTCGGCGCCTATCCGGACCAACATAATCAAAAGTGCGCACAAACCCGCGTTTGTTCCGGGTCACGCTAAGCAGCCGGGAAATAACCGCTTTTGGCACAACGGGTTTGATAATAATTTCAGAAATCCCCGCATCGCGGGCATCTATCATAACATCCTGATCGCTATTGCCGGTCAGCATGATAACGGGCAAGGCCTGATCAGGGCTGTCTTCAGCACGACGAATCCACCGTGTCAGCGCCAACCCATCAACCGGTTCCATCATCAAATCAGTAATAACGATATCTGGTTTCTGGTTTTTAATTTGCGCCATAGCGTCCGAACCATCGCGCGCCGTCAATATTTTGTTTATGCCTATATTGCGCAAAATATCGGTAATGATTTTGCGTAAAAAACTATGGTCATCCACAACCAGTATGGTTTTATTTTTAAGGCTGGTTGTGCTCATAAAAAACTCCGCTTGTTTCGCTTGTCGTATTGGGGACTGTGGTTATGGGGTGGCTTCGCTGAATTTCTTTTTAACCAGGGCAAGCAAGTGTTTTACCACGGCGGTACGGTTGGATTCGTCACTGTCTGGCAGATGGATGAGGGATGTTAATGCCTGTAAATGGGCGCGCACCACCCGGTTTTCCATTTTGCCGGATGCCCCCATGATCTCAATATATTGGAACAATGAATTAGCAGCTTTTTCAAGATCGTGATCTTCTGATTTTTTTGCCAGCTCACGGGTGTCCTGAGCCTGGGAATAAACGCCCAGGACTTGCTTGCGATCAGTGACATCAAGGGTTTTAATGACTTCGCCCATTTGTTTGGTCAGGGCGTGAATGGCCGTAACTACCTTTTGTGCTTCGGGCGACTTTTTACTAACCTCTATCGGATCTGTCAGGCGGCGTAAGGGACCTTTATAGTTCGTGCTTTGCCGTCGTCTGCGGTCCGGGCCGCGATAGCTGTAGCTGGTGATAAAGCGGCGCGGGTTGAATAAAACCTGATGCAGCCGCGAGACAACATTTTGCGGCACTATGGGTTTGACGATCAATTCAGAAATGCCGCCATCGCGCGCCTGGGTGATATGGGTCTGCTGGTTGTTGGCGGTCAACATGATTATGGGGACTTCGGGGTTTGGGCTTTGTGGGTCATTACGAATCCACTTGGTAAACTCCAAACCACTCATTCCTGGCATGTTCCAGTCTGTAAAAACAATCCCGGGCAGCCAGGTTTTAAACTGTTTAATGCCTTCCTTGCCGTCTTCGGCCATGTGTATCTGATTGACACCCAGATTGCGCAACATTTCTCCGAGGATATTGCGCAGGAATTTTTGATCATCAACTATCAAAATGGATGTTTTTAAGAGGACTCGTTCCAGCTTGTTCATAATATCCTCTTTAACTTCAAATACGATGCCCCCCGCCGTAGTCGTAGGTGCGATTTCCTAACTAATATTAAAGATAAGAGGTCTCATGCATAGACAAATCAAATATTGATTTTTATGTGTTCTTCTCCGTTTTGGGTGTTGCCAGCGCCAGGTGAACGGGGGAAAATAAACCATTCATGGCAAAGAGATAAAGAATGAGCACCAAAAAACCAGATCCCCGTCACGGCTATTATCTTGAAGATTTATCTTTGGGGATGAGCCATGAGGTCTCGCACACCGTCACCGAACAGGACGTGGACGATTTTGCCCGTATATGCGGCGATTATAATCCTATCCATATGGACGAAGATTATGCGGCGCAGACGCCTTTTGGCGGGCGCATTGCGCACGGGGCGCTGACCGCATCATATATCTCGGCCATTCTGGGCAATGATTTGCCGGGACCGGGGGCGATCTTTATGACCCTGGAGCTGAAATTCCGGGCGCCGGTGCGTATTGGCGATACGGTGGTGGCGCGGGCCGAAGTTTCCGACATACATATGCGCCGGGGCAAGGTCACCATGGCGGTGCGCTGCACCGTCGGGCAAACGGTGGTGTGCAAGGGCATTGCCGGTGTTATGGTTGAAAAAAAGCCCTCAAGCTGAAGACAGGCGGACATTATGGATATATTTGATCATTATAAAAACCTGCCCCAAAATGCCCGCGGCGCGTCTGTCGCCATGGGTAATTTTGATGGCGTGCACCGGGGCCACCGGGTGGTGATGGCCAGCGCCCGGCGCCATGCGCAAGCGGCCAATACGCCTTTTGGGGTG
>JALWSB010000014.1 GCA_027080345.1 Robiginitomaculum sp. | reverse complement strand
CATGCGCCCGGTGCCGGTGCCGATATCCAGCATGCGCCTGAAATGCCGCTCGCCGATTGAGGCGCGCAAGGCCTGTTCAACATCATCTTCTGATAAATGTAATGAGCGGATATGGTCCCAGTCCTTGGCGACGCTGGCAAAATAGGTTTTGGCGGCATTGGTTCTGGCATGCTTGACGCTTTCAAGCCGCTCCATGTCGCGGGCCAGTGTCAAATCCTTGCCATGCATCAGCGTGACAATCTTTTGCGCCAGGTCCTTGCCAAGCCCCCGGTCGGCCAAGCGATAAAACACCCAGGCCCCTTCGGGCAGGCGCTCAATAATGCCGGCGCTGGCCATTAATTTGACATGGCGGCTGACCCGCGGCTGGCTCTGTCCCAAGACGTTGACCAGCTCGCTGACGGTTAATTCGCCGTGCGACAAAAGGGCAAGAATGCGCAGGCGGGTTGGTTCCCCCAAAGCCCTTAACGCGGTCACAAGCATGTCCATAATGTCTGTCTCCACAGTCCAATCCGCGCTTTCATAACATTTCATAACATATAAAGATATGTTTATATCATGATAATAGCTGAAATTCACGAAATAATGATCGTTTCTCCCTTGCGCTTGTTCGTGAACATGCAAATATCATCAGCGTTGGTGGGTGCCGATTTGTGTTTGGAGTTTTTATGTCAAACTTAGTCAAGGCCGTAGGCGCTGGGCTTTTTATTCTTGCCAGCACAGCCGCATGTACAACCAACGGCGTTCACGATCCGCAAGACCCGTTAAAACCGTGGAATAAGGCGATGACCAAATTCAACACGGGGGCCGATAATCTTGTGATTGCGCCAACGGCGCGTGGCTATCGTGCGGTTGTGCCCAAGCCGGGCCGTGATGGTGTGCGCAATATACTCAATAATCTGCGCAGCCCGGTTATTTTGGGTAATGATGTTTTGCAAGCCAAGCCAGGCCGGGCCGGCGAAACAATCGCCCGTTTTGGCATTAACAGCACCCTTGGGATTCTTGGTCTTTTTGATGTCGCCAAGCGGTTGGGCATCAAGCGGCATGATGAAGATATGGGCCAGACTTTGGCCACCTGGGGCATTACGCCCGGACCCTATCTTGTGTTACCGTTTCTTGGTCCGACCAATTTTCGCGATTTGACAGGTACGGTACTGGACGTGGGTTTTGATCCGTTGACTTATATGCGCTTCAAGGGGCGGCAAGCCATACAAATCGGGCGTTATGGGGTCAGCGGCCTGTCTGCCCGTGAAGCCAGTCTGGATTCCATCGAAGCGCTCAAAGCCGGCAGTATTGATGATTATACCAGTATTCGGAGCGCCTATAAACAATTGCGCGACAATGCGATTGCTGATGGCAAGGTCGATGTTGATGCCCTGCCTGATATTGATGATGAAGGCTTTGACGACGACTATCAGGAATAAACTGCGAGGGACGCAGAAAGGAAATATGCTGATGATCAGTATGATAAAAAAACCAATTGCTATCGCCATTATGGTGCTGGCGTTGCCATTTATGATGGTGCCAAACGCATTTGCCGGGCCGGATGATGAGGCCTTTGTAACGCAACATGCCAATGAGGCGTTGGCAATTTTGGCGGATAAATCATTGAGCAGTGAGGCGCGGCGGGAACGGTTTCGCAGTTTTGTCGATGAGGTGGCCAGCGTGCCGCGTATTGCCCGTTTTGTTCTGGGCAAATATGCCCGCAATGCGGACCCGCAAGCGCTGAAAACCTTTACGCAGACATTTCGGGCCTATGCAACCGGCACTTATGAAGCGCAATTGGACAATTATTCAGGCCAGACCATTACCGTCACCGGCTCGCAAGACCGCAAACCGGGCGATTCTATCGTTACGTCCGTTATTACAGGCGGTGATTTGAGCGAACCTGTTGATGTGAAATGGCGTATTCTGACCCGCCATGGGCGGCGGTATGTTTTTGATGTTCAGGTGTTCGGTATCTGGCTGGCCCTGCAACAGCGCACGGAAATAACCGCCATTATTGCGGATCATGGCGGCCGTATTCAGGCGGCTATAGATGCCTTGCAAGTGCGCATTGATAATCGCGATTTTGCCACGGCTGAAAAGAAATAGAGGGTTATTTGACCTCGCTGAGGGCGGCGCGGATTTTTTGTGCTTCGTCCTCGGCGTCTTTTTTGACAGCGCCCGCGCTCAAGGTCAGTACCTTGCCATTACGCATCAGCGGCTTGCCATCAACAATTGTGGTCACTACATCGCGCGAACCGGCGACGTAAACAAGATGCGATTCAATATCGTATAACGGCGCCATGCGCGGGCTGGTCAGGGTCAGTT
>JALWSB010000013.1 GCA_027080345.1 Robiginitomaculum sp. | reverse complement strand
ATCGTCTTTAATTTGCTCCAACTGGTTCCAGCCCATATGCGGAATCGGCCCGCCACCGTGCGGCAAAGCGCTGATAGCCCCGCCCAGCAGGCCAAGACCTTCGCAATCGCCCTCGGCGCTGCGCTCAAACAAGAGCTGCATACCAAGGCAAATCCCCAAAAGCGGCCGCTGATAGGCGCGCAACATCGCCGCCAGGCCATTTTTGCGCAAAGCGCGCATGCCGGCCCGCGCCGCGCCAACACCGGGCAGCACAAGCCGGCCCGCATGGCGTAAACGCTCCGGGTCGGCGCTGACTTCACTTTTGACACCAAGGCGTTCAAAGGCGAAACGCACCGAGTTGAGATTGGCGCAGCCAGTATCGACAATCATCAGCCCCATCACAGCACCCCCTTGGATGAGGGAATGGCGGTGCCGGTGCGCTGCACTGCCGGGCGCAAGGCCCGGCCAACGCCCTTGAAGATGGCCTCGATCACATGGTGGGTGTTGTGCCCCTCCGCTTCGATGTGAATGGCGGCGCCCAAATGCTGCGCCAGACTTTCAAATACGTGCGGCACCATTTCGCAGGCCATATCGCCGACTTTGCCTGGCGGCAGATCGACATCAAAGCGCAGATTGGGCCGCCCGGAAAGATCGATGGCAATGCGGGCCTGCGCCTCGTCCATAGGCAGGATAAAACCATAGCGGCCAATCCCGGCGCGCGTGCCCAGCGCTTCGCACAAGGCCTGGCCCAGCGCAATGGCGCAATCTTCAACCGTGTGATGGTCATCAATATGAAGATCACCTTTGGCACTTAAGATGAGCGAAAACCCGCCATGGCGGGCGATTTGCTCCAGCATGTGATCATAAAACCCGATACCCGTATCAATGCTGACCGGGGCCGCGCAATCAAGATCGACGGCGGCGCAAATATCGGTTTCCGCGGTGGTGCGGCGCACCGTGGCAGTGCGTGGGTTTTGCCTGGCCGCGCCATCAACATCGAAACTCGCCAGAACGCTGTCGTTTTGCGTTTTGTTGCCAATGCTGAGGCGCACAAAATCCGGCCCAAGCGAAGAAAAGTCTCGCACCGCCACGGCGTTCTTTTGCAAGCGGCGCATGATTGTGTCTTTGTCTTTAAGACGCAGAAGAAGAAAATTCGTACAAGACGGCCAGATCGTATCGACAAAAGAGGATGTCGCCAAAGCCGTGAACACCCTTTGGCGTTCGCCAATAATAGAAGCAATGCGGCGTTCAAACACCGGCATATTGACCGGGGCCAGGGCGGCGTTGACTTCTTTAAGTACCGGCGCAGGTAAAGGGTAAGGCGGCAGGACTTTGCGCAATAATGCGATTAACTCTGCGCTGGCCAAAACGGTCCCAAGGCGCGCGCCGGCCAGGCCGTAGGCCTTGGAAAGTGTGCGCAAAATCGCCAGATTCTCAAAACTTTCTAGATCATCCACCAGCCCCGGATCGTCAGAAAATTCAATATAGGCCTCGTCCACCACCACCAATTGGTCGGGGCAGTTTTCCAGAATATCCAGAACCGCCGCCCGGCTGATCAACCCGCCAGTGGGGTTATTGGGGCGGCACAGAAAAATCAGCTTGGCCTTTGGGCTTTGCGCCGCCGCAATCACGCCCTGCACATCAATTGCAAAATCCTCATCCAGGGGCACGGCAATGGTTTTGGCCCCCTGCACCGCCGCCGCGCAGGCATAAAGCCCAAATGTTGGCGGCGTGACGATAATCGCATCTTCGCCCGCTGCGCAAATTGCGCGCAGCAAAAGATCGATCCCCTCATCGGCACCGCGTGTCATCAGAAGCTGCGCCTCACCCACCCCGTAAAGCGCCGCCAGCCGGGCGCGTAAAATTGGCTCTTGTTGCGCCGGATAGCGGTTCCAGGGGCCGGATGCGCCGGGCGGGGCATCGGGGTTTTCATTGGCGTTCAGCGCCAACACAGAGCCATCATAACCGCCGCGAGCGATGTAAGGCTCAAGCGCCAGAATATCGGGGCGGGCCAGCCGGGTGATAAAATCAGACATCCTGCCCCTCCTTGATTGTCCGCAAGCGGATATCCACCGCCCGGGCGTGCGCCTCCAGCCCCTCCATGCGCGCCAGTGTCGCCACGGTCGGACCAAGATCGCGCAAGGCATCCGCATTAATGCGCTGCACCGTCATGGTTTTGACAAAGCTGCGCACACCAAGCCCGCCAATGCTGCGTGCCGCGCCGCCCGTGGGCAGCACATGATTGGTACCACTGGCATAATCGCCCAGCGCTTCGGGGGTGAGCGGCCCGGCAAAAACCGATCCGGCATTGCGCACGCTGGCAATGAGATCATCAGCATCGCGCATTTGCAAAATCAAATGTTCCGGGGCGTAAAGATTGGCAATCTCCAGCATTTGCGCGGTATTCTCCGCAACAATAATGGCGCTTGATTGCAACGCCTTGCGGGCAATATCTGCGCGGGGCAAATCGGCAAGCTGGGCCTGCACGGCGGCTTCGACGTTGTGCGCCATATCCATACGCAAACACAGTAAAATCACCTGCGCCTGCGGATCGTGCTCGGCCTGACTTAACAAATCGCTGGCGATCAGCGCCGGGTTGGCGGCCGCATCGGCCATGACCATGACCTCGGACGGCCCGGCAGGCAAATCAATGGCCGGGCCACCGCTTTCCAGCGCCACCTGGGCCTTGGCCTGCGCCACCCATTGATTGCCCGGACCAAAGATTTTATCGGCGCGGGGCACGCTTTGCGTGCCATAGGCAAAGGCGGCAATCGCCTGCGCCCCACCCATACAATAAATTTCCTCCACCCCGCACAAAGCCGCGCAGGCCAAAGTCACCGGCGCAATGCGCCCATCCGCGCCCGGCGGGCTGGCCATAGCAATGCGCCCAACCCCGGCAATGCGCGCCGGAATGGCCATCATCATCAAGGACGAAAACAGCGGCGCAGACCCCCCCGGCACATAAAGGCCAACGCAATCAAGCGGGCGGATACGCAAGGCGCAATTCAAGCCCGGCATGGGATCACACGCTATGTCTTGCGGTTTTTGCGCCGCATGAAATTTTGTAATGTTATCGCAGGCGCGCTGCATGGCGCGGCGCGCCGATGCAGGCAGGGCCTCAAGGGCACGCCGGGCATCAGATGGCGGGACGCGTAAGGTTTTTGCCGCCACGCCATCAAGTTTTTGCGTCAAGCTGGCCAGAGCCGCATCGCCATCGCGCCTGACCTGCGCCAAAATATCGGCAACAGGGGCGCGGATATCGCCCCCGTCCGCCCGGGGCCGTGCCAACAGATCGGCTTGCGTCGCTTTATCAAGCGCGCTCCATGTTACAATGCGCATGATCTACCCCATCATTTTTTCAATGGGCAGGACCAGTATGGCCTTTGCGCCGCGCGCTTCAAGAGCTTCGAGGGTGTCCCAGAATATGGTCTCGCGGCACACCGCATGTACCGCCACATGGGTTTTGTCCCCGGCCAGATCCATAATGGTCGGAGCGTCAGCGCCGGGCAAAAGCGCGGTGATCTCATCCAGCGCGGCACGCGGCGCATTAAGCATGATGTATTTGGTAGCGCGCGAGGCAATCACCCCGTCCATACGCCGCAAAAGGCGCGCCAACAGGTCGGCCTTTTGCGGCTCCAGTGCCGTGTCATTACCTATGAGCAGGGCCTCGCTTTGCAAAACAGTGGCAAAATCGCTCAAACCGTTGGCGATCAACGTTGCCCCGGAAGACACCAGATCACAAATGGCATCAGCCAGATCAAGCGCCGGAGCGATCTCCACCGCGCCTTTCAAAACCACAATATTGGCCCCAAGGCCTTGTGCGTTCAGCCATGCGCGCAATTGCGCCGGATAGGATGTGGCGATGGTTTTACCTTCAAGGTCAGCCGGTGTCTTGATATCGCCCGCCTTTGGCGCGGCGAGTTTCAGGGCGCAACGCGAAAACCCCAGCCGCCGGATGGTTTGCAGATTATCAGCTTTTGGGTCCTCCAAAGCGACTTCACGCACCACGTTTTCACCGGCAATGCCCAGATCGCACACCCCGGCGCTGACCAGCCCGGCAATGTCATCATCGCGCACGAATAATAAGTCAACAGGCAGGCCGCGCGCCCGCGCCGTCAAAGCCCCCGGCGTGCGCAAAACCTGCAAGCCACATTGCTGTAATAATGCCAGACTGTCTTGCGCCAGACGGCCTTTGCTTTGCACCGCCAGGCGGAGTATCGCGCTCATGATGACTCTCCGCGCAAAGCCAGCGCCAACGCATAGCCCTGATTGGGTTCTTCTTTCAAAAACCGGGCGACGCGGCCAACCGTTGTTGTCGAGGCCCCGGTTTGGGCGCTGATGTCGCGGTAAGAGAGCGCCCCTTCATCGAGTAATTGCGCCACCTGCCAGCGCGCCGCCAACGCCCGCAATTCCGATGGGGTACACAGGTCCGTCAAAAATCGCGCCGCATCATCGCCATTGCGCAAAGCGGCAATAATGGAAAACAGGGCTTGCACCTGCGCCTGCTCACCAGCCGGACTGAAGGTCGGGCGGGTAAACCCACCGCTTTGCACCGTCTGCGCATCGGCCTTTTCTGCCTGCCGTAGATTGTTTTTCGATTGAACCATTATACTCTCTCGTATCACTGTATTATCGTGTTAATACAGCACGAGAGACTAAAGGCAAGGGTGAAATGCAGATGAGTGTTGGCTTATGCGGCTCCTGACATTTTGCTGACCGGCCAAGGGCGGCCTCATGCCTTGGTCATCCTCTGGCATGATCCCCTTCTGTCCGGAGAGAAAATTAACTGTCACCATGGTGTCGCCCCGGACGTGGGTCCGGGGCCTATAGAGCGGTGGATGCGCACAATGGATCCCGGATAAAGCTAACGCTTTTCCGGGATGACACGGGATGCTTTTTTCCTCCCCCGTTCACGCAGGGAGGTGGGCGCATATGCGCGCGGAGGAATACCCCCAAGAAGCGCTAATTCCTACGCGCCCTGATCACCCTAAAAGCCCGACCAGCAGTTTTACGGCAATGGCGACAAGCACCACTGCGGCAAAGCGCGGCAACAGGCGCGCCGTAGCGGGACGAGTGGCCAGCCGCGCTTTCATGGTGCCGGCCAGCACCGCCGCCCCGCCCATCACCAAAGTACCGGCACTATTGAAAATCAAGCCCAATAGGAGCATTTGCCGCCATACCGGGGCCGCATCGGGCTGCACAAACTGGGGTAAAAACGCCAGATAATAAAGCCCGACTTTGGGGTTGAGTAAATTGGTCGTCAGCCCGCGCAAAAAAGCGTGCGCAACGGGCGGCGGGGTGGCATTGTCGCGAGGCTGGGCACCCCATAACCGCACCGCCAGATAGACAAGGTACCCCGCGCCGCCGATTTGCACCAGCATCAAAAGGGCTGGTGTCGCTGCCATCAAAGCCGTCAAGCCAATGGTTGCCGCCAGTGTCCAGATCAGGCCCCCAAGGGCGATACCGCCCGCCGCCGCCAACCCGGCGCGCACCCCGTGCGCCAGGCTTTGCGCCGAGACAAACAGATTGTCCGGCCCGGGCATGGCAGCCAGCACAAACACCGCACCGGTAAAAATGATCAGGGTTTGTGGGTCAGGCATGGTTTTGCGCGGCGCATATCAGCCTTTGCCCAGATCCTTGTCACTGACCCGAAAGTTTTTGGTCTGTGCTTTCATCATGCCCATGGCCAGAGGTTCGGGCAGGATTTTTGACAAAGCGGCAATGGTTTTATTGGCCATGCCCGGCACCCGCACGGCAACATTCTTTTCAACCGCTTTATAGCCAATGGCCGCGACTTCCTCCGCCGTCAGCCACATCCAGCCCGGTAATTTGGAAACCAGCCCGCGGGTGTTGTTGACATCATGAAATTCGGAATAGGTAAAGCCGGGGCAAAGCGCGCTGACATGCACGCCGGTGCCGATGTTTTCAAGGTTCAGGCTTTGCGAGAACTTGATCAAAAACGCTTTGTCAGCGGCATAAAGCGTATGGCCATTGGAACCGGGCAAATGCCCGGCCAGCGAGGCAACATTGATGATGCGGCCAAAGCCGCGGCTTTGCATGCCCGGCAGCGTCAGATAGGTCAGCTCGCACGGCGCGATCAGCATGATTTGCAAAAACGCCGCATGGTCGCTCCACCCGGGCGTGTTGAACGTGCCCGGCACCCCATAACCGGCATTATTGATCAGCCCGTCAACATGCCGCCCGGCGTCCTCAACGGCTTTCAAAATCGCTTTTGGGGCTGTTTTTTTGTGCATGTCGGCGGTGATAACCAGACTGTCGACACCGTTTTTGGCCTTCATTTCCTCGGCCAGATCGTCCAGCCGGTCTTTGCGCCGCGCCGTTAACGCCAAATCCCAGCCATGGGCGGCAAATTCACGCGCCAAAGCCGCGCCAATACCGGCCGAGGCACCAGTGATCAAAACAAGGGGTCGGGTCATGGTCGTGCTCCGTTAACTTATGAAGCGTTTATCAAAAGCAAAATCGGGAAATAGGCAAGTGGTGCCGCGCTGCATTCATGTTATAATATTTTATGAGCAAGACGCGGCACAGGCATCCGGCGGGTTCTCAGCAGCTCGACCGCTCAAAACCCAACCCACGCTTTGGCGGCGGCTTGAGGGCCGCAGGGGAATCCTATGCGTCCGCCTCAGTGCCTTCTGAAATGATTGGTCTTGTTGCCGCTTTGTGGGCTGCTCTCACGGTCATGATTTTTCCCACCTTGATGTGGTTTATGGCCAATTGGTCGCAAAATAATGATTGGTCATACGGTCAATACGACAAGGTGCCGGTCGGACTGGTTGAAAAAATTATCCTTAATGTGACGCTTTTTCCGATAATTCTGCTTTTGTTTTCCGGGTTTTATTTCATCTTTTTCGGCCCGGTTATGGCCGCCATCACATGGGCTATAAAGCTGATGAAAGTGCGCCGGGGTCTTTCTGATGTGCTGGGTTGGGCGCTGGTTTCCATAGTGGAAATTCCACTGATTCCGGAGTTCTTTTATTGGGAGATAGAAACGCTTTTGAAAGCGGGGGGTATGATGATGGGTTTCCTTCTCATCTTGGGGTGGATTGCCGGTAACGGCCTTGGCGGGCTGGTTTATTTTTTGAGACAAAGACAATTGCATCGCCAAAACGGCGAACCATAACTTAACGAACCAGATGTCATTTGTATCACTTGACGATATTCCCTGATTCCCTGGCCACAACCCCATAAGCAGAGCCATCATAGGAGACAGAATATCAAAACAGAGATTGACATTAATTAGTTTTTATTCTAATTAGATAAAATGAATAAAACGTTCAAAGCGCTGGCCAATCCGTTGCGGCGGCAAATCCTCTCCATGTTGCGCGCCGGGCCGATGACCTCTGGCGATATTGCGGCGCATTTTGACATAAAATGGCCCAGCCTGACGGCGCATCTGAATGTGCTTAAAAACGCCGGTCTGGTGCACGCAGAACGCTTTGGCACGCAAATCCGCTATCGGCTGAACACCGGCGCGGCGGAAGACGCTGTGGCGGCGTTGATGGCGTTGTTTGGCGCGGGCGACGATACTGAGGGAGATAAAAATGATCCGTAAAGGGTTGCTGATTTCGACTTTTCTGATCGTCATAATGCTGGGCTTGAGCCTGTGGGCGCTACCGCATTTACCTGCGGACGGGCGCTTTGCCAGCCATTGGAATATTAACGGCGTGGCCGACGGTTATAGCGGCCGGGCCATGGTTTTGTGGTTTATGCCCGCCCTTGGGGCCGGGGTCGCGCTGGTGCTGAGCCTCGTGCCGCTGATCGATCCACGGCGCAAAAACCTGTTGCGCTCATCATTGGCATATCTGGTGGCGTGGGGCGGTGGTCTTGTGGTGATCGCCTTTGCCCATGCCATGATGGTGCTGAACGCCGCCGAGCGTGTTGATCTTGCAGATATTTCGCACGGGCCGGGCCTGTTGCGCGCTTTGGCGCTCCTTATCGGGGCGATGACGATGGCGCTCGGGGCAGTTTTGGGCAAAGTGCGGCCCAACTGGTTTTTGGGGGTGCGCACGCCCTGGACTTTGTCGTCGGATTTATCATGGGACAAAACCCACCGGCTGGCCGGCTGGCTGTTTATGCTGACCGGGCTGGCCACACTGGCCACTGCTCTTGTGCTGATCCCACGCTGGGCGATGCTTGTCCTGCTTGGCGGGACAATGGGAACGGCGTTGATTGCGGTTGTCTATTCCTTCCTTGTCTGGAAAGGCGACCCGGCGCGCGAAACCCTAGTGCCCGAAAGCGCAGATTAATCCACCGCCGGGCGCAGTTTTTTCCATAGAAACTGGCCGCCAAGCACCAGCACCACCAAGGTTATGGCAATAAACGGCACATACGCCTTGGCCTTTTCACCAGCGACCGCGCCCAAAGAGTGAAAAAGCGCAAACACCAAAAGACCATAAAGCGTGCCTGACAAAACAACCCACAGGGCAAACGGCCCAAATGGCGCTTTGAAAAAGCCCGAGGCCACATAGGTCGGGATGCGGGTGCCGGGAATAAAGCGCACCACCATCAAGGTATGCCCAAGACGTTTGAGAACCTTGTCCCGCGCCGCCTGCACGCCGTCTTTTTGCGCAAATTTATGCGCCCAGTCTTGCGTCAACGCGGCGCGCCCGGCCCAATATTTCCATAAATCGCTGGCGCTTAAGCCCACGATAAGCGACAAAAATAACAAGACCGGATCACCCATGCCGATGGAGGACGCCGAAGCGGCCCCGATCACGGCGGCGTCTTCTTGCACAAATGGCCCGACCAGCAGGCACAGATAAATCCCCCACGGGTAGGCCGCCAAAGCATCATTTACCACATCCATTTTCCGGTCCTTCTTTTCAGGCCAAACCACAATTTCACCGTCATGCCGGTGAAAACCGGCATCCAGCGCTTTATCTCCTACCGGACTAGAGAACTGGACCCCGATTGTCATCGGGGGGACGACAGATAAATGTGTATGGCATATCTTTAACTATTATATTCTCTTTTATGTGGCGTAGGCGAGATTATGACGCAAGAGCAAATCTGTGTATGTCCTTATGAGATGATTTTCAGACATTCCCATTCCCAAATGCTTTTGAAGGCTTCCATGGGTGACAATTTTGGCTTCCAGCCAGTAACATGGCGTAGAAGATCTGAGTTTATAATGATATGCTGGTCGAAATTCTCCGACCGCTCGCCTGATTTATCTTCGTTAATTTGAATAGATAATAATTTGCCATTGGCTTTTGCAAAAGCCAGCGCTCGCTCTGCCTCACTTAAATGTTGATCCGGGCCAATATTATACACCAAACCAGCGCTATCCTTATGCACCACCGCCATTGCAATAGCCCGGGCCACATCATCCACATGTAAATGCGGCGATACCCAGTTCGCGAATTTTCTGTCCATGCTCAGGGTATTTTCCCCACTATGCAGCATTTTTGTAAGGTCTTGATAGCGCCGCCTTGGGTCATCAGGACCAATGACCATGGGCAACCGCAAAACCAGCACTTCCAAACCACTTTGTTGTAAAGCTGCGTGTTCCAGAGGAATTTTATCATAATCGTGCCGATCTTTAATCAGCCCTCGAAAGGGAAAATAGGTTGTGCGCATTGGCGAAGTTTCGCAAAGCGGCGCGTTATCAATTTTCCCCGTCTCGGTTTTTAGCAACCGGCCAAAGGCGGCATAAACATCACATGAAGAGATCAGGACATAACGTTCAACCTTACCAGCAATCACATCTAGCAAGGCTTGTGTATCGGCAAGCTCCATGGCGATCATGTCAATCAGAATATCTGCCTTAAAGGCCTTAATGGCTTCCAGCACCTGCGTAGGTTCACGACGATCAACGCGCTGATACTCAGCGCCATTGGCAGGACCACGCCCTTTACGCTTGAGCACCAAAACCTGATCTCCAGCCTCTATGAGTGCTCGCGCCAAGGCATTGCCGATAAACCCACCGCCACCTAACAGCATAATTTTGTGCATTTTCAATTGACTTTCAGGTTTATTCCGTCATTTCCCTGACTTTACACAGTTTCTTGGAGAGTAACATGGCACACCCGCCCAAAAAAGTTGTTCTGGCCTATTCTGGTGGCCTCGACACCTCAATCATCCTAAAATGGCTGCAAAGCGAAATGGGGGCGGAAGTGGTGGCGTTTACCGCTGATCTTGGTCAGGGCGAGGAATTGGAACCAGCACGCAAAAAAGCGCAAGAGCTTGGCGTAAAGGAAAATTTTGTCGAAGATTTGCGCGAGGAATTTGTCCGCGATTATGTCTTTCCCATGTTTCGCGCCAATACGGTTTATGAGGGGCAATACCTTTTGGGCACCGCCATTGCCCGGCCGCTGATCGCCAAACGCCAGATCGAGATTGCCCATGAAACCGGTGCCGATGCGGTCTGCCACGGCGCCACCGGCAAGGGCAATGACCAGGTGCGTTTCGAGCTTGCCTATCTGGCGCTCGACCCGGATGTACAGATCATTTCCCCCTGGCGGCAATGGGATTTTGGCTCGCGCACTGACCTGATTAATTATGCCGAAGAGCACGGCATTGAGGTGCCCGCCGACAAGCGCGGCGAAGCGCCATTTTCGGTCGATGCGAACTTGCTGCACACCTCATCGGAGGGCAAAGCGCTGGAAGATCCGGGCGTCGAAGCACCGGAATTTGTTTACCAGCGCACAGTCGCCCCCGAAGACGCCCCCGACACACCGCAATACATAGAAATCGGCTTTGAACATGGCGACCCGGTCAGCATTGATGGCATCATGCTCTCCCCCGCCAGTCTTTTGACCCGCCTGAACACATTGGGCGGCGCGCATGGTATTGGCCGGCTGGACCTTTTGGAAAACCGCTTTATCGGCATGAAATCACGGGGCATTTACGAAACCCCCGGCGGCACCATTTTGCTCGCCGCGCACCGGGGTATCGAACAGATCACCCTTGATGGCGGGGCCATGCACCTCAAAGACGAGTTGATGCCGCGCTATGCGGAACTGATCTATAATGGCTTTTGGTTTTCGCCCGAACGGCAAATGCTGCAAGCGGCCATTGATGCCAGCCAGGACATGGTCACCGGCAGTGTGCGCGTCAAACTCTATAAAGGTACGGCCAGCATTGTCGGGCGTTCTTCACCGCGCTCTCTTTATTCGCTTGACCATGTGACGTTCGAAGATGACGTGGTTTATGACCAGTCGGATGCAGATGGCTTTATCGAACTTAACGCCCTGCGCCTGAAACTGCTGGCCCGGCGCGACCGCAAAAGCGGGAAGAATGATTAGCGGAGCCTATGGGGCTTTCACATCTTCAACCGCGCTGGCTTCGCACGTCGCTTTGGCCTTGTCTTGCAGGGCATCGGCGCGCATGGCCAGGCCGAATATCTCGCCCGCCGACAGGCCTTTTTTCTGCAAGGCCTTAAAGGCTGATTCAATACTGCCTCTGTGCGCCGGGTCGGTGAGGATGGTCAGCGCCTCCAATTCACGCGCCGAGGTGTTTTTGGCGACAAAATCGGCATAACAGGTACACAGGCTTTCTTGCGCCCCTTCGCTGACACAGGCGGCGGCCAGCGCGCGGGCGTTTTGCGGCAAGACTTCGTTTGCCGTGCCTTGTCCAGATTTCGCGGCTAAGGCATTGTGTGCCATCAGAACAAGCACAATCATCAGTATAATACGCATAACATTACCTTTCGCGGCGCTCCTGATCACAAGACATAATCAGGTTTCATGGCCAGAAGAGGGCAAAGTGCAGATGAACGCAAGATGAACAGGTGCATATCGATCTCGACCTTTGGCGCAATTTGGCGCATATTAGGGCGTTGGTTTTGCCCTGTCAGGAGACTGCCCATGCCCCGTTCCTCCCTTCTTCTTGTTTGTGTTGGTTTGATCTTAAGCGCCTGCGCAACCCCCTCGCCCTATAAAGCGGCGGGTAAGACCTCGGTTGGGTATAAAGAACAGCGCATAGAATCAAACCGTTATCGCGTGTCTTTTTCCGGCAATTCGCTGACCAAGCTGGAAACCGTGGAAAATTACCTGTTGCAGCGCGCGGCCGAACTGACCAAACAATTGGGCTATGATTATTTTGTCATTGCTGATCGCACCACCGATAAAAAGGAAAGACAGTTTGGCGGCTCATATGGCTATGGGGCCGGCTATGGCGGTTTTGGCTATCACGGGCTTGGCTATTTTGGCTGGAGCTATTTCAGCCCCTATTATGGTTATGGTTATGGCTATGATCCGTTTTTTGACGGCTATGACATTCATAAAATCACCCGTTATACGGCCAGCGCCGAAATTGTCCTGCGCCACGGGCAAAAGCCCAAAGACAATGAAAAGGCCTATAGCGCCGATGAGGTCCTGCAAAATTTGCGCGATAAAATCATCCGCCCGGAAGATCTGACCCGACAATAAATATCAGATCCCGGTTCAGGGCCATTTAACGACTGGCGGCATGGACGACAATATGGTCGCGACATTGCCGCCGGTCTTTAAGCCAAACGTGGTGCCCCGGTCATACAAAAGGTTAAACTCCACATAGCGGCCGCGCTGTACCAATTGCGCTTCGCGTTCGTCCGCGCTCCATGGAGTGCTCATGCGCCCGGCAACAATTTTGGGATAAATGTCCAAAAATGCCTCCCCCACAGCGCGGGTAAAGGCAAAGTCGGCGGCAAAGTCGCCCGTGTTCAAGCGATCATAAAAAATACCGCCCGTGCCGCGTGGCTCGTCCCTGTGCGGCAGATAAAAATACCGATCGCACCAGGCCTTGAATGCCTCATAATCACCGCTGGGATGGGCATCACACGCCGCTTTCATGGCGCGGTGAAAGGCCATGCTGTCCGGGGCGTTCTGATGACGATCGCGGGGCAATAACGGGGTTAGGTCCGCGCCGCCGCCAAACCAGTGCGCGGTTGTGACAATAAAACGGGTATTCATATGCACGGCGGGAATATGCGGGTTGCGCGGATGAATGATCAGCGAAATGCCCGCCGCCCAAAAGCGCGGATCTTTTTCGGTGCCTGGAATTTGCCCGCGAAAGGCATCGGAAAATTCCCCGTAAACGGTGGAGACATGCACCCCGGCTTTTTCAAACAAACGGCCCCGCAAAAGACCCGCTATGCCACCCCCTTCATCGGCCCTTTCATCGGCCCCTTCATCGCTATCAGCAGCGCCGCGCCGCCAGGGGGTACGGGTAAACCTACCCGGCTTTGAGCCATAAAGCGCCGGGTCGGCATCCTCTTCCAACGCCTCAAGACGGGCGCAGATTTGCGTTTGCAGATCTGAGAACCAGGCGCTGGTCTGTTTTTTATGCTCTGAGTCTGTGGCCATAGAGTCGGTCTTTACGTTTCTTTGCGGCTGATTTAACGGCCAAATGGCCCCCTGTCGATGCGCCGGGCGCGCTCAGGGCCGCCTAAACTGCGTAATCTGGCCCAAAACAGGCAAAAATGCGGCTTTGAGGTTGAATAAATGCGCGGCGCGATTTATTCGCTTATCTTGAGCGTTATTGCGGGGGGCATATCGCCAGTTGATAATACTCTCCCGCCTGTTCGGATAATTCTTTTCCGGGCCGCTCATTCGTGCGGCAGGCTGCGCCATGGCCCGCCGACCACGAGCTCTTCCCCATGGCGCAAAGACAAAAGAGGTTTGGAACCGTGAGTTCATCAGCCAGCACGTCTGCGCAAGAGCCGACCCGTCGCGACTTTATTTACATCATGACCGGAGCCGTAGGGGCTGTCGGTGCCGGGCTTTATGCCTGGCCCCTGATAGACCAGATGAATCCCGCCGCCGATACCAAGGCATTGTCCACAATCGAAGTGGATATGGCCGGTGTCGAAGAAGGGCAACAGATCATCGTGAAATGGCAGGGCAAGCCGGTTTTTATCCGTCACCGCACAAAGAAAGAGATCGACGAGGCGCGCGCCGTTGACGCGGCCTCTTTACGCGACCCGCAAACTGATGACCAACGACTGGTGCCGGATATGAATGGCAATCTGCAACCGCAATATCTGGTTATGATCGGTATTTGCACCCATTTGGGCTGTGTGCCCATAGGCGATGGCGCCGGTGATTATGATGGCTGGTTCTGCCCCTGCCACGGATCGCAATATGATTCGTCGGGGCGTATTCGCAAAGGACCGGCACCGAAAAACCTGCCTTTGCCGCCTTACAAATATCTTTCAAACACATTGATCAAAATCGGTTAAGGGGAAAATCATGAGCGGTTATTCCAGTTACGAACCCAAATCCGGCTTTGAAAAATGGCTGGACTCGCGTCTGCCCATTGTCCGGCTGGGCTATGACACATTTATTTTTCCAACGCCCAGAAACCTTAATTACTGGTGGACCTTTGGCGGCATTCTCGCCGTCATGCTGATGAGCCAGATTATTACCGGCGTTATTCTGGCCATGCATTATGTGCCGCATGTCGATATGGCCTATGACAGCATCCAGCATATCAACCGGGATGTGAATTTTGGCTGGCTTCTCCAGCCCATGCACGCGGTCGGCGCCTCGATGATGTTCCTGGCCGTTTATATCCACATGTTCCGGGGTATTTATTATGGCTCCTACAAGGCCCCGCGTGAGGTGTTGTGGATTGTTGGCATGGCGATTTATCTTCTGATGATGGCCACCGGCTTTATGGGTTATGTGCTGCCCTGGGGGCAAATGTCCTTTTGGGGGGCTACAGTGATCACCAATCTGTTCAGCGCCATACCGTTTGTCGGCGATGCCATTACCAGTTGGTTATGGGGCGGCTTTGCCGTTGGTGACCCGACCCTGAACCGCTTCTTCAGCCTGCATTTCCTTTTGCCCTTCCTGATCCTTGGTCTGGTTATTCTGCACGTATGGGCCTTGCATGTGCCGGGCAATAACAACCCCACGGGCATTAGCGTCAAGGACGTTGAAAAGGACACCCTGTCATTCCACCCCTATTATACGGTCAAGGATGCGTTTGCGATTGTCGTCTTTTTGATGGTGTTTGCCGCTTTTGTGTTCTTTATGCCTGACGCCTTGGGCCACCCGGATAATTTCATCCGCGCCAATCCTTTGGTGACCCCGGCGGAAATCGTGCCTGAATGGTATTATCTGCCGTTCTACGCCATGTTGCGGGCGATTCCCGACAAGCTGGGTGGTGTCATCACCATGTTCGGGGCCATTGCCTTATTGTTTGTCCTGCCCTGGCTGGACACTTCCAAGGTACGCTCCATGCGCTATCGCCCCCTGGCCAAGCTGTTCTTCCTGATTTTTGTACTGGCCTGCATTGGTCTTGGCTGGTGCGGGGCCAATTCGCCCATGGCCATGGTGTTTGTCACCGGGACCGACGCGGCAACCGGCGAGCCAACGGGGTTCAGCTTTTTATGGCTGGCGCGTATTTTGACGCTTTATTATTATGCATTTTTCCTGCTTATCCTGCCTATTCTCGGATTGGTGGAAAAACCAAAACCCCGTCCGCAAAGCATTGAACAATCCGTGCTCGGCAAGGGAGAGGCTTAAGATGAACATCCGTAAAACAACATTGCGCGCCATTATCGGGGCCGGCCTTATGGCGCTGAGCGTCAATGCCTTTGCCAGTGAGGGCGCTGAACTAAAACACAAGCACTTTTCCTTCGAAGGTCTGTTTGGCACCTATGACAAGGCCGCTGGCCAGCGTGGGTTCCAGGTGTTCAAGGAAGTGTGTTCGGGTTGCCACTCAATGACGCTGGTGCCGATTCGCGCTTTGGGCGAAGAGGGCGGGCCATTTTATGATGAGAAGCACCCCAACCCCATTGACAACCCGGTCATCAAGGCCATTGCCAAGGATTTTACCATTACTGATGGGCCTAATTCTGATGGCGATATGTTTGAGCGTCCGGGCAAGCCATCTGATTATTTCCCGGCGCCTTTTGCCAATGAACAGGCCGCCCGCGCCTCTAATGGCGGGGCTTTGCCGCCGGACTTTTCGCTTCTGGTGCGCGCCCGTGAACATGGGCCGCAATACATTTACAGCCTCTTGACAAGTTTCGAGGACGAAGCGCCCGAAGGCGTCGAATTGCGCGACGGGATGAATTACAACCCGGTCTTTGCGGGCGGGCAAATCGGCATGCCCCCACCGCTTTTTGAAGGCTCCGTCGAGTATAGCGATGGCACCCCGGCAACGGTTGAACAAATGGCCTCCGATGTGGTGACCTTCATGGCCTGGGCCGCAGACCCCAAAATGGAGGTGCGCAAACGCACCGGCTGGATGGTCATGATCTATCTCTTTATCTTTGCGCTCCTTATGTATGGCTCCTACAAAGCCGTCTGGCGCGATGTAGAGCATTAATGCCAGCTTCAGCATTCCAAAGAAAAAGGCCGCATCACATGATGCGGCCTTTTTTATTCAAGTCTGATTTTGTACCATATTGCCTATTGCCATACTGGCCTGGATTGCGGTTTTCACCGCTTTTGACACCGGGACGTCATCCCGGCTTTAACCCACTCCTGCCCGGTTCACTCCTTTCTTTCCTCCCCTCACCCTGAGCCTGTCGAAGGGTGATTGAATATGAGCAGTCATGATGCTTCGACAAGCTCAGCATGAGGATAAAGCGCAAGTCTGCAGCCACAAAGGCGCGCACCGCAACGCCACCTCTTTTATATATCCACCTCGGCCTCAAGGGCGTTTTCCTGGATGAATTCGCGGCGCGGTTCGACCACATCGCCCATCAGTTTGGTAAAGAGATCGTCCGCCTCGTCCGCATGATTAACCCGCACCTGCAAGAGCGAACGGGCATCCGGGTCCAAAGTGGTTTCCCAAAGCTGATCCGGGTTCATTTCACCAAGGCCCTTATAGCGCTGAATCGCCAGCCCCCGTGAGCCTTCGCCAAGAATAGCGCGGAACAGATCAAGCGGGCCATGGACAACCTGCTCGCGGCCTTTGCGCCGCCAGATCGCCGGATGTTCGAATGTGCGCACAAGCGCATCCCGCATTTCATGCAGGCGGCGCGCATCGGCCGAGCGGATAAACGCCCGGTCAAGGCGCACACTTTCATCAACGCCGCGCACCGTGCGCGTAAACGTCAGCGTGCCGTCCTCGTCAATCTGCCCCTGCCAGCCATCTTCGCCTTCTTCGGCAATACTATCCAGCCGCGCCGCCGCCGCGCCGCACATGGCCGCATCAGCATCCTCGCTCAAAACCCCGGCAATGGCCATTTGGGCCACATAAAGCCCCGGCACGCGGCTATCAAGGCGTTCGATAATATGGGCCGCTTTGGCCACCGTATCGGCCAGGGTGCGCAAATCCGCGCCGACAATCTGTTCCCCGCCATGCAATTCCAGCACCGCCTCCGCTGTGCCTTCATCCAGAAGATAGGCGTCCATTTCCGCCTGGTCTTTCAAATAGCGCCCGGATTTGCCCTTGGCCGCCTTGTAAAGCGGCGGCTGGGCGATATAGAGATACCCGCGCTCGATCAGCTCGCGCATTTGCCGATAGAAAAACGTCAGCAATAGCGTGCGAATATGCGCCCCGTCGACATCTGCATCGGTCATGATAATGATCTTGTGATAGCGCAGCTTTTCGATATCAAAATCATCGCGGCCAATGCCGGTGCCAAAGGCGGTAATCAGCGTGCCGATTTCCGCTGACCCAAGCATGCGGTCAAACCGCGCCCGTTCGACATTGAGGATTTTACCGCGCAACGGCAAAATTGCCTGATTTTTGCGATTGCGCCCCTGTTTGGCCGAGCCACCGGCGCTATCCCCTTCGACAATAAAAATTTCGGCCAGCGCCGGATCGCGCTCCTGACAATCAGCCAGCTTGCCAGGCAAGGACGCAACATCAAGCGCGGATTTGCGCCGGGTCAGCTCACGCGCTTTACGCGCCGCTTCACGGGCCGCCGCCGCCTCGACAATTTTTTGCACAATCAGCTTGGCTTCGACCGGGTGCTCCTCGAACCAGTCATTAAGCCCCGTGCCCATCAGGCTTTCGACCACCGGGCGCACTTCGGAAGAGACCAGCTTGTCCTTGGTTTGCGAGGAGAATTTGGGGTCCGGCACCTTGACCGACAAAACACATGTCAGACCTTCGCGCGCATCATCGCCGGAAAGCGATACCTTTTCTTTTTTTGCCGCGCCCATTTGCCCGGCATAGGCATTAATGGCGCGGGTCAGCGCGCCGCGAAACCCCGCCAGATGGGTGCCGCCATCGCGCTGCGGGATGTTATTGGTAAAGACCAATACATTTTCATGATAGCTGTCATTCCACCACAGGGCCGCTTCGACAGTAATGTCGTCACGCTCACCGGCAATCATGATCGGTTCGGGCAAAAGCGCCGTTTTGGTACGATCCAAATGGCGCACAAAGGCCTCGACCCCGCCTTCATAATGCAAGGTCAGCTCAAACGGTTCCGGGCCGCGCTCATCGCGCACATTAATGCGCACACCAGAGTTTAAAAAGGCCAGTTCGCGCAAACGGTGGATCAGCGTATCACGATCAAAATCGACCATGGTAAAGGTCTCTGCTGATGGCCAGAAGCGCACCATTGTACCGCTACGCCCGTCCGGCGCGTCGCCCGTCACCACCAGGTCTTTTTCCGGCTCGCCGTGGGCAAAACGCATAAAATGCTCTTTGCCATTACGCCAGATGGTCAGGTCCAGCCGCACCGACAGGGCGTTGACCACCGACACGCCAACCCCGTGCAGCCCTCCCGAAACCTTGTAGGAATTTTGATCAAATTTACCCCCCGCATGGAGCTGGGTCATGATCACCTGGGCCGCCGACATGCCTTCTTCTTCATGCATGGCGGTGGGAATACCGCGCCCGTTATCGGCAACGCTGACCGAGCCATCGGCATGCAAGGTCACATCAATAGTGTCGCAATGCCCGGCCAGGGATTCATCAATGGCGTTATCAACAACTTCATACACCATGTGGTGCAGGCCCGACCCGTCATCGGTGTCGCCAATATACATGCCCGGGCGTTTGCGCACCGCATCAAGGCCTTTGAGGACCTTGATCGATTCAGCGCCATATTCAGCCTCGTCCGGGGAGTGATTCGTTTCATCTGTCATACGCATAATCTACCGCGCGCGCGCGCGCGAGGCGAGAGCAACAGGCATGATTTATGGGTTTAATTGCGGCTTTGAACAGTCCCGCCACTGACCTCGAAATATTGCGCCCGGTCCCCAAAGGCCTCGAACAAGGACGCATCGGTGCCGCTGAGCCAGGCCTGGCCCTTCAAGGCGCAAATCTCTTCGATCAGCAGTGCCCGGCGCTCGGTATCAAGATGCGCGCACGCCTCGTCGAGCAAGATCAGCGGGGCCGGGCCGCCCTCTTGCGCCGCCACGGCGCGGGCATGGGCCAGGGTCAGGCCGATAAGCAGCGCCTTTTGCTCGCCGGTGGATGAACGCGCCGCCGGCATGGCCTTGGCCCGCCAGCCAACCTCAAGATCGGCCCGGTGCGGCCCGCACAAGGCCCGCCCGGCGGCGCAATCGCGCGGGCGGCTTTGTTCTATAATGCCCAAAAGCGCCGCCTCCAGATCAGCTTCATCGCCGCTTGGAGCGTCCTCATACCCCCCCGCCAGCGTCAGATCAGCACGCGGAAAGCCGGAATCGCCATGATTTTCGATCTCGTATTGTAACTGCGCCAGCGTGTCGGCCCGCGCCTGCATGACGCGCGCCCCAGCGCTGGCCATTTCGCGTTCACAACCGGCAATCCAGGTGGCATCATGCGCCCCTTCGTCAAGCAGGCGCTGGCGGTTGCGCATGGCTTTTTCATAGGCATTGGCATTGCGTCCGTGATCCGGATGCAGACTTAAGGTCAGGCGGTCAAAAAACCGCAGGCGCGGCGCGCGCGGCCCGGCAAAAAGCCGGTCCTGTTCGGGCGTTAACCAGACCAGCCGGATATGATCGGCCAGTGTCAGCGGCCGTACCGTCACCCCGTCAATACGTACAATCCGATTGCCGCGCGTCCGGTCATAACCCGTGCCTATAGGCAAAGGGGGAGCGCCCGCCTCTCCCCCGGCGTGCCGGTATTGCGCATGCACGGCCCAGCCTTGGCCGTTGGCCTCGCGGCGGATCGGTACATCAAGGCGCACCCGGCGCAAACCCCGGCCCGGTACCAGCAAGGAGATGGCTTCCAATATGTTGGTTTTGCCCGCCCCATTGCGCCCGTACAGCACCACCGGACGGGCGTCGAGCGGCAAATGCACATGTTTATAAGAGCGAAAGTCAGTCAGCTCGAGCGATAAGAGCGCCGTTTCATTCACACCCGCAACGGCATCAGCACATAAAGGGCGTGCGCATCGCTTTGATCCTTGATCAAAGTCGGGGACGCGGTGTCAGAAAACAAAAAGCGCGCCGTTTCGCCTTCCATTTGTGTCATGATGTCCAGAAGATAGCGGGCATTAAAACCGATTTCCAATGGCTCGGCAGAATAATCAACCGACATTTCCTCGACCGCCTGTCCCGCCTCGGGATTATTGACCATCAAGGTCAGTGTATCGGCTTCCAGCGTCATTTTGACGGAGCGCGAACGCTCGGCCGAAATGGTTGCCACCCGATCGACAGCGGCGGAAAAACTGCTCGCCTCGACATCCAGCGCATTGTCATTGGCGCGCGGGATCACCCGCTCGTATTCAGGAAAAGAGCCATCGATAAGTTTTGATGTCAGCGTCGCCGAACCAATTTCGAAACGAATTTTCGCCTCGGAAAGGGATATGGTAATATCGTCGTCAAACCCATCAAGCAGGCGGCGCACCTCCTGCACGGTTTTGCGCGGAATAATAATCCCCGGCATGCCCGCCGCCCCGTCAGGAACCGGCAGCGCGGCCAGCGCCAGGCGGTGCCCATCGGTTGCCACCGCGCGCAAGGCGGCGTCTTCGCCCTCCATCGCATGAAGGTGGATACCGTTCAGATAATAGCGCGTTTCTTCGGTGGATACCGCAAAGCGTGTCTTGTCGATCAGGCGCGCCAGATCGTTGGCCCCAAGCGTAAAGGTGTGGCTGATACCATCGGCGGAAAGCACGGGAAATTCATCTTCAGAAAGCGCCGGCAGCGAAAAGCGCGAGCGCCCGGCTTCCAAAATCAGGCGTGGGTCATCACTGGTTTTGCCAAGCTCGACCTCGGCCCCCTCGGGCAGTTTACGAACGATGTCGTAAAGCATGTGCGCCGGGGCGGTGACCACACCGTCTTGCGTGATATTGGCCGGAATGGCTTCGAGAATTTCAATATCCATATCCGTGGCCGCCAGAGTGATCTGGTCATTCCCGGCGCTGATCAGAACATTGGACAAAATCGGAATGGTATTGCGCCTCTCGACAACGCTCTGCACATGGCTGAGAGCTTTAAGGAGGTCTGCGCGATCAATTGATAATTTCATGGCCTGCCATCGTGTTCAAAAACGAGTCTGACATTTTTCATGTTATGGGGGCACTGTCCAGTGGCAGCTTGAAAATTAAGCCAGGCTTTGCGGCTGGGTCAGGGTATGACGCAGGGCGCTGATTTGCGCCCGCAAAGCGGCATCGGTTTCAAGGGCGGCCTTGATCTTTTTTTCCGCATGCATGACCGTTGTGTGGTCGCGCTTGTCAAAACGGCTGCCGATTGCCGACAAGGAGGCGGTGGTCAGGGTTTTGGCCAGATACATGGCCACCTGGCGCGGCCGCACAATATTGGCCGTGCGTCGCCGCATCACCAATTCATCAAGGCTGATGCCATAATGCGCCGCGGTAGCGCGCTGAATGTCGGCAATGCTGATTTTACGCACCCGCACGTTCAAAGAATCAGCCAGGATGGCCTGCACCGCCGCCATGGTGATCGGGCGACCAAGAATAAGCGTGCGCGAAACCACCATATTAAGCGCGCCGATCAGCTCGCGGGGCGAAGAACATACTTGTTCGGCCATCAGATCCAGCGCCTCGGCCGGGAAATCCATGCCCCCCGGATAATCACTGGCCAGCGCCTCAACACGATTTTGCAGGATTTTACGGCGCAAGTGCGTGTCCGCCGGTTTGATATCGCAAACCAGACCACCGCACAGGCGCGAGCACAGACGCGGATCAAGACCGGCAAGATCGTTTGGCGCGGCATCGGCGCTGATGACAATCTGCGCCCCGGCCCCGGTCAGGGCGCTCAAGGTGTGAAAAAACTCATCCTGGCTGGCCCCTTTGCCGGCCATGAACTGCAAATCATCGAGGATCAGAAGATCGAGCGCCCGCAAGCCTTGTTTGAAACCCGCCGCATCACCACCGCGCACGGAAGAGACAAAGCCGTAAACAAACTCTTCTGCGGTCATAAAACGCACCCGCAATGTCGGCTCCTGCGTCGCGATTTGCGCTTCAATGGCGCGCAGTAAATGGGTTTTGCCAACGCCGTATTTACCGTGAATATAAAAAGGGTTGAACCGCCCCATTTCACCTTGCGCAATCTGTTTGGCAATGGCGTATGCGACCTCGTTTGACGGATCGACAATAAAATTGTCAAATCGGAACTGCCCCGCATTACCCCGATAGCGATTTAGCCCGACATCATGGCTGCCAATGCTGGTTTCAGGGGCCGCTTCAACCAGTTTTGCCGGCATGCCGACACTGACGTCAATGGCGCGCTTTTGCGGGTCAACACGTCCCCAGGCCCGGCTTAATTTACGGCCCAGATTTTCCTTCACCCAGTCGCGGGAAAACGTATTGGGGGCGCTTAGCTGAACACTGGTTTCATCCGCGCCGGTCAGCGCCAAAGGTTTCACCCATGAGGCGAATTTTTCCTGACCAATTTCACTTTTCAACAAAAGCCGGGCCTGATTCCACAAGTCTTGAAGCCGGTGTTCGTCTTGATCAAAATGCATTACACCGTCTTCCCTCTTATTCATGGTCTGTCCCACCGTATCCGTCCCACATTATCCCTATGCCACACCCTGTCCCACCAGAGGTGCACGGCCTATCTTATTGTTCTATAAGGCAATTCTCCCCCGCAATCGTTTTTAATAAAAACGACGCCCAACGCCTTACCGATAGAAAAAGCCTGTATCCAGAAATGCCAATCTAGCCATGAATACGCGGCGGTCAACACATCAAATCTTGCTTTTTACTGCATGTTTCAGCTTGACAGGGGTTAACCCATTGAAGCGAACGGATTTAGGGTTAAAAATAAATTAATATTTTTTTTCAGTTGACAGTTTGGCCCCAAAATGACTCGGCAAACCTGAGCGAAAAGGGCGGGGACGGAACACTTTAACCGGGTCATTTTATACGCCGCAATCGCTGGCACCCCCTTTGACTTTGAGCGCGGCACGCCCGCGAGAAGCAGGCACAAAAAACCCGCTGCACCTGTTTGGACGAGGTAAAGGCAGCGGGCTTTAAAAAATTCTCTATAAAGGGTCGTGTGTTAGCCGTTTTTGAGGGCCTTGACCCGACGGCTCAGGCGCGAAATGGTCCGTGCCCCGGTGTTTTTGTGAAACACACCCTTGCCCACAGCGCGCATCAGTTCCGGTTCTGCGGTTTTCAGCGCCGCATTGGCCGTATCATGATCCCCGGCGGCGATAGCTTCTTCGACTTTGCGCAAATATGTGCGCACGCGAGAACGGCGGGCCAGATTAACGCTGGTCCGGTGCGCAATCTGCCGGATTGATTTTTTTGCGGATACTGTATTAGCCATTTTTCGTCTATTCCATTATTGCGGCGCGCGATAGCCTGTGTACCGTGCTGAGCCGCGGCCTATAGCTTTGCAGGGCTCTGCCGTCAACCGCGCGAGCGCATGAAGTTCAGCGGTTTTTAAAATGTGGCGTGCGTTTTTCAACAAAGGCCGCCATGCCTTCTTTTTGATCCTCGGTGGCAAACTGGCTGTTAAACAGCCGCCGTTCAAAGCGAATGCCCTGCGCCAACGTCGTCTCAAAAGCGGTATTGACGGATTCTTTGGTCATCATGGCAATGGGCAATGATTTATCGGCAATGCTCGTGGCCGCCTTCATGGCTTCTTCCATCAGATCATCAACAGGCACAACCCGGCTGACCAAGGAACAACTTTCAGCCTCGGCCGCATCCATCATCCGCCCGGTCAGGCACATGTCCATGGTTTTGGCCTTGCCGATAAAACGCGCCAGCCGCTGGGTGCCCCCGGCGCCGGGCATAACCCCAAGGTTTATTTCAGGCTGGCCAAATTTGGCAGTGTCGGCGGCAATAATGAAATCACACATCATGGCAATTTCACAGCCGCCGCCCAGCGCATAACCGGCAACGGCGGCAATAACAGGCTTTTTGAACCGGGCCACTGCTTCCCATGTGGTGGAAAACGGGTCTTTGGTATAAAGGCTTAGAAAATCCTGCGCCTGTAATTCTTTAATATCAGCCCCGGCGGCAAAGGCCTTTTTGGACCCGGTCAACACCACACAGCCAATGCCATCATCGGCTTCAAAGGTGGCCAGGGCTTCGGCCAGCTCAGCAGTAAGTTGCGCACACAGGGCGTTCATCGCCTCTGGCCGGTCAAGGGTGATCACCCCCACACGGCCTTCCGTGTTTACCTGAATGGTCGCAAATGCCATAGTTTTACTCCGGCTTGTTCACTTTCCCCCACCGCATAGCGCAGTCTTGGGGCCGCGTCACCCTTTCATACAGGCGTTTTCATGCTCCGGTCATGTTAATGTTGACAGTGCGGACAATAAAAGCTGGAGCGCCCCCCTTGAACGACACGGCGGATGGTGCCGGGGCAGCCCGCGCGCAGGCAGGCTTCACCTTCGCGGCCATAAACCTGAAAAGCATGCTGGAAATATCCCAGCGCCCCATCGGCAGCAGCATAGTCGCGCAATGTACTGCCGCCCGCCTCAATGGCGGTGCGTAAAATCCGCCGTACCGCATTGGCCAGCGCATCAAGGCGCGCCGGAGCAATCCGCATGGCCAGTGTTTTGGGGTGAATGCGCGCCTCAAAAAGCGCCTCGCACACATAGATATTGCCAAGACCGGCAACCGTCCTTTGATCCAAAAGCGCCGTCTTGACCGGGGTTTTGCGCCCGCTAAAGGCCGTGCCCAAATGCGCACCATTAAAACGATTGCCCAAAGGTTCCGGCCCGAGGTTTTTCAAAAACCGACTGTTCTCCAGCCCGTGCGTTGGCACCAAATCCATAAAGCCAAAACGGCGCGGATCATTATAGATAATCCGTGTGCCCTCATGCAGGGTGAAAATCACATGATCATGACGCGGATTGGTGTCGGGCGGCGGTGCGTCGCCTTTTGCCACAATGCTGAAGCGGCCACTCATGCCCAGATGACATAAAAGCGTTTGCCCGTTTGACAGCTCAACAAGAAGAAATTTCGCCCGGCGGCGCAAAAGGCCAATGGTCACACCGCTCAAACGCTCGGCAAAGTGCGGCGCAAAGGGAAAGCGCAAATTAGGGCGGCCCAGATGCACATGCCCAATGCGGGCGTTTTGCATTACCGGCGCAAGGCCCCGGCGCACGGTTTCAACCTCGGGAAGTTCAGGCATAATGTCACATCCTGCATGCGCCCTGTAGCATAAAGCGAAAAGGGCCGTTATGGTCCGCTCCCATGGACAGGCAAGATCAGCATAACAGCGCAAAAGAAGATAGTGCCGAGACGGCATCTTTTGGCTTTAAAACCGTCAAGCGCGCCCAAAAGGCGACGCTGGTGCGCGGCGTGTTTGACAAGGTCGCCGGGCGTTATGATCTGATGAATGATGTCATGTCCGGTGGTGTGCACCGGATTTGGAAAGACATGGTGATCACCCGCGCCAATCCGCAACCGGGTGAAATTCTGGTCGATGTCGCCGGGGGAACGGGGGATTTGTCGCGCTTGTTTTTGGCGCGTGCCGATAAAGTGCGCGCCCGGCGCGGCGGCGGCCCGGCCCATGCTTTTGTCTGCGATATCAATGCACAAATGCTCTTTGCCGGCCGAGAACGCGGTGGGCGCGATGATATGAGCTGGGTCTGCGGCAATGCCGAGCATCTGCCCTTGCCGGACGCCTGCGCCAATGTGGTGACCATCGGGTTTGGCATCCGCAATGTTACCGACAAATTGCAAGCCTTGAAAGACATGCGCCGGGTGCTCAAGCCGGGCGGACGGTTTTTGTGCCTTGAGTTTTCAAAACCGATTAATCAGGCCATTCAAAAACCTTATGATTTATGGTCGTTTCACGCCATCCCGGCGCTGGGTCAATTGTTCGCCAAGGATCGCGAAAGCTATCAATATCTGGTCGAATCCATTCGCCGCTTTCCCGATCAGGAGACATTTGCGGACATGCTGCGCGCGGCGGGGTTTTCCGCCGTCTCCTATAGCAATTATTCAGGCGGCGTGGCGGCGCTTCATACCGGGTGGGCGGTTTAGCCCATGGCGTCTGTCGGCACTCTTTTGCGGCTGATGCGGGCGGGCTTTGTGCTGGCGCGCCATGATGCCATCCTGCCCCGCGAATATCAGGAAAAACTGCCCTTTTTGGTGCGCCTTTTTGGCCATATTGCCCGGCTTGGGGTTTTGCCCTCATCTGATGGCCCAGGCGTGCGGCTGGCCCGGGCGCTGGAACAATTAGGCCCGTCTTATGTCAAGCTGGGCCAGTTTTTGGCCACCCGCGGGGATATTTTATCCAAAGAGGTTGTTGACGGGCTGGCCGCCTTAAAAGACCAGATGCCACCGTTTTCCATGAGCGCAGCCAAGGCGGCCCTGTATGACGCCTTTGGCGAGGAAGCTGACACACTTTTTGCCTCTCTTGAGCCGCCGCTTTCGGCCGCATCCATCGCCCAGGTGCACCGCGCCACAGATGCGTCAGGCAAGGCGCTGGCGGTGAAGATTTTGCGTCCGGGCATAGAAGCGCGCATCAAAAAAGACATTGCCGCCATGGCCCTTGGGGCGCGGCTGGCCGAGCGCTTTTTCACCCGCTCAAAACGCCTCGAGCCGGTTAAATTTGTCGAAACGCTGGCGCGTTCATTAACCCTGGAGCTGGATTTACGGCTCGAAGCGGCGGCGGCATCGGAGCTGGGCGAACTGGTCGATGCCAAGGACATTCTGGTCCCCGAAGTGGATTGGAGCCGCACCTCCTTGCGGGTGTTTACCATGAGTTGGCTGGACGGTATTGCCCTGAGCGATAAAACGGCGCTGGCCAAAAGCGATATCGACAAGGCCGCCTTGGCGCGCATTCTGACCGCCGGGTTTTTGAAAAGCGCCCTCGATGAAGGCGTGTTTCACGCCGATATGCACGAGGGCAATCTTTTTGCCATGCCGGACGGGCGTTTGGGGTTGGTCGATTTTGGCATTGTCGGGCGTATTGGCCCGGCTGAGCGGCGCTATCTGGCGGAAATACTTTACGGCTTTTTGCGCCGCGATTACCGGCGGGTTGCCGAAGTGCATTTCGAGGCGGGATACGTACCGGATGCTTACAGCGTTGATGATTTTGCCCAGGCCTTGCGCGCCGTTGGTGAGCCAATTTTTGGCAAAACTGCCTCTGATGTTTCCATGAGCCGCCTGTTATTACAGCTTTTCGATGTCACCGCGCAATTTGACATGCACTTGCGCCCCGAACTGGTGTTATTGCAAAAAACCATGGTGCAGGTCGAAGGCGTGGCGCGCGGCCTTGACCCGAACCATGATTTATGGGGCGTCGCCAACCCGGTTGTGGAAAACTGGATTCGCCGCGAATTAGGCCCCCAAGGGTTGATGAATCAGGCGGTGGATGCGCTCTATGATTTACACCGGGTATTGCCAAAACTGCCCGCCCTGGCGCAAGACATGGCCGCCATCGCCGCCCGCATAAACGAAAATGGCCTGACGCTGGACACTGGCAGCATTGAAAAACTCGCCACCGCCCGCGCCCATAAAACCCGCTGGGCGCGCCGGGCACTTTACGCCCTGGCCCTTGCCGCATTGGCCATGGCCGTAAAGCTGTGGATTTAGGGACGTTCCTTCCTTAACCCACGTCATACCGTTGAAAAACGGTATCCAGTTTCAAACCACTATGGATCCTCCGCGTCTGTCAGAGGACGACGAGTGTGAGACAAACCCCAATTTTGTCATCCCGGAAAAGCGTTAGCTTTATCCGGGACCCATTGTGTGCATCCACCGCTCTATAGGCCCCGGATCAAGCCCGGGGTGACACGGAGGAGCACGCGGCCCACTCCTTTCATGGATTTAGCGCTTTTGTCTGGCGCTGGTTTACGCTAGGTTTTTTGGTAAAGCATTTTGGGCATATCCATGAACGGCAAACGCATACTTCTGATCATTGGCGGCGGCATTGCCGCTTATAAATCTCTTGAGCTGATCCGGCGCTTTGGCAAGGCCGGGGCCAGCGTGCGCGCCATATTGACCCGCGCCGGGGCGCAGTTTGTCACGCCCTTATCAGTGGGGGCGTTGAGCGGCGATACGGTTTATCAGGATCTTTTTGATCTGACGGACGAAGCGCAAATGGGCCATATTGCCCTGTCGCGCGCAGCGGATTTGGTGGTTGTCGCCCCGGCAACGGCTGATTTAATGGCCAAAATGGCGCACGGGCGGGCCGATGATCTGGCCTCTACCGTATTAATGGCCACCGACAAGCCGGTGCTGGTCGCCCCGGCGATGAATGTGCGCATGTGGGAGCACAAGGCGACGGTGCGCAATGCGCAAACCCTGACCAAAGATGGCATTCATTTTGTCGGCCCGGCGCAAGGCGATATGGCCTGCGGCGAGCACGGCTTTGGCCGCATGGCCGAACCAGAGGAAATATTCACCGCCGCGCAAAATCTTCTGGGCGCCAAAGGCCCGCTTGATGGACGGCATATCATCATCACCTCCGGCCCCACCCACGAGGCGATTGACCCGGTGCGCTATATCGCCAATCGCTCCTCCGGGCGGCAGGGCAGCGCCATAGCCGAAGCGCTGGCGGCGCGCGGCGCGCAGGTGAGCTTTATCACCGGCCCGGTGAATATAGAACCACCGCGCGGCGTCCAGGTGATCCGCGTGCAAAGCGCCCGCGATATGGAAAAAGCGGTGCAGGCGGCTTTGCCCGCCGATGTGGCGATTTTTGCCGCCGCCGTCGCCGACTGGCGGGTTAAAAACGCCGATACACAAAAAATCAAAAAGGATGGCGGCGCTTTGCCCGCCCTCGCTTTGGAGGAAAATCCGGACATTCTGGCCGGTGTCAGCGCCCTTGGCGCAGATAAACGCCCCAAACTGGTGATCGGTTTTGCTGCCGAAACCGAGGATGTCCTTGCCCATGCGCGGGCCAAAAAGGCCCGTAAAAAATGTGACTGGCTCTTGGCCAATGATGTGTCGGGGGATTGTTTTGGCAGCGAGGATAACCAGATTATATTTTTAGGCGCAAAAGAAGAGCACTGGCCCAAAATGCGCAAAAGCGATGTCGCGGAACGGCTGGCACACAAGATTATTACCGCCCTTGGCGAAGAGGAAAACAATAAAAAATGAGCACAAAACCACCAACAGTCCGGGTCAAAACCTTGCCGCATTTTGATGGGCTGGCGCTGCCCTCCTATGAGACGGCGCAAAGTGCCGGCATGGATTTGCGCGCCGCGATTGATGACGACATCGTGCTGGACCCAATGGCACGCACTTTGGTGCCGACCGGTTTTGCCATGGCGCTGCCCGCCGGCTATGAGGCGCAAATTCGCCCGCGCTCCGGCCTGGCCATCAAACATGGCATCAGCGTCTTGAACAGCCCTGGCACCATTGATGCGGATTATCGCGGCGAAGTGAAAATCATTCTGGCCAATTTATCGGACACGCCCTTTACCATCAGCCGGGGCATGCGGATCGCGCAAATGGTCATCGCCCCGGTGACGCAAATCGGCTGGCAGGATGTAGACATGCTGGATGAAACAGCACGCGGCGCGGGCGGCTTTGGCTCGACCGGCACCTGATAAGACGACCTAAAGGAGACCCCCCATGACACAGAAAGAGCATCGCGGACATATTTACAAAGACATGGCAGCGACCATGGGCAATACGCCTTTGGTGCGTCTGTCGCGGCTGGGTGAAGCACACGGGGCCAAAGCGGAAATTCTCGCAAAGCTGGAATTTTTTAACCCGCTGGCCTCGGTCAAGGACCGTATCGGCGTGGCCATGATTGATGATCTGGAGGCGCAGGGTGTCTTGAAACCCGGCGGGGTCATTGTCGAGCCAACATCGGGCAATACGGGTATTGCGCTGGCCTTTGTGGCCGCAGCGCGGGGCTATCGGCTGATTCTCACCATGCCCGAAAGCATGTCGGTTGAGCGGCGTAAAATGCTCACCCATCTGGGCGCGCAGATCGATCTGACCCCGGCCCCGCAAGGCATGCAAGGGGCGCTCGATCGGGCCGAGGAGCTGGTGCGCGAAATCCCCGGCGCGGTATTGGCGCGGCAATTTTCCAACCCGGCCAACCCGGCCATTCATGAAACCACCACGGCCGAGGAAATTTGGGCCGATACCGATGGGGCGCTTGATGCTTTTGTCGCCGGTGTCGGCACCGGCGGCACCATAACCGGCGTCGGGCGCACATTAAAGCCGCGCCTGCCGGACCTGAAAGTCATCGCCGTGGAGCCTGCCGAAAGCCAGCTTTTGGCCGGCAAGGATCCCGGGCCCCACAAAATTCAGGGCATTGGCGCCAATTTCATTCCCGACAATCTGGATCGCGCCATTGTTGACGAGGTGATACCGGTGTCTTCTGACGAGGCCTTTGCCACCGCCCGGCAGGCGGCGCGGCTGGAAGGCCTGCCGTGCGGCATATCTTCCGGCGCGGCACTTCATGCGGCGCTGGAACTGGCCAAACGTGATGATATGGCCGGCAAGCGCATTGTGGTGATTGTCCCCTCTTTTGCCGAGCGTTATCTGTCTACGCCGTTGTTTGCGGAGCCGGACGCGACTTGACGTTTTCTTTGGGGCGAAAGCGCAAGGCGCTCCATCTTTCGTTAATGCTGATGGCGCGTACCGGGCGCAAACCAAGGGCGCTGAGCGCCGCCCAGCCCTCATCGCGGCTGATGTCGGTGCGTATCGTGCCGGTCTTTTTTGGCCAGGCAAACCATAAGAGGCCATCGGGGGGCAGCATTTTTACCGAAGGTTCTGCCAAAACGGCAACATCAGCGCGTGAGGTGGCAAAGGCCAGCACCGCATCGCACGGCCCAAAACCGGCCCCTGACAATAATATATCTTCAGGCAAGGCCCCCAGCCAGTCCCGCGCCCCGTCTGGCGGGTTTAACAGGCGCACCGTCATGCCGCCGCGCAATTGCAGTTTTTGCCACAGGGGTTTTGCTGATGGACTGGACATAAGATGACCTTCACTATGAAATAAGATGATGAGCTTATCAAATGAAGAGATCGAGCGCTATGCCCGCCATCTGGTGCTAAAAGATATTGGCGGACCGGGGCAGCAGGCGCTGAAAAAAGCCAAAGTCCTGCTTGTCGGTGTTGGCGGCCTTGGCGCACCGGCGGCGCTTTATCTCGCCGCCGCCGGGGTCGGAACCTTGGGGCTGATGGATGATGACCATGTGTCGCTTTCCAATTTACAGCGCCAGGTGCTGTTTGCCAGCGCCGATGCAGGCACAGCCAAAACGGATGCGGC
>JALWSB010000012.1 GCA_027080345.1 Robiginitomaculum sp. | reverse complement strand
CAGGCTTGCCATGGCTGATTTTATATCACGACCGGCTTCAATGGCTGTTTTGGCTTCGGCTAGACGCATAAAATGACGTTGCAAAGCCCGTAACAGGGCGATGGGGGATTGGCCAGCTTCGGTGGCGCGAACCAGCTGCTGGTCAGCCTTTCTGGTATCGCCATCGGCAACAGCATAGGTAAAGGCATCAAGGTTTTGCGCCTGCGTGTCTGTTATAATGGCCATCACATCTTCAATGCGGATCAGGCCGTCTTTGTTCTGGCTGGCATAAAGGGTGAGTTTGTTCAGCTCGCTATTGGCCAAAGCGCGATCAGACGGCAAGCGGGCCAGCAAATGATCCAGCGCCCCATCGTCATATTGCAGGTTATGGTGTTGCGCCATTTCCATGGCTTGTTCACGCAAATCAGCCAAGCCCGGGGCGTAACAGGGAATGGCCATGGCCAGGGTTTTATCCTGTTCTATGGATTTGCGTAAAATCGATCGGGGGCTGAGATCCCCGGCCTCGATCAGCAACAGGGCAGCGGGCGTGATTTCTTTGTCATTTAAGGCGCCCAGCAGGTCTTTAACCGCCTTGGCTGATTGATCGGCACTGGTTTTAAGGCGAACCACCCGCTTGCCACCGTCCAAAGCCATGGCACAGACGCTGTCCTGTAAAATGGCCGGGTCTGATTTTACGTCGGACTGGCTAAGCCCGGTCTGGGCAAATGGTCCCGCATCCTTGCCAAGATAAGAGGTCTCCAGCGTCTGGGCGCGTTCGGAAACCAAGCCATGATCAGGCCCGTAAAGAAGGATGATATAAACGGCCGGATCAGGGTTTTTAATAAACCGGTTTATGGCGGAGCCAGAGAGTTTCAACGCTCTTCCGGAAGGTTGGCAAAGAATACCGCCAGATCATTCATGACTTTTTCTGCCAGGACCAGCGCCGCAGTTTCTTCGGCGTGCTGTTCGGCGGCAATGGCGCCATAAGGTTGATCCGGAACATCAAAGGCAGCTTCGCTAATGGCATTGCCCTTATAGGCAATTTTGCCGTCACGATCGCGAACCGTATAGCGCGCCCGCAGCGTCAGCCGTGCCCGGGTGGAAACATCATCAACCCGCACACCGACATTGGCTTGGGTTTTTCGTAAATTTGTTTCCAGTACATAGGTGCCGGACAGGCCCGTCTGAATGCCGCCGCGATCTTGTAGAGCCTGGGCAAACAAAAAGCCGGCACGGCCTTCAACCGGGGCCAGGCTCAGATTTTCAAAGCTGCGCCGTACCGCGGTGTTTTCCCCATATAAGGGTTGAAAACCGGCACACGCCGACAGTAAAATCAGCAGGCAGGCAGACAAACTGTATTGAAAAAATCTCATATTAATTGGCCACTATGTTGACAATACGGTCGGGCACAACAATGACTTTGCGCACGGTAAGGCCCTTAAGTGCCCGAATTGCCCCCTCATTGGCAAGAGCGCGTTTTTCCGCTTCGTCCTTGGGCAGGCCGCGCGGGGCCGAATACTCGCCCCGGCGCTTGCCATTGATTTGTACGGGAATGACGATCTCTTCATCTTCCGACAGTGCCTTGTCATAAACCGGCCAGGGGGCCTCGGCGACCAGGCCTTCGCCGCCCAGTTTTTCCCAGCAGCTTTCTGCCAGATGAGGGGCAAAAGGCGCCAGCAATTGTGCAAAGGTACGCATGACCGAATTCACATTGGTGTTTTCCGGGGCCTTGCGAATGGCGTTCAGGAAGTCATAAAGCCGCGCAATGGCCCGGTTAAAGCGAAAGCCCTCAATATCTTCGCCCACGGCACGGATGGTTTTGTGGCGCAGGCGTTCCATGGTCTCATCGGGGGCGTCTGTACCGGTTTTGGCGGCCGCAGCACAGGTGCTGGTCCATACCCTTTGTACAAAGCGGTTGGCCCCTTCAACGCCGGCATTGGTCCATTCCACATCGCGCTCTGGCGGGGAATCGGATAGCACAAACCAGCGGGCAACATCCGCCCCGTATTTGGCAATAATGTCTTTGGGATCAACGGTATTGAGCCGGGACTTGGACATTTTCTCAATGGCGCCGGCGATGACGGGTTTGCCGGTGCTGCGTTCGATCCATTTTTCGCCTTGGCGCTCCACCGCTGTGGGCGGCAGCCATTCGCCCTGATCATTTTTATAGGTCTGGTGGGTCACCATGCCTTGGGTGAACAGGCCGGCGAAGGGCTCGTTACCTTCAATGTCCAACAAGCCGCAATCTTTCATGGCGCGGGTAAAAAAGCGCGCATAGAGCAAATGCAAAACCGCGTGTTCAACGCCGCCAATATACTGGTCCACGGGCAGATAGTATT
>JALWSB010000011.1 GCA_027080345.1 Robiginitomaculum sp. | reverse complement strand
AGCCTGAGTGGGGCGGATTGTTGCATCTGGTGGATGATGATGGTGAGGTGTGCGATACCTTTTCCCCGGCGTGGAACACGTTGCGCCTGATCCGGGTGCCGCAAATGCATTTTGTCAGTGCCGTGGCTCCCTATGCGCCGCGCAGCCGGTTTTCTGTTACCGGGTGGGTGCGCAGCGGGGCCTACAGCCTGTGACGGGAAAAGAGATGCATTTTGGTGATAATTTGAGTGTCTGTATTGACCAATACGGGCCGCTTTGTGTTGGTTTTGATCCGCATATGGAGCGCATTCCGGCGCTGTTTGGTAGCGGGCTTCCTGCGGTTGAGGCGTTTTTCACCGCCGTCTTATCGCGCATTGAGGGTCAATGCGGCGTTATCAAGCCGCAAATTGCTTTTTTTGAGCGCTTTGGCCCGCCAGGCCTGGCGGTTTTGCAACGCCTGTGCGGCCAGGCCAAAGCGGCCGGCCTGATGGTGCTTTTGGATGCCAAGCGCGGCGATATTGGCTCGACGGCGCGCGCCTATGCGCACGGTTATCTTGGCAAAGACGCCTGGCTTGATTGCGATGCGATTACGGTCAATCCTTATATGGGTCTTGATACGCTGGAGCCGTTTTTCACCACCGCAATAGATAATGAAAAGGGCGTTATTGTGCTGGTGCGCACGTCCAACCCTGGCGCGGCAGACTTTGAAGACCTGCCTATTGAGGCTGCGCCGCTTTATCAGCACGTGGCGGCGGCGGTGGCGCCGTTTGCCCGCGATCAAAGAGGCCCAAAAACCGGCTGGTCATCGCTGATGGTTGTGGTGGGGGCGACGGCCCCGCTGGAGGCAAAGCGCTTGCGGGTGGCGCTGCCGCATTGTCCGTTTTTGGTGCCCGGCTATGGGGCGCAAGGGGCGGGGGCGGCTGAGGCGCTGGCCGCCAGCGTTGATGGTCAGGGGGTTATTGTTAATTCCTCGCGCGGGGTGCTTTACCCCCAAGGCGCCTTTGAGGCCAAAACGGCGAAAGACTGGGAGCGCCTGTTTGATGCGGGCCTGCACAAAACCAAAGCCGATCTGATCAGCGCGCAAAACGGATCATGATGTGTGCAGCTTTGTGCGTATAGGACTTGGCCTTGCGCCAAAGCCCCTTATACTGCGCAGCCGCTATGCGGGTGTAGCTCAATGGTAGAGCAGCAGCTTCCCAAGCTGACGACGGGAGTTCGATTCTCCTCACCCGCTCCATTCAGGGCCTTGAGCCTGATTTACCCACACGGCCGTGCCGGGTCAGGCCTTACGGGTGTTGCAAACGGCGGGCCTCGCGTATGCGGCCGCGCACCAGCAGCGTTTCGACACTGTTGGGGGTCTTTGCCAGCGCACGGTTGATATCTTGTTGTGCGCCAGCAAGATCGCCCGCATCGAGGCGTAATTGCGCCCGCAGACGCAAAGCCAGAGGATCGTCGGGGCGACGCAGCAGCGCCGCATCAAGGTCGCGCCGGGCCAGATCCGGTTTTTCCAGTTTTTGCAGGGCAATGGCCCGGCCGATCAGATTGTCCGCATCGTCTGGATAGCTTTTGATCGCCTCGCTATAGACCCGCACCGCATCTTGCGGGTGCCCGGCCTGCATCCAGGCCTCGCCCGATTGCGCCAAAAGCGACGGACGCAATTGCGGGCGCTCAAGGTCTGGCGCATTGGCCAGACTTTCCAGCTTGTCCGCGCCATCTGCCAGCGCCCCAAGCGCCAGCAGGGCCACAGCCAGACAATGGCGCGCCGGGGCAGAGCCATCTTCAGCGCGCCAGATTAGCGCATCTTCATAGGCTTCGGACGGGGCCGAATGGGCCTTGGAAAGGCAGATATCGTAGCGTTGCGCCTGATCAGAATTGTTTTGTGCAGAAAATGCAGGTGCGGCCAGAAGGGCCATACCAAGGGCAGGAAAAAGGGCAATACGCATAAACAACTCCACCGTTTGTCCCTTTTACTGAACGGCGCGGGGCGCAATGACAAGCGCTTTTGGTTCAATTTATCGTAATCTGCGCCCAGTGCAGCTTTCGGGCAACAGGCGGTTATGGTGAAGAAACCGCCTCGATGGCAGCAAACAGGCGCGCCAGATCGTCTGGCGAAGACAGGCTGTGATCGCCCGCTTTGGATAAGGAAAGCACGGTATCGGGGCCGGTTAACCGCCCCATCAGCTCAAGTGCGTAATGCCAAGGCACGCTGGTATCGCCAACGCCCTGCAAAATGCGCACAGGCCCGGTAAAATCAATCGGACCGGTCAGGATCAGATTGTCCCGCCCGTCCTCGATCAAGGCGCGGGTGATGGGCATTGGCCCGTCATCATAGGGCGATGGCTCGTAATATACCCCGCGCTCGATAATCTGGCGGCGGATATCCTCATCAAATTTTGCCCACATCAGGTTTTCGGTAAAATCCGGGGCCGGGGCAATCAGCACCATGCCCTGAACCTTGTTTTTACGGGCCAGTGCCACCAAAAGCGCAATCCACCCGCCCATGGAAGAGCCGACAAGAACCACCGGGCCGGGGCAATACTGGTCCAGAACCGCCAGCGCATCATCGCGCCAATGGGAAATTGTCGTGTTTTCAAAATCACCGGAAGAGCGCCCATGCCCCCGGTAATCAAACCGCACCAGCGCCCGGTCATTGTCCTTTGCCCATTTGGCCAGAGCGCTGGCCTTGGTGCCGCCCATATCAGAGCGCAAACCGCCCAGCCAGAGTATGGTTGGCCCTCGCCCGTCCTGTTTATGACAGGCCAGCGTTTCCCCCGCGCCGATATCGAGTATAAGAAGAGGATCATCACGATCAGATGTCGTCATTTGCGTGTCCTTGGGGTTGGGCCTGTTTTTATTTTAGCGAAAGAAAAATATCGTGTCCTTGCGTGTCGTGCAAATTATTCCCGCGCTTGATAGCGGCGGTGCCGAACGCACCGTGCTGGAGATCACCCGCGCCATTACCGATGCGGGTGGAAAATCCCTGGTCATCAGTTCGGGTGGGCGGCTGGAGGCACAGGTAAAAGAAGCGGGCGGGGAAACTGTTCGTTTGCCGGTGCGCTTAAAAAACCCCTATACCATGTGGCGCAATATTGACCGCATTGCCCGCGCCGCCAAAGCCTTTAATGCGGACATTTTGCATGCGCGCTCCCGCGTACCTGCCTGGAGCGCCCTTTTTGCCGCCAGGCGGCTTGGTCTGCCCTTTATCACCACCTATCACGGTACATATAACGCGCAAAATGCGCTCAAACGATTTTACAACAGCGTCATGGTTCGCGGCGATATGGTGATCGCCAATTCAGACTTTATTGCCGCGCGCATTGCTGATGAGCACGCTATAGACCCCCAACATATTAAAACCATCTACCGGGGGGCCGACGAGAGTTTTTTCAAGGCGGCTACGATAACGCCTGACCAAAATCGACAAACCGCCAGAGCTCTCGGACTTGACCCTGATGACACCCGTCCGCTTTTGCTGTTGCCCGGCCGTTTGACCCGCTGGAAAGGCCAGCACATTGCTCTTGAGGCCCTGTCTTTGCTAAAAAAACAAGGGCGTTCTTTACGCCTTTTATTGCCCGGCGATCCGCAAGGGCGGACCCAATATGGCCAACATCTGCAAAACATGGCCGACACGCTGGGTCTGCATGGAAGCGTTATCCTGCCCGGCCATATCAGCGACATGCCTGCCGTTTATGCATTGGCTGATATTGTTCTTGTCACCTCGACCCGGCCCGAGGCATTCGGGCGTGTTGCCGTGGAAGCCCAGGCAGCTGGCTGTCTGGCCGTGTCAAGCGCGCTTGGTGGCGCTTTGGAAACCATCGTGCCCGAACACACCGGCTTTTTGGTTCCGCCTGATGACCCAAAAGCGCTCGCCCGGACCATCGCTCACGTGCTGGATATGGATAATGCGCAAAAATACCGTATCCGCCAAAGTGCACAAAAACGGGCAAAGCACATGTTCACACATGAAGTCATGTGCGAGAAAACCCTGCACGCCTATCATTCTCTTGTCAAAACGGGTTAGAATAGGCTTCACGCTGGTGAAAAAAGCCATTACAGCTAGGTGGGCATAACGGAGGTAGGGCCGGGGTAATGAGTGCGGACGCTCTGATCATTTGTTTTGGACCGCTTGGCCGTTTCGTCGACGCATTGGCGGCGGTAAAGCGCGTGCACGAGGCAAATGCCCATCCGCGTTTGACATTGCTGACAGCTCCCAATCTGGCGTCTTTAGCCGCCGCAACATCCTTGTTTGACAATATCAATACAATGGAGCCTCCGGCCAATGGCAAGGGATTACGGGCGCTGGCAAAAGTTCTGAAATCCAGACGTTATGCCCGGATATATGATTTTGAGCGCTCCGCGTTAAGCCGCAAGTTACTTGATGCCATTGGTATGTTCGGGCCGAATGTCGCCGGGCAAAACCGGCGCGCGAAATGGTGCCTTGAGACGGAGCCGCCGCACCCGCTTGATGCGGATGCCGATCTTCTTGATCTGTGCGGGATTGGCGGGCAAACGCCGCGCCCTGCGCCGGGGCCGGACCTGCGTATGTTATTGCGCCGCCGGGCTGGTGCTCCCAGTCTGGAACCGGAATTTTTTGGCCTGACCAGACCTTTTATTATTATCAACCTGCCTGCAGAAGGGGCTGCAAACAGGTGGCCCGAAGAGCAATATGGCCGACTGGCCCTGGCCATACTGGCTGCGCGAACGGGATGTGCCCTGACCGGGCCTTTTGGCGCGCGAGCATTGGCCCGTAATATCGCCCGCCAGGACGAGCGTATAAAAGATCTGTGCGCGCGGACCGATTTTTTCCAGATTGCCGCCCTGGCCAATCATGCCGGGGGCATGGTTGGTCACGCCAATGGCAATATGCACCTTGCGGCGGCGGCCGGCGGACTGGTGATTTCTTTGCATCAGGGGCATGAAGACGCCAACGCTCACAGCCCCCGCGGCAGACGGGCCATCGCCTTTGTCGCTCCGGATATACAAACCCTGCCGGCCCATAATGTCCGCGATGCCTTACAGATGTTTGGCGCGTTGAAATGAGTTACGGGCTTGATCCAGCGCCATGTATTCTTCATAAAGCGCTTTATCTGCGTAAGCGCCATGGTATTGCGTTTGGCGCGCAGATTGAAAATCTTCGTAACCGGCTAAAAAGGAGAACACCATAGCCCGTCGCCCAACCGCACCCGCACCCGCCAAAAAGAAAGGCCCATGCGTCAATAAAGATATTACGGCCAGCAAAGTTCTGCTGATTGATCAGGACGGTGAAAAGCAAGGCGTTATGCCCATTCATGCCGCCCTTGATGCGGCGGCTGAAGCTGGTCTTGATCTGGTCGAGGTTGCGCCTGGTGAAACACCAGTGTGCAAAATTCTTGATTACGGGAAATTACGTTTCCAGGAACAGAAAAAGCGCTCCGAAGCCAAAAAGAAGCAAAAAACGGCGGATTTGAAAGAGATTAAAATGCGCCCGAATATCGACGTGCATGACTATCAGGTCAAAGTACGGGCAATGCAGCGCTTTTTTGATCAGGGCGACAAGGTCAAGGTCACCATCCGGTTTCGCGGCCGGGAAATGGCGCACCAGGACAGGGGAAGGCAATTGCTCGAAAGAGTACGTGAGGATTTCACCGATACCGCCAAGGTCGAGTTTGAACCCAAGCTTGAAGGCCGCCTGATGATGATGGTGCTGGCCCCAAAATAATAAGGGTTGATGATTTCAATATGGCCCGGGTCTTGCGATGCCGGTTCTATGAGCACCAATCTGACACAGGCGCAAACGCCCGCTTGCGCCATCACCGACAAAAGGACCGACCCTGTAACCTTGGGGGCGGCTCTGGACAGACCTGTCAATTTTTTAACACCGGCGCGCCTTCTTATGGCGCTGGGCGTGGTTTTGGGCCACAGTTTTGTGGCCATTTATGGGGCCGCCCGGCCTGAGCCTGTTCAGCTTTTTAACATGACCATTTCCTATGTGGCGGTGAATGCGTTTTTTATTTTGTCAGGACTTCTTATCACCCGCTCTTATTACCGCAATCCCGATTTGATACGCTTTGTCAGCGCCCGGATTTTGCGTTTGTTTCCCGCTCTTGTGGTGCTGGCGCTGGCCGCGGCGCTGGTTGTTGGCCCTCTGGTGACCAGCCTGTCTGCCGCCGCATATTTTACTGATTGGGGTACATGGCGTTATATTTGTGATGTCTTGACGTTTGGTGACAGTTCTGGCGGTCCGCCGCAAATTTTTGCCAACAATCCCTGGCATGGTGAGTTTTCGGCCAGCCTGTGGACTTTGCGCTATGAGGCCATGGCTTATGGCGGCACAGTATTGATTGCCCGTTTTGGTCTGATGCGGGACCGCACCGCTGCGCTTTTGCTTTTTACACTAAGTGTTATTGCGTTTCTTGGCTTGCGGGCTTTGCCCGATGGTGCCTTGCCTGACCCGTTTACCCATCTGACGCGCTTTGCCATGGCCTATATGCTGGGGGCAACACTTTATATGTGGCGTGATGCTTTGAAGCTTGATCTTAAAATTGCTCTGGGTGTTATCGCCGTAGCGCTGATATTTGGCCCAACGGCCTCATTTGAGGTGGTGATGAATTTTGCTCTGGCTGCGTTTATTCTCATGGTCGGCTTTATGTTGCCCGCCGCTTTTGCGCCGCTGACGCGCCTGCCAGACCTTTCATATGGCATTTATATATGGCAGTGGCCGGTTATGCAGTCGCTTTACCATTACGGCCTGGCGCGCGATCCTTTGACCATGTTGCTTATGGCTCTGCCCATCAGCGCAGGAATTGCCGCGCTTTCCTGGTATCTTGTTGAGAAACCGGCCTTGCGCCGCAAGGTGCCAATGGCTGTGTGGCTGAAAACCCGCCTTACAGGTCGTAAAACCGCTTGATTGCATTCCAACCATCGGCACCGGTTTCGACAAATTGAAATAAATCAAGATCTTCGCGTGAGATCGTGCCCTCATCGGCCAGCGCTTCAAAATCGATAATCCGCCGCCAAAAATCCTCGCCAAACAACAAAACCGGCATGGGGGCCACCCGCCCGGTCTGAATCAGGGTGAGGGTTTCAAAGGTTTCATCCAGCGTGCCAAACCCGCCCGGAAACACGGTCAACGCCTTGGCGCGCATCAAAAAGTGCATTTTACGGATGGCGAAATAATGAAACTGTAACGACAGTTCCGGCGTGACATATGGGTTGGGGGCCTGTTCGTGCGGCAGCACAATGTTCAGGCCAACGGTTTTCGCCCCCACATCATCGGCCCCGCGATTGGCCGCCTCCATAACGCCGGGGCCACCGCCGGAACAAATCACCCAGTCGCGCCCGCCTGTGCTTAAGGAATATTCCGAAACAATGCGGGCAAAGGTTCGCGCCTCATCATAAAAATGCGCCTTGGCCTGCAGGCTTTTGACCAGGGCGGCATCGGCGGTGCGTTCCGGTTCTGCCCCCGGCGCCGGTATCCGCGCGCCGCCAAACACCACGACGGTGGAATCCACGCCCTGTTCCTGAAAAATCAAATCCGGCTTTAACAGCTCCAATTGCAGGCGCACCGGACGTAAATCATCGCGCAATAAAAAATCACTGTCATCAAAGGCCAGCCGATAGGCCGGGGACGCGGTTTGTGGGGTTTGCGGAACTCGGCTCAGGATTTCCCGGTCTTCCCCGGCGCTGCGAAAGTGTCGCTCGTGATTGTCTGGTGTTGTCATTGTTTTTCTCTTTTAAGGCGTTCTTCTTTGTGCCCATGGGACAGGTAAAGGCTTAATAAAGCCCTTTTATTCTGCGATATCCTCATTCCACAGCCTTGGCTGATCACGAATAAAATCGCCCATAATGGCGGTCATCTGCGCATTGGCGATAATATGGACCGCAACACCACGGGCGCGCAAAAAGTCTTCATTGCCGCCAAAATTGGTCGCATCGAGAATAACCACACGGGGGATTTTAAACTGCACAATCGCCCCGGCGCACATCATGCACGGGCTAAGCGATGTATAAAGCGTCAAGGCCGGGTAATCGCTGCGCCGTCCCGCTTTATTGATGGCATCCATCTCGCCATGTAAAACCGGCGCATTGTCCTGCACCCGGCGGTTATGGCCACGGGCAATAATCTCGTCATATTTGGCCAAAACACTGCCCACCGGCACCCCGCCCGCTGCCAAAGACGCTTTGGCCTCGGCAATGCAAGCCTCTACACAGGCCTCTTGAATTTCCATTGTTTTTCCTTTGCCAGATGAGCGCTCACCTTACCGGCCATTGCCGACAATGAAAACGCCCTACCCTTCGTCGTCCTCCGACTTGATCGGTGGACCCATAAAACGCCAATGCTCTATGGACCCTCTGGTCAAGCCAGAGGGTGACGAAGGCAGGGATGCTTTGGTAAGCTACCCTTATGCCAAGGCATCTTTCCAACCCACATTCGCCCTTGCCTTTCGGCTACGTGCCGCTATAACGCCGCATTCAGTATCTTTCGGGCCAAAGGCATGCCTTGAAGGATCGTAATGCCGCTTTCGTTTGCTTCGGCGTGCGGAAGTTTTTTCAAGGAGAGCAAAATGCCAAAGATGAAGACCAAAAGCAGTGTAAAAAAGCGCTTCAAACTTACTGCCTCTGGCAAAGTAAAAAGCGGCCAGATTGGCAAACGACACGGCATGATCAAGCGCACACCAAAGCAAATTCGCAATAAGCGCGGCACCGCAGTACTGTCTGCCCAGGATGCCAAAATCGTCAAAAAGTTTATGCCATACGGCTGATTGCCCAAAGCGGACAATCTATCTTGTTTTAAGGAGCGCATATCATGTCACGCGTAAAACGGGGCGTCACCAGCCACGCCCGCCACAAAAAAATTCTTACCAAAGCCAAAGGCTATCGCGGTGCCCGCAACAGCACCATCAAGGTCGCCAAACAGGCGGTCGACAAGGCCGGTCAGTACGCTTACCGCGATCGCAAGGTTCGCAAGCGGAATTTTCGCAAACTTTGGATCACCCGTATCAATGCCGGTGCCCGGGCCAATGGCCTGACCTATGGCCGCTTTATCAATGGCCTTAGCCTGGCCGGGATCGAAGTTGACCGCAAGGTGATGTCTGATCTGGCCATCCATGAACCGGCGGCCTTTACCCAATTGGTGGAAAAAGCCAAAGCGGCGCTGGCCTGATCTGGTTCGCTTTTTCTTTTTCCACTGAAAACCCCGCAATCGGGGCATGGCCTCGTGCGCATTTTTTTGTTACGCCGAGGCCATGATGGACGACTATAAAAAACTCGAAGACGAGATCGCCGCCGCGATTGCCGCTGCGCATGACGAAGCGGCGCTGGAGGCGGTGCGCCTTGATGCGCTGGGCAAAAAGGGGCGTGTCAGTC
>JALWSB010000010.1 GCA_027080345.1 Robiginitomaculum sp. | reverse complement strand
TGGAACAGCCCGGAAAGCCGCGCCCTGATCAAAGCGGTTTTTCCGGATGCGCCATAAAAGATAGGGGCGATGCGTCATACCGTCAAAAGACGGTATCCAGTTCTTTTGAGATCACATGTGCATAAAACTGGACCCCGATTTTCATCGGGGTGACGGTGTTATGTTTTGTTTCTTCCCCTCAAACGCGGCCCCTAGCGGGTGGGCTGCGGCGGCGTGGTTTCATAGTCATAAAACCCGCGCCCGGTTTTGCGGCCCAGCCATCCGGCCTCGACATATTTAACAAGAAGCGGGCAGGGGCGGTATTTTGTGTCGGCCAATTCGTCATGCAAAACCCGCATAATGGAAAGGCAGGTATCAAGGCCGATAAAATCGGCCAGTTGCAGCGGCCCCATCGGGTGATTGGCCCCCAAATGCATGGCCGTATCAATGGCGGCAACCGAGCCAACGCCCTCGTAAAGCGCGTACACCGCCTCGTTAATCATCGGCAAGAGCAGGCGGTTGACAATAAAGCCCGGAAAATCTTCTGAAACGGCAGGTGTTTTGCCCAGCCGCTTAACCAGATCCATGGCCATGGCATAGGTTTCATCGCTGGTCTGGATCCCGCGAATCAGCTCGACCAGCTTCATCACCGGCACCGGGTTCATAAAATGCAGACCAATAAAGCGCGCCGGCCGGTCGGTAATCGCCGCAAGCCGGGTGATCGACAAGGATGATGTGTTGGTGGCGATAAAAGCCTCGGCGTTCAGATGCCCATTGAGCTTTTCAAAAATCGAGACTTTGACCGCTTCTTTTTCCGTTGCCGCCTCGATAACAAGGCCGCAAGCCGCAAAGGCCGCATAATCGGTGGTGGTTTTTATGCGCGCATGGGCGGTTCTGGCCGCCTCTTCGGTAATATGCCCCTTGGCCACCTGGCGGCCCATGTTCTTTTCAATCTTGCCAAGTGCTGCGTCCAAAGCGTCTTCATTGATGTCGCAAAGAACAATGTCATGCCCGGCAAGGGCGCAGACATGGGCAATCCCGGCGCCCATTTGCCCGGCCCCGATGACGCCAATGTTCCCTATCATCCCCATGCGTCACCTTCCTTTTGGTTATAGCTCTAAAGTGCCGCGTCCAGCTCTGGCAGGGCTTTGAACAAATCCATCACCAGACCATAATCGGCAACCTGAAAAATCGGCGCGTCTTCGTCCTTGTTAATGGCGACAATGACTTTGGAATCTTTCATCCCGGCCAAATGCTGGATCGCTCCGGAAATGCCCACGGCGATATAAAGCTCCGGGGCCACTACCTTGCCGGTCTGGCCGACCTGATAATCATTGGGCACAAAGCCCGCATCAACGGCCGCGCGCGAAGCCCCAACGGCCGCCCCCAGCTTGTCGGCAATGCTTTCCAGCATGGAGAAGTTTTCGCCAGATCCCATGCCCCGGCCACCGGAAATAACGATTTTGGCGGCGGTCAGTTCAGGCCGGTCCGACTGGGTCAGCTCTTCACTGACAAAGCTGGCCTTGAACGGTCCGGCGGGCGCATCAATGGCCTTGATCGGGGCATTACCGCCTTCTGCCGCCGCATCAAAAGCGGTCGGTCGCACGGTGATCACCTTGATGGCATCTGTGCTTTTGACCGTTTGCAGGGCATTGCCCGCATAAATCGGCCGCACAAAGGTATCGGCGCTTTCAACGGCAATAATTTCGGAGACCTGCATCACATCCAGCGCCGCCGCAACGCGCGGCAGATAGTTTTTGCCGCTGGTCGTCGCCGGAGCCAAAAGAGCATCATACCCAGAAGCCAGCGGCACAATCAGCGCCTGCATGGCCTCGGCCAATTGTTTACCAAGGCTGGCCCCATCGGCGTGCAAGACATTACGCACACCGGCGATTTTGGCCGCCGCCGCCGCCACATCACCGGTATTTTCCCCGGCGACAAGAATATCAATATCGCCGCCCATTTTAGCCGCTGCGCTGACGGTTTTGTGCGTGGCATTGTTCAGATTTGCGTTGTCGTGATCGGCAATAACAAGAATGGCCATCAGATTACCCCCGCTTCGTTTTTCAGCTTGTCAACAAGTTCTTCAACCGAGCCGACAATAATGCCTGCTTCGCGTTTGGGTGGCTCGCTGACGGTGATTTGTTGCAGCCGGATATCCGGCGTCACGCCAAAATCACCCGGCGTTTTGGTATCGATGGGTTTGCGTTTGGCTTTCATGATATTGGGCAGGCTGGCATAACGCGGCTCGTTCAGGCGCAAATCCGTGGTGATCACGGCAGGCATGTCCAGCGACAGGGTTTGCAAACCGCCATCAATTTCGCGCGTCACCAGCGCCTTGCCGTCCGTAATCTCAAGCTTGGAGGCGAATGTGCCTTGCGGCCAGTCAAGCAGGGCCGCCAGCATTTGCCCGGTCTGGTTGGCATCATCATCAATCGCCTGTTTGCCCAAAATCGCCAGATCGGGCTTTTCCGCATCGACCACACCTTTAAGAAGTTTGGCGACACTCAGAGGTTCAACCGGGCCATCCATTTCGATCAAAATGCCCCGGTCCGCGCCCATGGCCAGCGCCGTGCGGATGGTTTCCTGGGCTTGCTTTGGGCCAATGGAAACGACAACAATTTCCGAAACCGTGCCTTTTTCTTTTAAGCGTACCGCTTCTTCCACGGCAATCTCGCCAAACGGGTTCATCGACATTTTGACATTGGCCAGATCGACCCCGGATCCGTCGGCTTTGACGCGGGCCTTGACGTTATAATCTATTACCCGTTTGACCGGGACCAGCACCTTCATCGCTGTGCTCCATTATTGTTCATTTTCGCTGTGCAATATTGCCCGCCTTTAGGGGCGCGTAAAGAGCCATATCAATGGTTTTTCACCTGTTTTTGATAAAAACATCTATTCGCTGCGAAAGGGGCGCGACAAAAGCCCGTGAATGGCCGTATCGACATCAACACGCCCGGCAACAATATCAGCCACCGCCTGGCAAATTGGCATGTCGACGCCCCTTTGCGCCGCCAATGTGGCCAGCGCGGGGGCGGTGGATACGCCTTCGGTTACCGCTTGGCGCTCTTGCATGATTTGCGCCACGCTCAAACCGCGCCCAAGCGCCAGACCGCACGACATATTGCGCGATTGCTCTGATGAGCAGGTCAGCACCAGATCGCCCAGCCCGCAAAGCCCGCGCAGGCTTTCCGCCTGCGCCCCCAGCGCCACCCCCAGCCGGGTCATTTCGGCAAAGCCGCGGGTGATCAAGGCCGCATGGGCGCTTTTGCCCAGCTCCCGGCCGAGCACAATACCGCAGGCAATCGCCAGTACATTTTTAACCGCGCCGCCAACTTCCGCACCAATAAGATCAGCGCTAAAGTACGGCCGAAAGGCGCGGGTGCCCACCGCCTCCATCAGCCCCTTGCCAACAACCGGATCGGCGCACGCCAGGGTTACCGCCGTAGGCAGGCCGCGCACCACATCAGCGGCAAAACTTGGCCCGGACAACACCGCCGGCAAGGCTTGCGGCAAGGTGTCTTTCAACACATCAGTCATAAAAGTCAGCGTGTCTTGCTCAATACCCTTGGCGCACAACATGACCGGCCGACCCTCGCGAACAAAAGGCGACATTTGCGCCAATATGGCGCGGGCAAATTGCGCCGGGACCACCATCATAATGGCGTCGGCGTTGCTAATTTTTTCAAGATCGCCGGTCGCGGTAATGGCGTTCGACAATACCGCGCCGGGCAAAAACCGGGTGTTTTCGTGGCCCGTGTTTATGCTGGCAACCACATCCTCTTCGCGCGCCCACAAGGTTACGGCGCGCCCTGCCGACGCGCAGGTTTGCGCCAAAGCCGTGCCCCAGGCCCCGCCGCCAATCACCGCAATATGGTCAAACTGCATCATGATTTTGGCCCTTTTTTTCCGCTACCGCTGGCAGGATGCATGCTGGCCGCCGCTTCGTCCAGAGGCCAACGCGGACGGGCAGGCGCATCAAGGCCATCAGCCCCGTGCGCGCGCCATTTCAGGCCCCCTGCATAGGCAATCATCGCCGCATTGTCGGTACATAAATGGGGCGGCGGGGCGGTAAAGGCAAAGCCATGTTCCGCCGCCAGCGCCTCAAGCCGGGCGCGCAAAACCGCATTCGCCGCCACCCCCCCGGCAACAACAAAAGTGCGCGGCCCATGCCGGGCCTTGAATAATTTCAAAGCGTTGGTTGTCCGGTCAACCAGCACATCACCCAATGCGGCCTGAAAGCTGGCGGCCAGATCGGCCGCGTCTTTGGGTGTTGGTGTATCAAGCCCGTGCCAGACCCGATGCACCGCGCCTTTCAGACCGGCAAAAGAAAAATCACAGCCGATTTTACGCCACAGAGGGCGGGGCAGGGAAAACCGCGCCGCATCGCCGCGCCGCGCCGCCGCCTCAACCGCCGGGCCGCCGGGATAGCCAAGGCCGAGCATTTTGGCGCATTTATCAAACGCCTCCCCCGCCGCATCATCAATGGTCGAGCCAAGCCGCGTATAATCACCAACCCCCTCGACACTTAATAATTGCGTATGACCCCCGGACACCAGCAATAAAAGATAGGGAAACGCCAGATCGCTTGCCAATTTTGGGCTGAGGGCATGGCCTTCCAGATGATTAACCGCCAAAAACGGCAGATCGTGCGCCAGCGCAATGCCCTTGCCCGCCATCAGGCCGACCATAACCCCGCCCACCAGACCCGGCCCGGCGGTCGCCGCCACCGCATCAAGATCGCCAAACCCAAGATCGGCCTCGCGCAGCGCATCAACAATCAAGCCGTCAAGGATTTCCACATGTTTGCGCGCCGCAATTTCCGGCACCACGCCGCCAAACGGCGCATGCTCGCTGATCTGGCTGTAAATCCGGTCGCATAAAATTTCACCGCGCCCACCGGGATGCAGACGCAGCAAAGCGGCGGCGGTTTCATCGCAACTGGTTTCCAGACCCAGAATGGTCAGTGGCCGATCTTGCGCGGCAGGGGGGTGGCGGCGTATGTCCATGGAGGAACCGATAGCGCCGGAGAGACAATCGTGCAACCAGTCCTGACCCTTGGATCACGCGGATCGCCTCTGGCCATGGCGCAAAGCCGCCTGACCCGCCATCTTTTGGGCGCGGCGCACGGGGTAGATAAAAACGCCTGCGAAACTGCTTTTCCCATCACGGCGATTGTCACCACTGGTGACCGCATTACCGACCGGCGGTTGATCGATGCAGGCGGCAAGGGGCTGTTTACCAAAGAGGTCGAAGAGGCGCTTCTTGATGGCCGCATTGATGTGGCGGTGCATTCCATGAAAGACATGCCGGTGGCACAGCCGGATGGCCTTGTTCTGGCCGGATTTTTGCCGCGCGAAGACCCGCGCGAAGCCTTGATTGCCGGAGCCATAAAAACCATTGCGGATTTACCCAAAAACGCCCGCATAGGCACCGCCTCTGTGCGCCGCCAGGCGCAGGTCCGCCGCCTGCGCCCCGATTGCGTGGTGGAGACTTTACGCGGCAATGTCGGCACACGCCTGCAAAAAATAAAAGACGGCGCGTTTGACGCCACCTTTTTGGCGCTGGCGGGGCTGAGCCGGCTTGGGCTTGCGGCCAAGGCCAGCGGTATTATTGAACCTCACGACATGCTGCCCGCCCCGGCGCAAGGGGCAATCGGCCTGCAAATGCGCAGTGATGACACACGCACCAAAGCCCTGTTGGCCCCGCTTTTATGCGCAAAAACCGCTTTGGCGCTGGCCGCCGAGCGGGCCTTTTTGGATGCCCTCGATGGTTCATGCCGCACGCCGATTGCGGCGCTGGCGCGCCTAGAGGATGATCACATGCATTTTCGCGGGGCCGTCTTCACCCTTGATGGCAGTCAGGTATGGACCAGCGAAAAAACCCTTGACCTTGGCGACGACCCGATGCGCGCCGCCGCCGCGCTTGGCCGGGATGAGGGCCTGCGTATTGCCAAAACCGCCGGGGCGCAGATTAAATGGGAAAACTGAAACCGGGCATATTAATCACCCGCACCGCACCGCAAGCGGCGCAAAGTGCACAAACACTTGAAAAGTGCGGATTTCACACCTTTGTGCAGCCTATGCTCCATATCACCCCAACAAAAAATGCGCCGCCGCCGCTTCATAACATTAAATATGCCATTGCCACCAGCGTCCACGGCGTAGCGGCGCTGGCGCGCTGCAAAGGTGCCGATGCATTGTCCATATTTTGTTTTCCCGGCGCCTCTTTGGATGCGGCCATCGCCGCCAAATTCGACCATATTCACAGCATGCCCGGCAATGCCGCCATGCTGGCCCACTTTGCCCGGTGCTTTTTTGAAGCCCCACTGGACAAGGGCTTGTGGGTGCGCGGTCGTCACGCCGCTTTTGATGTGGCCGCCGATATGCGTAAAGAGGGCTATGATGTAAAATCATGGTGCGCCTATGAGGCCCATAAAGAAACCATGTTTGATGAGGGTATTCTTGCCGCCCTTCATCAGGATAATATCCATTGCGTGTTGTTTTATTCAGCGCGCGGGGCGCAGGCCTTTTGTGCGCTGGCGCAAAAAGAAAATGTTGATTTGCGCACCATTGCCGCTTTGGCCATCAGCCCGGCGGTGGCGGACGTTCTGGCCGATGCTGGGTTTGCCGCCATTTACCAGGCCGATACGCCTGTGGAAAATTCCATGATTGACACCCTTAAGGCCATGTTTGCCCTTTAAGTCCGCCGCGACACCCCCTAAAATAAGATCAGGGACATGAAGGTATAAACATGGATGAATCGGCAAAAAATGAACCAGTGGATGCGGAATTTGAACCCGTAGAGGACGAGACGGATCAAAGCGCTGACGGCTCCCCCGATACGGGCAAGCGGCCAAACAAGCGCTTTTCGCGTGTTCTTGTGATCGGCGCCGCCATTATATTTCTCGTGCTGGCCCCCACCGCCTATGCGGTTTTAACCTCTATGAGCAAGTCTGCCAGTAAATCAGTGGCGCGGGTCAAACAGGCCGATCTAACTGCGTTGACAACCCGCATAACCGCTCTTGAGACGAAAATCAGCGCCAATGACGATCTGCGCGCCGACATGGCTGCACTGGCTAGGCGCATAACTGATCTGGAAAATGCCGCCCCATCATCGGCTCCGGTGGACCTTGGGGCCATTGAAAGCCGTCTTGACGCCCTGGAGGCCCGACCGGTTTCTTCTGCGCAGGAGAATACGAAAAACGATGCGCAATTGGCGCAGATTCAAGACGCTGTTGCCATGCAAAAAACCAAATTGGCAGCTCTTGAAGCCCGGCTTGATGACATTGATACCCGTATTGAAGCCATAAAACAGAATACCCGCGCACAACCGGATCGGGCCGCGGCGTTGTTGACATTTTTGGCGCTGGATGAGGCGGTGCGCGCCGGGCGGCCCTTTGAAGATGAACGCGCCGCCTTGGCCAAATTTTTGCCAAACTCCGGCGCGCTTGACACTCTTGGTGCGGTGGCCCGCAGCGGCCTGGTCAGGCCCGCCACTTTACGCGATCGCTTTGAAAGCATGAGCGCGGCGGTACGCGCCGCGAGCACAAAAAAAGGCGAAAAGCCAAAAGGCATGCTGGCCAAAATGGGTGCACGTCTGGATTCGGTAATTTCGGTGCGCCGGGTTGATGGCGGCGGCGCGGATGCCAATGCGCTTCTTGTGCGCGCCCAAGAGGCGCTTGATAAGGACGATCTGACTTTGGCGGTACATATACTGGATGGCCTTGAAGGCGCGCAAAAAGACGCCGCCGCCCCCTGGCTGCGCGACGCGCGGGCGCGCCTTGATGCGCTGGTCGCCCTGCGCCGCGTCAAAAACGATCTTGCCAATATCTCACAAGGAGAGACCCCATGATCCGCCTCAGCATTTATGTGGTTATCGCCTTTATTATCGGCGCCTTTGCGTTTTGGCTTGCGGCCCATCCGGGGCAGGTGAGTATTGAGGCGTTTGGTTTGCAAATCCGCACCAGCGCTGCCGCCGCCATTGTGTTTTTACTGGCGTTGACGTTTTTGATGGCGGTATTCTGGCGCAGCCTTGGCTGGCTGTTTGATCTGCCGGGGCGGGTGGCGCGCCTGCGCACACAAGGGCGCCGGGCCAAGGGTTATGACGCGCTGGAACAGGCGGTCATCGCCGCCGCATCGGGGGATGTGACCGGCGCGGTGAAAAACGCCGAACGGGTCAAGGCCTTGCTCGATCGCCCGGCTTTATCGGGTTTGCTGGCGGCGCGGGCGGCGGAATCGGCGGGCGATCTGGCCGCCGCTGAACGTCATTATGCCATGCTTTTGGAGGATAAACGCACCGCTTTGGCGGCGCGGCGCGGGCTGGTGCGCTCGGCGCTTGAGCGGCGTGATTTTAATGCCGCCATTATTCAGGCCAGCGAAGCGCTTAATGCTGACGGCACGGCGCGCTGGGCCTTTGATGCCTTGTTTGATGCGCAAGTCGCGGCGCGGGACTGGGCCGGGGCCGAAACCACTTTGGCGCGCGGGGCCAAGGCCGGGCATGTGGTGCGGCTGGCGGCAAAACGGCGCAAAGCGGTGCTTTTGGCGGCGCAGGCCGGTCAGGCCGAAGCCAATGGCGATGTCGCCGAAGCGCGCAAACTGGCGCAAAACGCCGTAGCCACCGCGCCGGGTTTTGCCCCGGGTGCGGCGCTGGCGGCGCGGCTTTTGGTTGCCGCCAATAAGGGCTGGCGCGCAGCGGGCTTGCTGGAAGAAGCCTGGAGCGCCAAACCGCACCCGGCGCTGGCGCTGGCGTATCGCGATTTGAAAGAAGATGAGACGCAAAAGGCACGCAATAAACGCCTGCGCGGGCTGGTTCAGCTTAACCCGGATCACCGCGAAAGCCGTATATTAATGGCTGAAATTTATTTAAGCGAAGACGCGCCCGACGATGCCCGCGCCGCCCTTGCGCCAGTTTTGGAGGCGGAAAGCCCACCCTCGTCGCGCCTGTGCCTTTTAATGCAGCGCATTGAACACGCGGCGGGCAATGATGAGGCCGCCAGAGACTGGCTAAGCCGCAGCCTTAGCGCGCCGGGCGAAGCGGACTGGTCAGATCTTGATCCCGAAGGCCCCGCCTTTGGTTATCGCGATGAGGATTGGGCGCGGCTGGTCTATAGCTATGGCGATGCGGGCGAGCTGATCCATCCGCGCCATGAGCGCTTTGAGCAAATTCATATGGAGCCGGGACAAATGGTGCTGTTGCAGGCACCGCCGCAAAAAGAGGAACCGCAAGAGCTTGTCATTGAGGATGAGGAAAGGGACGAAGAGGCTGAGGAGGACGAAACACCCGCCCCTGTAAAGCCAAAAGCCAAAACCAAAAAACCAGCGCGCAAAAAACGCGCACCTAAAAAACCGACAAAAACCAAACCGGCAGAGACAGACGA
>JALWSB010000009.1 GCA_027080345.1 Robiginitomaculum sp. | reverse complement strand
CAAGGCACGTCCGGCGTGCAGGGCGCGCCCTTGGGCGCAGACGAGATTGCGGCGGCGCGCGAAAAGCTGGGCTGGCCCCATGCGCCGTTCGATATTCCAGACGACATTCTGGCCCGCTGGCGCAGCCTTGGCGATGCCGGGGCAAAAGAGCGGGCGCGCTGGCAAAGCCGCTTTGATGCCGCCAAAGAGGCGGCGCAATTTACCGCCGCTATATCTGGCGCGCTGCCCTCCGGCTTTGATGATGTGGTCAATCAGATCAAACATGCTTTTGTCCGCGATGCAAAAAAAATGGCCACCCGCAAAACCTCCAAGGCGGTGCTCGATGGCCTGACCAAAGCCGTGCCGACCATGCTCGGCGGTTCGGCGGACCTGACCGGCTCCAACGGCACGCTGGCAGACGGCATGAGGCTGCTCACGCCAGAGGATGCCAGCGGCAATTATATCGAATACGGGGTGCGCGAATTTGGCATGGCGGCGGCGATGAATGGCTTTGCCCTGCACGGCGGCTTTATCCCTTATGGCGGCACATTTTTGGTGTTTGCCGATTATATGCGTCCGGCCATACGGCTTTCCGCTTTGATGCAAACGCGGGTGATTTATGTCATGACGCACGATTCCATCGGCCTTGGCGAAGATGGACCCACGCACCAGCCGGTGGAAACACTGGCCAGCTTGCGGGCCATGCCCAATCTGAACGTGTTTCGCCCCGCCGATGGGGTGGAAACCGCCGAATGCTGGGCCTTGGCGCTGAAAGCCGATAAAACCCCCGCGATCATGAGCTTGACGCGGCAGGGGTTAGAGCCTGTGCGGGTCGAACATACGGCCGAAAATCTTTGCGCCAAAGGCGCGTATGTTTTGTATGAACCCGATACCGGGCGTGACATCACCTTGATGGCGACCGGCTCGGAAGTTGAGATTGCCGTGGCCGCATCGGACGTTCTGGCCAAAGAAGGCGTACGTGCCGCCGTGGTTTCCATGCCGTGTTTTGAACTTTTTGCGGGGCAAGATGCGGCCTACAAAAAGTCTGTTTTGGACACCGCGCCGCGCATTGGTATTGAAGCGGCGGTGGAACAGGGCTGGGAAAAATGGCTGGGGGATAATGGCCGCTTTATTGGTATGCACACATTTGGTGCGTCGGCCCCATCGCCAGACCTTTATAAACATTTTAAGATAACATCTGGGGCGGTTGTCGAAGCCGCACGGGACATACTCAGATAGGAGGCCATAATGGCACGAATTTCACTACGGCAATTGCTCGATCACGCGGCGGAACATTCTTATGGATTGCCAGCGTTTAACGTCAATAATATGGAGCAAATTCAGTCGATTATGGCGGCGGCCTATGAAGTCGATGCGCCGGTTATCCTGCAAGCCTCAAACGGTGCGCGCGGCTATGCGGGCGATGTCATGCTGCGTAAATTGATCGAAGGGGCCGAAGTGCTCTACCCCAATATTCCAATCTGCATCCATCAGGATCATGGCAATAACCAGCGCACCTGCTTTTCGGCCATGCAAAACGGCTTTTCCTCGGTGATGATGGATGGCTCTTTGGAAGCCGATGGCAAAACCCCGGCCTCTTATGAGTATAATCTGGCGATAACCAGCGAAGTCACCGATGTGGCGCATAAAGTCGGCGTTTCCGTCGAAGGTGAATTAGGCTGTCTTGGCAGTCTGGAAACCGGCGAGGGCGAAAAAGAAGACGGCCACGGCTTTGAAGGCAAATTATCCCGCGACATGCTGCTCACCGACCCGGATCAGGCAGTGGATTTTGTCGGCAAAACCAAAGTCGATGCCCTGGCCATTGCCATGGGTACATCGCACGGGGCCTATAAGTTTTCACGCAAGCCCACAGGCGATATTCTGGCCATGGATGTGGTCAAGGCCATTCACGAGCGCTTGCCCGATACGCACCTTGTGATGCATGGCTCGTCCTCGGTGCCGCAAGACCTGCAAGACATTATCAACGCCAATGGCGGGGACATGCCGCAAACCTACGGCGTACCGGTCGAGGAGATTTTGCAAGGCGTCAAATATGGCGTGCGTAAAGTGAATATCGACACGGATTTACGCCTCGCGGCAACCGGCCAGGTGCGCAAAATTCTCAATGATGACAAGGCGCAGTTCGACCCGCGCAAATACCTCAAACCCGCCCGCGAGGCCATGCAGGCTTTGTGCAAACTGCGCTATGAACAATTTGGCGCGGCCGGGCAGGCGAGCAAAATCAAACCCATAACGCTTGGCCGCATGGCCCAACGATATGAAAGCGGGGAATTGGCCCCGAAAATCAACGGCTAGGCTTTAAGTCCCCGTTTCACCCGTCCGACAAGGAGATTCCCATG
>JALWSB010000008.1 GCA_027080345.1 Robiginitomaculum sp. | reverse complement strand
GTGTCACCTGCGCAAAGGCGTTAGCCTTATCCGGGGCCTATAGTGACGTAATTATGCCCTATGGATCCCGGCTCGGAGGCCGGGATGACACGTTTGTGTAAGCTTCCACCCTTCGTTATTCCCCAACCATCCCCGCCGCGTCATTCTCCGGTCAAGCCGGATGGTGACGAAGAAAGGAAGGGCTGGATCACCCGAACCAGTCGGGTGATAACACGTTTGAGCAGGCTTTATTGGCAAAAGGCCTTGCCTAATGGGTCGATACAGGCGATTTCAGTATGCCGTATTGCCGGGTGCTTTATCTGAGGATGGATTATGGGCGAGATATCAGACATGAGCCAAAAGGGGCCTTCGACGGAAGAGTCTATGCACGTGTTTGTTGATACGCGGGCGGTTGATCGTGTGCGCGCCGATATTGCCGCGCAGGATGCGGACAATCTGGCGAAAACGCTGGCGGCGCTGGACCCGGCCGATGCCGCCGATGTGCTCGAACAGCTTTCTGCCGAAGAAATTCAGGCCGCCGCGCGGCTGGCTCCGGACGCGTTTGGGGCGGACATTCTTACCGCCCTGACTGATAATGCGCGCGAAGATATTCTTGAAGTGCTGCACCCGCGCCATGTTGCCGATGCGATTGGCGATATGGAATCGGATGATGCGGTTCAGGTCGTTGAGGATCTGGATGAGGCGTCGCGCGCCGAGGTCTTGTCGCGGGTTGATCCGCAAGAGCGCCAGGCGCTTGAATCCAGTCTTGCGTTTGAGGAAGACAGCGCCGGGCGCCTGATGCAGCGTGAGTTTGTGGCCGCGCCGCAATTCTGGACTGTCGGTCAGGCCATCGATCATTTGCGTGACGTGCCAGATGATACCCTGCCCGATACGTTTTACGAGGTTTATGTGGTTGATCCGGCGTTTCACCCGGTAGGTACGGTGGCTTTGTCCACCTTGTTGCGGGCCGCACGAACCACGCCGCTGGCGCAGCTTATGAGTCCGTTGCGGGCGGTGGTTACACCGCAGACCGATCAGGAAGACGCCGCCTATCTTTTTGAAAAATATGACTTGCCTTCGGCCCCGGTGGTCGATCAAAAAGGCCGGCTAACCGGTATGATCACGGTTGATGACATTGTCGACGTGATGAAGGAAGAGCATACCGAAGATATTCTGGCCATGGCCGGGGTGCATGATGCGAGCCTGGCCGATACGGTTTTTGAAACCGTGCAAAGTCGCGCCCCCTGGCTGGTGGTTAATCTGTTGACGGCGATTATTGCCTCGGCCGTGATCAGCATGTTCAGCGCGCTGATTGCGCAGGTTGTGGCGCTGGCGGTGTTGGCGCCGATTGTTGCCTCCATGGGCGGTAATGCGGGCACGCAAGGGCTGGCCGTTGCGGTGCGTTCAATCGCTGCGCACGATATCACCCGCGCCAACACCCGGCGCATTATTTTACGCGAAGCCGGAGTCGGGCTGGTCAATGGCCTTATCTTTGCCGCGATTATGGGGCCAATTGCTTTTTTCTGGTTTCATTCCTTGGGAATTGCTATTGTGATCGGGTCTGCCATGCTGATTAATATGCTGATTGCCGGTCTGGCCGGTATTCTGATCCCGCTGACCATGAAGCGGGTAGGCGTCGATCCGGCGGTGGCCTCGACGGTGTTTTTGACGACGGCAACCGATGTTGTCGGTTTTTTTGTTTTTCTGGGTTTGGCCACTCTCATTCTGACATAGGACCTTGTTATGCGTTTGTCTTTCGGGTTTTCCTTTCTTGCGTTTTTCTTTTATGCCGCGGCGTCTCTGGCCGGGAGCTGGAGCGATGCGGCGCCTTTGCAAAATGCCCGTGCGGCCCTGGGTGCGGATGTGCTTGACGGGCGCATATATGCGGTTGGCGGGGCCGGGCTTCTGGCCCCTTTGGATACGGTAGAGACCTATCAATCCGGCGGGGGCTGGCGCGCTGATCAGGCATTGCCGGTCGGGCTTGAGCAATTTGGTCTGGCGGCGTCGGGCGGGCTTCTTTATGCGGCGGGCGGTTATGCGGCGCAAGGGAATGGGGAGGTCAGCAATTCCATGTGGGTTTTTGACCCCAAAATTGATGAATGGACCATTACGCAACCCATGCCAACGGCGCGGGCCTCGTTTGTTTTTGTTGCGCTCCATGGGCGGCTTTACGCGCTTGGCGGGTCGGGGCCGCAAGCTGATCGCATGGCGATTTACGATACCCGTGCGGGAGAATGGACGCCGGGCGGCATAACCCCGGTCGGCCAGCGGCGCGGGGCCAGCGCAGTGGTTCTGGATAGCAAGATTTATGTGATTGCCGGCGGCGAGGCGGATAATCCGGGGGCGCAAGTGGATGTATATGACCCGGCCAGTGGCAAATGGAGCACAGCCCCGGATATTCCGGTTGCGCGCTCCGGACATACGGCGGCCGTTTTGCACGGCAAAATTCACGTTTTTGGCGGACGCAGCGGCGGGCGCGGGGAAACCTTGAATGATCATTGGGTTTTTGATCCGCAAACGGCAAAATGGATGGCCGCCGAACCCATGCCGGCACCGCGTACCGGTGCCGCCGCTGTCAGCTATAATGATGCAATCTATCTTCTGGGCGGCGGCTCTGGCGGTGGTTTCTTTGCGCCGTTTACGGCCATTGCCTCGACATTGATATGGCGTCCCGGCCCGGGGCAGTAAACCGGCCCGCACATTGCATGAAGCCATACGGGATTGTTTGGATGTCCCGAATTGAGACGGCTTGGCTATGTCAGATATGAAAACTTCCCCAAGAGGGTATGCCCTGATCAAAGCGTTTGAAGGCTTTCGCGCACAGGCGGTACCATTGCCTGATGAGCGCTGGGTCATGGGCTATGGGCACACGGCGTTTGCCCGCAAAGGGGCGCACATAACGCGCAAAGATGCCAATGACCTTTTGATCTGGGATGTGCGTAAACTGGAGCCGCAACTGGCCGCGTTATTGTTCGCGCCAGTGACCCAGAACCAATATGACGCGCTGATGGCCCTGACATTTAATATTGGTATCGCCAATTTGGCCAAAAGCGATGTAATGCGCCGGGTGAATGAGGGATGTCCGGTTGATGCGGCGGCTGGTTTTGATGTCTGGCGCCGGGCAGAGCTTGGCGGCGAGGTGATTGTTGTTGATGCGCTGGTACGCCGCCGCGCCGCCGAGAAAGCATTGTTTCTGACGCCGCCAGATGGCGTTGTGATTGCGCCAACACCGCAATTGCCGCCCCTGGCCGATACTGTTTTGGCGCGCGCCCATGATGATGAAGTGCCTTTGGATGTGAAGATCGATCTCGATGCGCCGGATACGGCCCCGGTGGCAAGCGAAGAGCAAAGTCCGCCACCGCTGGTTGCTGATAATGCCGATGAGCATGACGAAGAAACGCCTGTTTATTCGTCCGCAGCGGCGGCAATAACCTCCGGGCCGGTTTCTGAAGTCGCCGAGAAAATCGTCCGTTATCTTGATAATATCGGGACCAATGAGCGCCCGGCGGGCAATGGGCTTAAGGGTGATAGTGAAGAACACGAGGCGCTGCCTGTCATGACGCAGAGCGGCACAGAGGACGTATTGGTGTTGTCATCAGATGATATTGCCGCCACTGAAGACGCCAACGCCATACCAGAACCTGCCATTGTGGATGATAGCGGAGAGGTCTTGCCGCTTTATGAGCAAGAGGGTGCCGCCTCTGTGCCCTGGTATGATGAAAGCGATCCGGATTACAGGCAAGACGAGGACGTGGTCCCAGAGGCCATGGTCGTTGATGCGCGTCAAAGTTCTGATTTTCATCCGGCGGGGGGGCGTGGTTTTCTGGCCTTTATCCTGTTTGGTATTATTGGCCTTGCCGCTGTGTTCATTGGCGTCTGGCAAACCCGCCTGATCGGCCAGATAAGCACACTTGGTGAGCTGTTGCGCGGCCCGGCGCTGGCCGTTGCCGGGGTGCTGTTTATTATCGCAGCCGGGTATAATCTGTTGCGCAGGTTGGGGCGCTAGGCGAGCTTCACGGCCTGCGATGATTCTCAAAATCACTTTGTGGTATTTTGTCCAAGCGCGGCCTTACTATTCAGTATGATTGAATATAATTCAAAAAGTACTATTTTGCCGGATCCTCAGATGTAGGTGTGTCAATTCCATCAACAACCCGGCCGCTTGAAGTTCTTGCGTGCATTTTTAACCTTAGCTCTGGTAACGCAGTCTTGGGCATGATCGTTGATCAGCCCACTTGCTTGCATGAAAGCATAGACTGTTGTGGGTCCGACGAATTTCCAGCCTTGCCTTTTCAATTCTTTGGACAAGGCAATTGATTCCGCAGACATTGAAGCTGTCTGAGATTTTGCAAGATGTGCCGGATTAGGTTCATATCGCCAAAAAAAAGTCGCGAGTGACCCTTCCCGTTTAACCATTTCCCGGGCACATCTCGCATTGTTGATGAGGGCCTCAATTTTACCACGGTGGCGAATGATGCCTTCATCTTTGAGTAGGCGTTCCACATCCTCTTTCGTAAAGCGTGCTATTATATCGAAATTAAAATCATGGAATGCAGCACGAAAGTTCTTGCGCTTGGCAAGAATGGTGCGCCAACTCAGCCCAGACTGAAAACTTTCCAAACTCAATTTCTCGAACAGTTTCTGATCATCACTTACCGGGAACCCCCATTCGGTATCGTGATAGCCAAGAAATGCCGGGGCAGCACCGCACCAACGACACCGCGTTTTCCCATCGGGACCCAATATTGTGGTGCTCATATGTCCAATACCTCTGTATCAAAGTTACCGGATGGATACTTAGCCGAGCAGAAATTTCAGCCGCTCATCGGCTTTTGATGGGGTGATTTCAAAAATTTCGGCAGTTACAATATCTTCCATAACAAATGGGTCATCTTTCACCCTGTTTTGAAGATTTGGTAGTGAAGTGTTATGTGCCACAATCCCGCCGCCCGGACCGGGTTGAAGGTTGCCAGCCAATAAAAATATACCATCGTTGAAGCCGCATTTGATCCATTCTTTGTGTCCTTCCATGAACTGGTGGGCCAAGTCCTTGTTACCGGAAAATTTAAGAGTTATGATAAACATTGTATTGTTCTCCTGTAGGATTAACTAGGCGTGACAGATTTCAACCAGTTGCACATCATCTTTACTTCTTGTGCGATAAATTTGTCGTCCTGAAAGGCATTTGCCAGCGTGGCAACCCCCTGACTACGGGCAAGAAGATGCATCGCCAGTTCGTCAGCGTCGGCTGTTCGCCCAAGCAATGTGAATTGCCTGCATAACCAAGCTCGAAATAGCATAAATAGCCCGTTAGCTTCTGCTTGTGCATTGTGGTTAAGCTTCGCCAACTCGGAAGTTAATGTGCCAATCGGACAGCCATAACGTTTTATCTTGTCGCCATTTACGACTAGAATATTTATAAAGCTCTGGATGCGATCTTGGGGAGTTTTGCCTTGGATCTCCCACTGCTCCATCATCATACGCCTGTCTGCCAGACGCTTGTTGATTACGGCATCCAGAATTTCATCCTTGGACTTGAAGTGATAATAAAAATTGCCGCGTGAAATATTCACCACATCTGCAATGTCCGAGAAGGAGGTATGTTCGAAACCGTGTTGATAGAATAACAGGTCAGCGGCATCAACAATATGGTCCCGTGTTGTCATGCTGCTCATAAAAGGTGCCTTTTGGGTGTTTCCAGCCAATCAAAAGCGCGATCTGCGTATTTATGATGCATGATGTAGGACGACTGTCCTACTTTGTCAAGGATCAACTTGCTACAGCTTTTGGTTATCAGTTATGACCCTGTTTGTGGGGTTGCGACTTAGGCCCCTTTGGTGGCCTGAACGGCCCAGCCAAGAAAGCCGCCAAGGCTGTCATCATTCAGGCGCTTTGGCTGTTGTGGTTCCAGGCCATTTTGCTGCATCTCTTTACATAAGGCGGCGATGCCGTCTTCGTCGAGGGCCGCATCGACAAGCGCGGCTGAGCGCAATTTATGGGCGCGTATTTCGTCTTCAACCTCGTCAATCTTTGCCAATAATGGCGGCGCATCATAATGGCTGCGCGCATGATAGGTTTTGGCAATGGTGTCGACGACGGATTTGAGCATAAAGGGATGGGTATGGCTCAAGGTGCGCCGGGTGGTTTCCATCAAGGCCTCATTCAAGGCTTTGGCGGCGGCGCGGGCATTGGCATCGGTTTGCGCATCCAGCGCCGCACCGGCGCGCTCGGCTTTGCACACATGTGTGATTGCGCTGCGGGTGATGGGGATCAGCCGCACGGTGTTTTCCAAAAAGGCGATGTCTGCCAGCTCATCTTGCTGGGCGGTCCAGGCATAGCCGTTTTTGGCGTGCAGGACGGCGCAAAATCGCCCCTTGGGGGCGAGCACCCGCGCCGCCTCGGTTATGACCGCATCAAGCGGCGCATACTCAATTGCAAATTGCGAGCTGATGGCCTGAAAATACCCGTCATCAAAGGGAAGGGCGCGCATATCAACGGCGCCGCTGAAATGCACCTTTGCCAAAATGTCATTGGCCCCGGGGGCGGTTTTGGCCGGGTCGATTGCCGCCATATCGACCCCGTAAGCATTAAGATCGGGCTGCGCTTTTAGCGCCAGAACGCTGATCGCCCCATTGCCGCACCCAAGATCAAGCACGTTGTCACCGGCGGTGCTGGCGCTGAAAAAATCTGTCCAATGCCGGGCAATGGCCCCCAGATAGCCCTCCTGGTTGTCATCAAAACAAGAGGCAATGCGCCCCGATTTCCAATATTTTTCCCATTCCCAGGGGGTTGTGATGTTATCGTTTTTATCAAGGGTCATTGGCGAAGGTCTTGTTTTTAGAGAGGAAAAACAACTTTGGATAGTGCCAAGTATGGCGCGGTAATTTCGTGCGGGCAATAGGGGCGGCACACAAGGCTGTTGCGGTTAATTTTGTGATATTTCTGTCACACGACAAAATAATGCCAGTCAAATTGGCACCAAAATGGCGCTGGTTCTGGTGTTGTTGAAGGATCTTGCGTACAAGGCCCGGTAGTGCCGCCACAAGAGCGGTGTCTTTTCCGTGGGACACAATCGGAAAAATAAAATCAGACGAAGGCATTTTACTCCCCAAGCCTTTGAAACGAACAAGAGGAAATTATGATGAAAACCACAGGTTTTGGCAAACGCACATTATTGGGCGCCGTATCTGTTCTGGTGCTGGCATTGCCGGCGCTGGCCGCGGCGCAGGACGATACCGTGCGCGAGGATGAAATTATTGTCACCGCCACAAAGAAGGCGGGCGGTGTGAACATTCAGGACGCGCCGGTTGCGATGACGGCTTATGGCGAAGTGCAACTGGATAAATTACATGCGCGCGATATTCAAAGCCTGAGCTATAGCGCCCCGAATGTGCAGCTTGAAACCATTGGTACGGCCAAAGGTGTGGCCAACTTTTCCATTCGCGGTCTTGGTATTAACAGCTCCATCCCGTCGATTGACCCGACGGTTGGCGTGTTTGTGGACGGCGTCTATCTTGGTGTTAATTCCGGTGTTGTGTTCGATACATTTGATCTGGCTGACGTCGAAGTTCTGCGTGGCCCGCAAGGCCTTTTGTTCGGGCGCAATGTGACCGGCGGTGCGGTTCTGGTGAACACAACCCTGCCCAGCGATACACCGCAAATCAAAGGCAAGTTCTCGGTTGAAACCGGGCTTAATTATACCGGTGGTCTGGTGGTGACCGGGCCTTTGGGCGATAGCGGCAAGGTACGGGCCAAATTGGCCGGGTATTACAACCGCGATGATGGTTTCTTTAAAAACCAGGCTACGGGCAAAAGCTTTGGCAAGTCCGACACATGGATTGTCCGCCCGGCGGTCAGCTTTGATGTTGGCGAGAATTTCGATACTACCTTGCGCTATGAGCATGGCGATGTCAGTGGCGATGGTCCGGCGTCCAAAAACAACGGTAACTTTGCCCGTAACAACTTCAAATTTTCCATCGACGAAGAAGGCACAACCAATAATAACTGGGATCAGGCCACCGCAGAAAGCCACCTTAATGTTGGCTTTGGCGATGGGGTGTTTACCAATATCCTTGGCTATCGTGAATATGACGGTAATGGCCGCAGTGATATTGACGCGACGCCAGGTTTTCTCTTCCACGCTAATTTTGTTACGCGCCAGGATCAGCTTTCTGATGAGTTGCGCTATAACGGCACGTTCGGGGCGATTGATGTCACCACCGGGCTTTACTATTTTACACAAAATACAAATTACACAGAGCAACGCCTGATCCTGGGCGGGGCGCTTAATTTGATTGGCGGCGGGGTGCAAGCCCATAAAACGTCCGGTGCATTTGCTTCATTTGATTATCATGCCACGGATTCGGTGACGGTGACTTTTGGTGGACGGGCTACGCGCGAAGTCAAAAAAGCTAAAATTCGCACTATTTCCTCGATTGCAGGGGGGAATTGCACCCTTGCCACAGGCTGCACCAGTTTTGATTTTGTTGACAAAGCAATATCAAACAGCTTCACGCCAAAAATCGGGATGCAATGGCAGGCCAATGACGATACGCAATTCTATGGTTTCTGGACCAAGGGTTTTCGTAGTGGCGGCTTTAACCTGCGCAACACATCACCGACGGCCTCACCGGGTCCGTTTGGACAGGAAGAGCAAAACTCAATTGAGGCAGGCGTAAAAACCGATCTCTTTGATGGTTTGGTTCGTTTTAACGCCGCGCTTTTCCACAACACGATTGCGGATATGCAGCGGGCGGTTAATATTCCCGATGTGGCGACAGGCGTTATTCAGATTGTGCAAAACACCGCCAATGCCCGTATTCAAGGCTTTGATATTGATGCGCAAGTGTTCGTCAATGACAACATCACCCTGACCGGTAATTTGGGCCATGTTGATGGCGATTACACCAAGGTGAAGTTTGATATTTCCGGGGACGGGGTTGTTGATGCAACTGATTTGGCCTTGCAAATTCCGCGTTTGGCACCATGGACGTATGGCGCCGGTATTTTGCTGGATGGCGAAACCGCAATGGGTCCGATCAGCGCGCAAGTGCTGTTCAATCACCGCGACAAGGCGTTCTACACAGATAGCAATCAGGGCTTTTTACAAGGTGCCGATATGGTCGATGCCAACCTCTCGCTGGAATTGGAAGGCAAGGGCGTGACGCTCTCGGTCTATGGCAAAAACCTTCTCGATGAAGTGACCATTGGTGGCGATACGCAATTGCCACCGACCATTGGTCCATTTCCTCTGGGGGGCACGTTCTCGCCGCTCAATAAGGGCCGTATTATCGGCTTTGAGATCAAGATCACCCGCTAACCTTTAGCGTTTGACAAAGAGGCCGCGTCGGGGGTGACCCCGGCGCGGTTTTTTGTGGCGCAATGGGTCCCGGATAAGGCTTACGCCTTTCCGGGATGACACAAGGATGATTGTTTACATACCCCATACGTGTCACCCCGGAAGCCGCAGGCTATCCGGGGCCTATAG
>JALWSB010000007.1 GCA_027080345.1 Robiginitomaculum sp. | reverse complement strand
AACCTCTTTTTGCGGCACGGTATAAACCGTACGCAGCCGCGCCAGACTTTGCCGCGCCGCCCGCCCATAAGGCGCCAATGCCGGGTCGGCCAGCGCCAGCGGGCGCGTATTTGCCGCCCCGTCGTGCGCCAAGGACGGTTGCCAAAACGCCAACCGCCCATAGGCATAGGTCTGCATGCCTACGCCGATCCCCTGTGCCAACACCTTTTTGGGCCGTGCCGCGTCAGCGGAAAAAAAAGCATCAAACGGGCCATTATTAAGAAGCTGCGCGGCCAATGTGCCGCTGGAACCGGCACTGATATGCACCCTGGCCCCACAGTTTTTTTCAATGCCCGGTTTCAGACTTTCCAAAAATGGCGCAAAACTGCTGGCCACCGCCAAAGAGAGGCCCGGGCGCGGGGTTGGCCTGATGCTCACGAAAGCGAAGGCGGCAAGACCGACGAGCGTGACAATAAGGCCCAGCCGTTTCATGCGCTTTTTGGCTTTTCTTTTGCGCCGGGTGCAAAGTCTTTGACATTGACTTCGATGGAAAAACAGCCCTGGTCAAATACCCCTTCTATGCCTTTTTTCATTGGCTCAGTGGCCAGTTTACGGGCATCATCCGGTGTGATGTAAAAGACAAAATTCGGCCCCGCCGGATCAAAGGAAAATTGCGGCGCGGGCAGGCCTTCCGCCGTACCTATGGCCAGCACATACCCGGCCCCGCCGGGCAGGGTGACGGTCTCGTTTATGGCCCCGTCTTTGGCCAATTGTTGCGCCTCTTGCCGACTTAAGCGGCATTGCACAGCGCCCATTTCAAGTTTGATTTTCATTACGCCCCTCCCAGGCTGTCACATCTTGCGGGGTATTGAGATTAATCAGTTCAGCCCGGCCCAGCATATCCCGGCAAAGCGGACGGGAATCCAGCCCGGTAAGGAAGTGGCGAATGGATAAATCCGCCGCTGGGTCTGACAAAATCGTCTCCAGACGGTCTTTAACCCGTTGGTTCAGCGCCAATTTTAACGGCAAAGACTGGTTTTCAAAAAAAACCGCTTCCCCGGGACTTTTGCCCAGATTTTGCAATGTGCTGATGCGCAAACCTGGCATATCCACCGGCACGACCAGCATGGCTTCTGCGCCATCTATATGCGAAAGGGCAGCGTGCATACCGGCCAGCGGCCCGCGCCCCGGATAAATATCCTCAATCCCGCCAATACCGCTCAACAGCACCGGATCGCCGCCCGCTTTTTCCAGTTTTTCAATCATAATACTGGCAAGACTGTGGCCACCAACCGTCAACGCCGCCTTGTCGCGCCCCATGCGCCGCGAGGCACCGCCCGCCAGTACCAGCCCGGCCACATGTGATTTGGGCCTAGCCATGGACGTGACTTTGATCACCATGCTGGCACAAGGCATGGCCTTGCACCCATTCGCTGTCGCCGTCTGTGTAATGCTCCTGCTTCCACACGGGCGCGCGGGTTTTGATCTCTTCAATCACATAGCGGCAGGCGCGAAAGGCCTCGTCCCGGTGCGGCGATCCGGCGGCAATGACAATGCTCAGCCCCCCGACCGCCAGACGGCCCTGAGCATGGGCCACATACAGGCGTAAATCCTGACCCCATTTTTCTTGTGCCTCAGTGCAAATTTCGGCGAAACTTTGCGCGGCCAGCGGCGCAAAAACGTCATAACTGACGCCCTGTACATCGCGCCCCTGATTGCGGTTTCTGACCGCGCCAAGGAATAAAACTCCGGCCCCGTGGCCCGGTGCCTCGACAAAATTCAACGCTTCTGCCGGGTCCAGAACCTGCTTTTCAATATCCCGCACCTCTACATGAATATTCACAATTAACCTCCTGATACTGGTGGTAAAATTGCCAGTATTGAATCTGCATCAAGTGGCGCATCTTCGGCCAAAACTGTGCGCGCATCAGCAAAGCGACTAAGGGCAATCAGTTCATGCACCTCAGATGGCAAAGCGGCGGTAAATGCGGCGCGCACGTGGGACACATCGGCCCCATCAGAAAGCTCAATAGTGATCCGCTCGCCAAAGGGGCGAAAGGCCCCGAAAAGTTGCACCGTTACCTTCATGCCGCGCCTCTTTCAAAAGGGACAAATCCCACCACATCACCGGCCTGCATGCCCCCCGCATCCGCCGGTAAAACCGCCCAGCCATTGGCCGCCAACAAGGGCGCAAGGCGAAAGGATTGCTGGCCACCCAAAATTTCAATTTTGCCCGCGCCCAAACGCGCTTTGGCAAACATGGTCAGGCCTTGTTTTTTGGTAAAATCATTGCCAAGCGGGGCCGTCATGACCGCCCTGCGCGCCCGCCCCATCAGGGCATCAAGCAAGGGCATGACAAAGAATTCCAGCCCCACCGCCGCCGATACCGGATTACCCGGCAGGCCAAAAAAGTAAGTCCCATTGGGTAAACGCGCAAACAAAATCGGCTTGCCGGGGCGAATGGCCACCTTGTGAAATACCGTGCGCGCGCCCAATTGCGCCAAAGCCTCGGGCACAAAATCACGCCGCCCCATGCTGACCGCGCCGGTGGAAATGATGATATCCGCGCCCTGTGCCATCTTGATGGCGTTTAAAAAATCTGCCGTTTCATCCGGCGCGCCGGGCATGGCCTCGGCCGCAAAGCCTGCGCCCTTCAAAGCGGCACGCAGATAAGGCGTATTGCTGTCGTAAATCTGGCCGGGCGCCAAGGCGGCGTGCGGGTCACGCACAACCTCCGCCCCGGTGCCAATCAAGGCAATTGACGGGCGCGGCGACACCAGGACTTCTGGCACGCCCAAAGCAGTCAATACGGCGATGATTTGCGGTGTGATCACCGCCCTGGCTTTAATCAGTTCCTGCCCCGCCTGCACATCGGCCCCGGCGCGGCGGATATGCGCCCCGTGCGCAATGGGTGTTTTTATGGCGATGCGGGTTGGCACGCCATTGTCATCGCGCGTCACCTCGACGTTTTCCACCGGCACCACGCAATCGCACCAACCGGGCATGGGCGCGCCGGTCATAATCTCGACAGCGCCGGCCTGCGGCCCCATATCCGGGGCATCCCCGGCGGCAACACTGCCCACCACTGGCAAATCCAGCGGCGCGTTTGTGCTATCTTCGGCGCATAAGGCAAAGCCGTCCATGGCCGTATTGTCAAATGGTGGCAAGGACCGTTCGGCGACAACATCCTTTGCCAGAACACGCCCCAACGCCTCAGTCGGGGCGATGGCTTTGGGGCATAAAGGTTCTGCCTCTTTGGCAATCAGGGCCAGCGCCTGGTCATAAGAAATCACGATGATGCCCCCGCTCTTGGGTCACAATTATGACCTTTACCGCCTTGCGCCAGACGCACCGCATGGCGCAAAAACGGCTTTAACACGTCCATGCTTTCATCGATTGCCTTGGGCGATCCTGGCAGGGCCACGATCAGGGTGTTGGCGCGCACAGCAGCGATTGAGCGCGACAGCCATGCGGTGGGCAAATGACGCCCGCCAGCGGCGCGCAAGGCCTCGCCAATGCCCGGCGCTTCTTTAACGCAAATGCGCGCAATGGCTTCGGGGGCGACATCGCGCGGGGTCAGGCCGGTGCCGCCCGTGGTGATGATCAGATCCACCGTACCCGCATCGGCCAGCGCACTAAGATGCCTGGCGATTTTATCCTCATCATCAGGTAAAATAGCCGCCGCGATGACATCTGCGCCCAAAAATTCCAGCGCGGCACGTAATTTTGGCCCGGATTTATCTTCGTATTCACCTGATGAGGCCCGGTCCGACAGCGTCACCACCGCCGCCCGAATGCCCGCCAATGGTCGCTCACCGCTCTGCGGCATAATTCCAGCGACGCGCTCTGGTATACCATCAGGAGAGACCCAGCGGCCCTTTTTGCCGCCTTCCTTGACCAGCAAACGCACATCGCTGATCGTCAGGGCCGGTTCCACCGGCTTGGTCAGATCATAAAGTGTCAAAAGCGCCCCATTGACCCCGGCCAGCGCCTCCATCTCGACCCCGGTTTTGGCAAAGGCGGCGGCGACACAATACACCGCCACACTGTGGCTTTGCGGCTCCAGATCAATATAAACCGCCACATGGTCCAGCGCCAAGGGATGGCATAAGGGGATCAGACTGGCCGTCCCCTTGGCCCCGCCAATCCCGGCAATTTCAGCAATTTTCAGAACATCACCCTTGGGCAAAGTCCCCGCCTCGATATGACCAAAAGCGTGCGCGCCCACATGGATGCGCCCCATGGCCAACGCCCGGCGATATGACGGACTTTTGCCGCCCACATCGGCCATATGAAAAGCGGCGGGAAGAGGATTAGTCATGGCATTATACTTTTACGACACGCGTCATACCGACGAAAGTCGGTATCCAGTTGAAAGGCCATTCTGGATTTCGGCGCATCCCGGAATGACGGATCTAATAGTTCACTCATCTTACCCCCCGATATCAGCAAAGCGGTGATTCCCGCCAGTAATTTTATCATTAAGAAAATGACTTATCTTTTTGGTTTTCAATGATTTTAATAAAAATTCTTTAAGTTTATTTATCTGTGCATCATCTTGCAAAAACGGGCGCAAATCCATGCCCATTTCTGCAAACAGACACAGATGCAGCTTGCCCATTGCCGAGGTCCGCAAGCGGTTGCAACTTTTGCAAAAATCCTTTGAATACGGCGCAATCAGACCGATGGACCCGGCATAATCAGCATGCACATATTCAACCGCCGGACCGGCCCCCGCATCACGGGTTTTGCGCACCCAGCCGCCGCGTTCCAAAACATCAGAAACGACACGGGCCGGCACATGATAGCGGGCGAAATAATCCGCATTATCACCGGTACGCATCAACTCAATAAAGCGCAGGCTGACGGGGCGGGTTTTGACATAATCCAAAAACAGATCAAGATCCTGATCATTCACCCCTTTAAGCAAAACCGCATTGATTTTGACCGCCTCATAGCCTGCCTCAAGGCAGGCCTCGACACCGCCCTGGACAGCGGCCAGCCGGTCATGGCCGGTCACCTTGTGAAACACATCGGCGCGCAGGCTGTCGATCGATACATTAATCGCATCCAGCCCCGCCGCGCGCCAGATATGCGCGTTTTCCTTTAACCGATAGCCATTGGTGGTGGTGGCCAGACGACGCACACCGGGCGTTGCAGCGACGGTTTCAATAATGGGAATAAAGTCCTTGCGCACGCTCGGCTCCCCGCCGGTAATGCGCACCTTCCATGTGCCCAGATCAGCAAAGGCACGCACCAGACGGGCGATTTCATCAACACGCAAAAATCCCGGACCGGCTTTTTTGCGATACCCGTTGGGCAGGCAATACTGGCACGAAAAATTACACACCTCGGTGATAGAGAGGCGCAGATACGCAAACTGACGACCAAATGAGTCGTGTAACATCGTCTCATCCTTTCCAAGCACGGGAGGCCAACGTGTTTCCACGCAAACCCGGCGGCGAAACATTCGCCGCGGCCAACGCCCCCTGCCCGTGTGCGGGGTTAGGGGTGATGGCTTCGGATACGATGCGCACACTCTAGCACCTCGCAGGCGCGGCCACAATTGACCAGTGTCAAATTTATCGTGATCAAGACTGTTGAAAGTGCAAAAAAAGGAATAGACTGCGCCCATGACCCGCTGGAATGAAGAAAAATGCCGGGCGTTAATTGAGGAAACATGCGCCAAAGGCCAGCCGCTGACCGCCGCCTTGCGGGCGCTGGTTGATGCTTTTGGTTATATCGATGATGCCGCCCTTGCGCCTTTGATGCAGGGTTTTGCCCGCAGCCGCGCCGAAGTGCGCAGCGCAATTGCCTATTATGATGATTTTTCCATGCGCCCGCCGGGGCGCCACAGCATTCGCCTGTGTCAGGCCGAAGCCTGTCAGGCGGCGGGGGCGCGCGCACTGACCGCCCATGCCTGTGCAAAAACCGGCCTCCAGCCCGGCCAAACCAGCGCCGATGGCGCACTGACGCTGCACAATGTTTATTGCCTTGGCCTGTGCACCCACGGCCCGGCGGCATTGATTGATGGCAAGCCAGTGGCAGAACTGGATGAAGACAAACTCGATGCGCATCTGGCCGGGCTGGAACCATGAGCACACGCATCTACATCCCCGCTGATACACTGGCCCTGGCCCTTGGGGCGGATGAACTGGCCCGCACCATTACTGATGAAGCCCGCGCGCGCGGCGAGGACATCAAGATTATCCGCAATGGCTCGCGCGGGCTGTGCTGGGCCGAACCTTTGCTCGAAGTGCAAACCGACACAGGCCGCATGGCCTATGGCCCGGTTGGCGCGAACGATGTGGCCGGGCTGTTTGATGCGGATTTTTTGCACGGCGGGGCGCACGAAAAATCCCTTGGTCTGGTGGATGACATTCCCTATCTGAAAACGCAAACCCGGCAAATTTTCAAAACCTGCGGGCTATATGCCCCGGATGATATCGACGCCTATGCGGCCCATGGCGGATTTGCCGGCCTGCGCGCCGCATTGGCACTGGATGCACAGCGCATCATTGACGAAATCGAGGTTGCGGGTTTGCGCGGGCGCGGCGGCGCGGCCTTTCCCGCCAGCATTAAATGGCGCACGGTTTTGAGCGCAAAAGCACCCCGAAAATACGTTGTCTGCAATGCGGATGAGGGCGATTCGGGTACATTTGCCGACCGACTTATTATGGAAGGCGATCCTTTCTTGCTGATCGAAGGCATGGTGATTGCCGGTCTGGGCACCGGTGCGGATACGGGCATCATTTATGTGCGTTCTGAATACCCGCTGGCGGCTGATATTCTGAATGCGGCCATCACGGCAGCGAAAGACGCAAACTGGCTGGGTAAAAATATTCAAAAGAGCGGCAAGAGCTTTGAAATAGAGGTTTTTGTTGGCGGCGGTTCCTATGTCTGCGGCGAGGAAACCGCCCTTCTTGAAAGCCTTGAGGGCAAGCCCGGTATTGTGCGCGCCAAGCCGCCTGTGCCTGCGCTGCACGGGCTTTATGGAAAGCCCACCTTGATCAATAATGTCATCACCCTGTGCGCCGCGCCGGGCATTTTGGCGCAAGGCGGCGCGCACCATAAAGCGCTGGGCAGCCCCGATTCCGCCGGCACCATGCCGTTTCAGCTTTCCGGCGATGTGAAATATGGCGGTATTTATGAAGCGCCCTTCGGCTTGAGCCTGCGCACCCTTATCGAAGACATTGGCGGCGGCACGCGCTCTGGCAAACCCATCAAAGCGGTGCAGATTGGCGGGCCGCTCGGTGCCTATCTGCCGCCGGCCCTGTTCGACACAAAACTTGCCTATGAAGCCATGACAGCCATTGGCGCAGGGGTTGGCCATGGCGGCATAATCGTCTTTAACGAAGATACCGACATGCGGGCGCAGGCGCGCTATGCCTTTGCCTTTTGCGCCCATGAGAGCTGCGGTAAATGCACCCCCTGCCGTATCGGCGCGGTGCGCGGGGCAGAACTTCTGGCCAAAGACGCGCCGGACATGGCCCTCGTTGAAGACTTGTGCGCGGTGATGGCCGACGGCTCGGCCTGCGCCATGGGGTCCATGACGCCAATCCCGGTACGCACGGCAATGACCCATTTTGCCGATGATTTTGCCCCCAAAGACGCGGCGCAATAGGAGGAAAGAATGGCAAAACTTGGTCCGCAGGATTTTGGCACCCCGGCCGTGTCATCTTCGGCCATGGTTACGCTCACCATTGATGGCAAAACCATCAGCGTGCCCGAAGGCACCTCCATCTTGCACGCGGCGCGCCGGGCCGGATCTGACATTCCCAGCCTGTGCGCCACCCAAAGCCTTGAAGCCTTTGGCTCCTGCCGCCTGTGTCTGGTGGAGATTGAAGGGCGCAGCGGCACCCCCTCATCGTGTACCACACCAGTGGCGCAAAACATGGTGGTTAAGACCGAAACGCCGCGCCTCAACGCCTTGCGAAAAGGGGTGATGGAGCTTTATATTTCCGACCACCCGCTTGATTGCCTGACCTGTTCGGCCAATGGCGATTGTGAATTACAGGACATGGCCGGGCGCGTCGGCCTGCGTGATGTGCGCTATGATCCAGCCGGGCAAAACCATCTGGGGGCGCCAACTGACCAGAGCAATCCCTATTTCACTTTCGAACCATCCAAATGCATTGTCTGCGCCCGCTGTGTACGCGCCTGCGACGAGGTTCAGGGCACGCTGGCCTTAAGCGTTGAAAAGCGTGGCTTTGAGGCGGTGATCAGCGCCGGGGGCCAGTCGTTTTTCGACAGCGCCTGCGTCTCGTGCGGGGCGTGCGTACAGGCCTGCCCGACCGCCAGCCTGATGGAAAATACCGTCATTGAACAGGGCCAGCCAGATCATGCCATCCATACCACCTGCGCCTATTGCGGGGTTGGCTGTTCGTTTCGCGCCGAAATGAAAGGCGATCAGGTGGTGCGCATGGTCCCCGATGAGGGCGGCAAGGCCAATCATGGTCATTCGTGCGTCAAGGGCCGCTTTGCCTGGGGCTATGCCAATCACCCGGACCGCATAACCAAACCGATGATCAGAGAAACCATAAAGGATGACTGGCGCGAAGTAGACTGGGATACGGCCTTTGCCTTTGCTGCCAAACGCTTAAAAGCCATTACCGCGCACCATGGCCCCGGCGCGATTGGCGGCATCACCTCGTCGCGCTGCACCAATGAAGAGGTCTGGCTGGTGCAAAAAATGATCCGTGCCGGCTTTGGCAATAACAATGTCGATACCTGCGCGCGGGTGTGTCACTCGCCGACCGGCTACGGGCTGAAACAAACATTTGGCGAAAGCGCCGGAACGCAAAATTTCGACAGCGTGCGCGCCGCCGATGTGATCATGGTGATTGGCGCCAACCCCACCGAGGCACACCCGGTGTTTGGCTCCGCCATTAAAAAACGCCTGCGCCAAGGGGCGAGATTAATCGTTTTGGACCCGCGCAAAATCGAGCTGGTCAGCGCCCCGCATATCCGCGCCGCCCACCATTTGCCCTTACAGCCCGGCACCAATGTTGCCATGATCAACGCCTTTGCCCATGTCATTGCCCGCGAAAAACTGATGGATGAGGATTTTATTGCAAACCGTTGTGATAATGAATCATTTCAAGAGTGGTTGGCGTTTATTCTAGGCGATGAAAACAGCCCCGAAGCGGTGGCAAAAATCACCGGCGTGGCGGCAAGGGATATATATGCCGCGGCCCGGCTTTACGCCCAAGGCCCCAATAGCGCGATTTATTATGGCCTTGGCGTAACCGAACACAGCCAGGGTTCGACCATGGTCATGGGCATGGCCAATCTGGCCATGGCGACCGGCAATATCGGCCGGCCCGGCGTTGGCGTAAACCCGATGCGCGGCCAGAACAATGTGCAAGGCTCGTGCGATATGGGATCTTTCCCGCACGAATTTGCCGGCTACCGCCCGGTCAGCGACGACGCCACCCGCGCCCAATTTGAGGCCGCATGGGGCGTAACACTGGACGCCGCGCCGGGCCTGCGCATTCCCAACATGCTGGACAACGCCTGCGCAGGTCAATTCAAAGGCCTCTACATTCAGGGCGAAGACATCGCCCAAAGTGACCCCAATACCGCCCATGTGGAGGCCGCTTTGCGGGCCATGGACTGCGTCATTGTGCAGGATTTATTTCTCAATGAAACCGCCCGCTTTGCGCATGTGTTTTTGCCTGGCACATCATTTTTGGAAAAAGACGGCACCTTTATCAATGCCGAGCGGCGCATTAACCGCGTAAGGCCGGTGCGCCCCTCGCCCACCGGCATGGCAGAATGGCAGGTCACCGCGCACCTTAGCGCCGCCATGGGCTATCCCATGGATTACGAAAATTCAGCGCAAATCATGAACGAGATCGCCGCCCTCTCACCAACTTTGTCGGCGGTCAGCTTTGCCATGCTGGATGAAAAAGGTTCGGTGCAATGGCCCTGCACCGCGGCGGCACCAAAGGGCACGCCGGTTATGCATGAAAAAGAGTTCGTTCGCGGACGCGGGCTGTTTGTATTGACCGCCTTCACCCCGACGCCAGAGCGCGCCAACCGCAAGTTTCCGCTACTTTTGACCACCGGGCGGCTCTTGAGCCAATATAATGTCGGCCAGCAGACCCGGCGCACACAGAATCAGCGCTGGGCGGCCCGCGACGAGTTGGAAATCCACGAATCAGATGCACAAATGCGCGGCATTCGCAGCGGCGATCTGGTATCCATTCGCTCGCGCATGGGTGAAACAACCCTGCGCGCGCGTATTTCCGAACGTGTGCAGCCCGGCGTCGTTTATACCACCTTCCACCACCCCGAATCCGGGGCCAATATCGTCACTACCGAACTTGCTGACTGGGCCACCTCCTGCCCGGAATATAAAGTTACCGCCGTGCAGGTTAATCCGGCCAACCACCGCTCTGACTGGCAAAACAGTCATGAAAAAGCCGGCCAACCCGCCATTATACCGGCGGCTGAATAGGCCCATGGACGAACAAAAAAGCACCATAGAGCTGACCGCGACGCGCCTGGGGTGCGACGGGCCGCATGAAATCAGTTGGGCTGCGCCCGCCGAAACGCCCATTGGCATGGTTTACAACAAAAACCCCTATGCGGTGATGATGGCAACACCGCAGGATTTGCATGATTTTGCCATTGGTTACAGTGTGAGCGAAGGGGTGATCAATCAGGCCAGCGAAATAACCGATATCACCGTTTTGCCCGTACAAAACGGCATTGAGCTGCATATGACTATCCTTGAAAAACGCATGGCGCGCCTGAACCTGCATCAAACCCGCCGCGCCCATTATGGACGGGCCGGGTGTGGCCTGTGCGGTATTGACCGGCTGGGGGATGCCATCCGGCCCCTGCCGATCTTGCCGGACCCGGCGCAGTATTTGAATGCCGCGCGCGCTGCCACCGCCGCCAGTGCCCTGGCCGATGCGCAACCCTTACGGCAAAAAAACAAAAGCGTACACGGGGCCGCCTGGGTCGATCAAAACGGCGCTTTGATGCTGGTGCGTGAGGATATTGGCCGCCATAATGCCCTTGATAAACTGATCGGGGCCTGCGCCCGCGCGCAAACCGGTTTTGAACACGGCTTTGCGCTTCTATCCAGCCGCTGCACCTATGAATTGGTACAAAAATGCGCCTTTGCCGGTATCAATGCCCTGCTGACCCTCTCGGCCCCCTCAGCCAGCGCCATAGACACCGCCCGCCAGGCCAATATCGCCCTGGCGGCGCTGGCACGTAAAAATGGTGACCTTGTGGTCTTTACCGGGACTGTCTGGGCGTAGACTGCAAACCCATTACCCAATAGGGCGAAAATCAAAATTTGTGACCACGTCATCAAACTTGATTTTACGGATAATGGCACTGCCCGCCACCTTGTTTTTGGCCAGCACCTTGACCATGGGTCCACCGCGCCAGGCCGGGGCGAATTGTTCATAAATATCAAACTGTTTGACCTTGGCGATCGGGATCGGGCGAAACGGCCGCCAGGCCACATAATGTACCCAATGGACCATATGGTCCTTTTTGCCAACGGCAATTTCGCCGCCCATATATTTGGCGATATCGGCGCCTTTGCCTTCACCGCTGACATAATATCTGTCCGCGATGTCAAATTTATAGACGATTTCGTTTTCATCTTCGCGGACCAGACTGACCCCTTTTGACAGTCTTTTGCGCATTGAGGGCATGATCAAATGCAAATCAGCCCCATCCTTCTTTTTGGCATGGCGGCGCGCCTGTTTTAGGTAGCGTTTGTGATCGTCCTTGTCAGATGGGTATAAAATCGCCCATTGCTGACCCACCGGGCCGGCCGGGTTATAGGATTTTTCCAGATGTAGCTTGCCAAAGCGAACAATTTTGCGCTGAAAGTAAAACCGCACCCCTTTGGCCCTCTCGGCACGCGCCTCAGCATCGGTAAGGGCCTGCTCCAACGGTTCAGGCAGGATGGCGGCCGGCGGGGAATCGGCAGTGCGGGATTCGGCATAGGCAGGCCCGGCAAACCATATGGCCAGAAGGCCAGTTGCCAGTATTATTTTTTTAATCAGAAGCGTCATATCAAACTCATTGCACGCGGCTGAACCTCGTGTTCAGCCATAAAAAACAGCCTTGCCTTACAAAACCGCGTAATCGGGGCTTTTTAAGGACACTTCATGGCAAAATCCAGGCATTTCGCCTGACGGGCTACAGCAGTCTGGACACGAGACCCCTTAAACGGGCATAATAAGCGAAAGGGAAATTTACCAACGGATTTAAGAATTTGACTTTTTGAGATTTCTCTTTAGGGGATAGGCGAATTTTTTGATAAAACAATGACCGGGGGGCCTTGTTTTGCTGGTGTTATCAAATAAGGGACGGTCTGCGTACACAGGCCGTGAATCAAGTATGACTGCTTTATCTTCTGCCGGGGCCGCAGCCGCCCAAAACGATATCCTCTCCGAAATCAAAAAACAGCTCATCAGTCGTGTTGAAAACGCCTCATTGGTCAATGAAAACACCAATATAACACGGGACCTTGGCCTCGATTCCCTTACTGTTATGGATTTTATTTTCGACCTGGAAGACAGTTTCGACATCTCCATTCCCATGGAGCGCATTGCCGAAGTGCAAACCGTTGCTGACCTCGCCCAGGCCATCATTGTTCTTCAAAAGGAAGCCTCGTAAATGGGAATATTTGACCAATACAAGGCGTTGCAAGAGCAACATGCCGCTCTGGCGAGCGTCGGGCAATGCCCGGACCAGCTTCAGTTCGACGATATTATCTCGCCAACAGAAGCCACGTTGAATGGCAAACCCACCATTTTAATGGGAACAAATAACTATCTGGGCATGACCTTCGACGAAGGCTGCGTGCAAAGCGCCATCGATGCCTTAAAAGAGGAAGGCACCGGCACAACCGGCTCGCGCATTGCCAATGGCAGCTATAACGGCCACAAGGCGCTCGAAGACGAGTTGACGGCCTTTTACGATATGGATTCGGCGATTTTGTTTTCGACCGGGTATCAGGCCAATCTTGGGGCCATCAGCGCCCTGGCCGGACGCGATGACTATCTTCTTATTGATGCGGACAGCCATGCCAGCATTTATGATGCCTGCCGCTTGAGCGACGCCCAGGTAATCCGCTTTCGCCATAATGACCCGAAAAATCTCGCCCGCAAGCTCGAACGCCTGCAAGATAAACCAGGCAATAAGCTGATCGTGATTGAAAGCATCTATTCCATGTTGGGGGACATGTCCCCAATCGCGGAATTTGTCGCCATCAAAAAGAAATACGGGGCTTATCTTCTGGTCGATGAGGCCCATTCTTTGGGCGTTTTGGGAGAAAAAGGGCGCGGTATTTGCGAACATGCCGGCGTCGAAAAAGACGTTGATTTTATTACCGGCACGTTTTCCAAAAGTATTGGCACTATTGGCGGCTTCCTTCTGTCCAATGTGCCCGGGCTGGACATTATCCGCCTGGCCAGTCGGCCTTATATGTTTACCGCCAGCCCGCCGCCCTCGGTTGTTGCCTCGGCCCGCCATACGCTGGCCCGCATTGCCGGGGCCACGGATTTACGTGAACGCCTGTGGGCCAACGCGACCCAGCTTTATACCGGCCTGCAAAACGCAGGCTATGAATTGGGACCGACATTAAGCCCGATTGTTGCCATTCGCCTGAAAGATGCCGAAAAGGCGATCGCCCTGTGGAACGGCCTTTTGGACGCGGGTATTTACACCAATCTTGCCTTGCCGCCGGCAACGCCCTTTGGCTGGTATTTGCTGCGTTCCTCAATCAGCGCCGCCCATACCCCTGAGCAAATTGCCAAAGCGGTCGATATTTGCACAAAAATTGGCCTGGAGCTGGAATTGATTACCTTATCCAACAGCCGGGCCACAAATGGGACCAGCGCGGTCAACGGCGCGAGCGAAACGCCCCCTTGCGCCACATCTGAAACAGAACCGACGGTGCCGCCAAAAACGGGTGATTCAACTGCCACTGCTTGACGTCTAGACTGAGGCCGGTGCGGCGTTCCAGCTTCCAGAGGACGTAATAGCCACCGCCCTCAAACGTCATCGCGCCTTTTAAAATACGTAAAAAATTGATCAGCTTATTGCCCAATGTGCGCCGCCCCCAGGCGCGCCGGTCAGACCGCGCCCCGACATTATTGGCATCGGGACGAAATCTGTCATTTTGATCATGGCTATAGCGTATGCCCGCAGCGGCCAGCGCCGGAACAAAAAATCGGGCGTAGCGGGCCTTGTTCAGATTGACCACCTCATCGGCCCGCCCGGCATCTTCAACGCGCAATTCGGCCCCGTACGTGGCCCGGAACAAGGCCCGCCAGTAATCATTGGCCCGCCCCTCATCCGGGCCGAAATGAACCGCCCAGTGCATGGCCGTGCCATAAGCGCGGCACAGGCTCTTGATTATGGCGGCGCGGGTATCTTCGGCGCGCACATAAAGTAAAGCCGAGGGTTGAACAAAACGCGCCCAGACAGAAATATCAATGGCTTGAAGACGGCATAAAGCATCGAACTGCGTGCGCGTAATCACCGAGGCCTTTGCATGCACCCCGCCCGCCTCAGAACCCGGTCGGCAGTAAAAAACATAAGGCGGAAGACAATGGTGCAAACCCCGGCTAAAAGCGTTATTTCCGTAGGCTCGCGAATCGTCAATCAAAACATATAGATCCATCAGCCCGGCCTTGTCGCCCGTACGCAGGCATGAGCCATAGAATAAAATGGCGTCTACTGCATCACCATAACGCCGCTTGATCTCATCGACCAATATTTGCGTTTCAGAGGGCACGTCTTGCGACAGCTCCTCGGTAACAAGCGCCGTCAAAGCCACGGCATCACTGTGCCTATCCCCGCTCATGGTGCAATAAAATCGATCTGCATATCACTGGTGATGCGCAATCGTCCCTTCGGGCCAGGCTCAAATGTTTCGCCATCGATAATAAATGGCTTATGGGTTTCAATGGTCAAATGGCTGGCGCTGCCGCTGCGATAGCCTGCCTCCGCCATCCAGGGCTTTATGCGTTTGAGGAATACTGCCAGAACCGCACGCAAAAGGCGCGGCGGCGGGGCCTTGATATCCAGCCAGCTAATGGCCTGTTCGTCATCGTCCCAAAACGGCCAGACCCCAAGAACAAAAGAATGCAACGTCGTCAGGATAAGCCCGAATCGCGCATGGGTAACCGCCTCTTGCCCATTAAAGCTGACGCTCATTTCCTCGCCCAGGCGGAGCCCCCGGTCATCACGCCCGAAAATAGCACCATAAAAGAAACTGAACAGCGTCATCGCCACGGCTGCATTATGGTTCAGGCCTTTTGAATGCACATGGCTTTGCGCCAGATTGGTCGCCTCGCGAAAACCGCCAAAGCCCAGCAACATACCTTTCACCGGCTCATGAAACCCGTCTTCCCATTCAATGCCAAGAACCGAGCGGCGCCGCACATGCCCGGCCAGTGTTCCGCTTGCGCGCATGGCCAGTAATCGACTGAATGCCTGGCGCTTGTATTTGGCCGTGCCGGTGTCGTGGGCGCACACATTGGTCTTGCCCGATGGCAAAACACATAAGGCCGGCAATTCAGACCCATAAACCAGCGGCAAACGCGTTAGCACCTCGCGCACCGTACCATCACCCCCATCGACCACAATAAGGCCAAGGCCAGCATCCCGATAGCGGATCAATATATCTTTTATATCATCGGTTTGCCCGGCCTGTTCGACATGGATTGTCGGGTCACTACCGGCGGCCTGCACAACCCCATAGCGTTTGCGGTTCAGCGTGCTGAACGGGTTTTGGATAACCCCGATACCCACAGAAGAGGAAAGCTTACCAGTCATTATCCCGCCCGGCCCTTGATTTACGCTGATTTGCGCCTGTCGGGCAGATTGCTTTTATACAATTGAGACCTTAGGGTCCAGACTCATAAGCACACTGGCGGCCATGTCTGATACACTTGATTTTGCTCACTTTTCCGATCTGCATTTGCCCATGCGTCTGGCCGATCACTGGCCCGTTGGGGCAATGCTGACAAAACGTCTGTTCAGCATGCTCTCATGGCAGGGCAGCCGCCGTTTTATTCATGACCCGGCGATCACCCGCCACCTTGTTGATGATATTCACGATAAGGGCATAGACCTTCTGGCGGTGACTGGCGATCTGATCAACCTGTCACTTGAGGGGGAATACGTTCGCGCCGCGCACTGGCTGGCGCAAACCGGATCGCCGCACAACCTGATGCTGGTGCCCGGCAATCATGATTTATTACGCGACACGCCCAAAACCCGCGCCGGGTTAACCTTGTGGAATGCCTATATGCGCGGCAGTGACCCGCAAGAACGCCCCACCCAATGGCCGGTCTTATGGCGCAAAGGCCGCGCCGCCTTTATTGGCATTTCAACTGCGATGCAGTCCCCGGTCGGGCAATGCGGCGGACGTATCGGCCCGGCGCAACTGGCGGGTCTGCAAACCATGCTGGAAGATGCTGCGCGCCAAAACCTGTGCCGTGTGGTGCTGATTCACCACCCGCCGCTCCCCTCTTTAGGGCCCACACGCGGGCTGGATGATGCGGACGCCTTCGCGGCCATCATCAATGCGTGCGGTGCCGAGCTGATTGTGCATGGCCACATCCATACAACATCAATGGACAGCCTTGCCGGACCAGCGGGGCCGGTGCCGGTGATCGGCGTTGCCTCAGCCTCGGCACGGCCGGGCAGAAAAAGCAAACCATCACAATGGCACCATTACCGCATTTGCCGGGATGGAGCGCTTTGGCGCATAGAATTGCGCCCCATGCTCTGGCAGGGCAATGATCGCCCTTATGCCCCCAACGGGCATTATATTTTCGAGGCACCCCCGCGGTAATCATGACCAAAAACAGCGTTTATGTCTTCTAAACTTAACGCCATTAAACCAGTATGGTAAAACCTCTACATCATGCCCCATGACCCTGATATTTTCAGGCCTTTTCGCCCTTAAAGCAAAGCAGAAATTGTGAACACATATTCGCCAAAAGCCAGAGTCCGAAATGAGGTGCTCATCCCGGACCAGAAACGGTTCTTGATGTTTGACGCCTATTTGCTGCGGCTTTTGGCCAAGCCGCTTTTTTATTCGCTTATTGTGGTGATGTCGGCGCTGTTGCTGGAGCGCATTGTGCGCCTGTTTGAACTTCTGGCCCAGCGCGGCGGCGACACGGATATGGTTTTTGCCATGGCGGCCAATCTGGTCCCGCATTATCTGGGGCTGGCGCTGCCGGCCGCTTTTTGTTTTTCCGTCCTGAGCGTGATTATGAAAATCTGTCAGGAAAACGAAATGGATGCGCTGGAAGGATGCGGCCTGTCGGTGCAGCGCATTGCCGCCCCGTTTCTTGTTGTTGGTGTCATTCTGGCGGTTTTCAGCGTCACCCTGTTTGGCTATGTCCAGCCCTATAGCCGCTATGCTTACCGTGCCATCAAACACGCCCTGATCAATTCGCCCTGGGATGCCAGCGTCATTCCCGGCACCTTTATTGATACGGGCAAGGGCATGCGCTTAAGCGCCCTTGATGTGGATGCCAGCGGGCGGCGTCTTGACGGCGTTTTCGTTTTTCAAACCGGTTCACAAGACAATAATGACGGGGTTGTGGAAACCGCCATTACCGCAAAAACGGGCGAGCTTGTTATTGATGAAAAAACCAGCCGTCTGCACCTTAAACTGCATGATGGGGTAACCATGCCGACGCGGGCAAATGGGGAAACCTCGGCTTTGCGCTTTGCTTCTTTGACCATCAGCCAGGATTATTCGCCTGATGCCCCGATGTTCCGCGCCCGCGGCCTGAATGAGCGGGAAATGACGCTCGGCGAATTATGGCGCGAGGGGCACGGGCCTGTAACCGCCAAAAGGCGCGCCCATGTCTTGTCCGAATTCCACGCCCGGCTGGTCCGCGCTTTGTCGATTATTTTTCTGCCATTATTGGCGGTTCCCATGGGCCTTGCGGCCAAACGCACGCCGCGCTGGGAAGGCATTGCCCTGACTGCCGTCATTATCATTACCTATCACCAATCCATCCAGCTTGTGGAAGGGTTTGGTGATTTACAATTGGTCAATCCTGCTTTCGCCCTGTGGGGGCTTGGCGCGGCATTTGGGGCGTTTTGCAGCTGGCTTTTCTTTTTCACCAAGGGACAGGGGCGCGGCATGCCCCTGCGCAATGTCTTTAAATTTATGGATTTCATTGCCCGTAATATCAAAAAAATCCTTCCCGCCAGCAAAGCCAGAAGGGTATGAAAAGCTGATGATTCTGACCCTCTATCTTAGCAAGACAATGGCCAAATATGTGCTGTGGGTGCTGTTGGCCTTTACCGCCCTGATGGTGCTTATTGATCTTCTTGATTCATCGACCGACATTATCAAACGCGGCGAAGGCGCATACGGGTTTTTAAAATATATCGCCCTGCACCTGCCGGTAACCATGCAGCATCTGGTGCCCCTGGCCACCTTGATCGGGGCATCACTGACCTTTTTCACCTTTGCCCAGAACAGCGAAATGATCGCCTTGCGCGGGGCCGGGCAAACCCCTTACCGGGCTGTCCTTATGCTGGCGCCCCTGGCGGTACTGATCGGCATTGGTTATTTTTTTCTCTCTGACCAGATTGTCCCGCGCGCCGACAAGGCCTTTGTCAGTTGGTGGGAAAGCACCGCACCGCCAGAAGATAAAAAGCCCGATGACAGCAAAAAGGAACTTTGGGCCAGAACAAACCTGAGTGTTATTCGCATTGGCGGACATTCAGAAGACGGCCAGAATTTGGAAAAAACCACCATATACACCCTCGATAAGAATCAGGAAGTTGTCGGTAAAATTCAGGCCAAGAGCGCACGCTGGAACGGCAGAATATGGGAGCTGAAAGGCGTCGATATATTTGAAGGCAATACCGGACAGGCCAGCACCTATTCCATGTCGGCGATGAATTGGCGCACGCCCCTCACCCCGGCCAATGTAATTGAACTGGCCAATCCTGAAGTCAGCATTTCTGCAGGAAAATCCCGCGGCGTCTTGAAAGGTAAAAAGGTTGGATCGCGCTCCGAGACCTATTATCAGATCCAGTTACAAAAAGCCTATTTATCGTTTTTCACCCCGCTGATCATGCTGCTTCTGGCCGCGCCCGTTGCGGCGGGTATTCGGCGTTCTGGTACGACCACACGCAATCTGGGCATCGCCATTATCAGCGGCTTTGGGTTTTTATTGACGGACGGTATTTTATTGTCGCTCGGCGAGGCCAATATTGTCCCACTTTATATCGCGGCCTGGAGCGCAACCGTGCTGTTTGCCTCTGGCGGGGCCTGGGTGTTGCTGACAACCGAGCGCTAATACGGCCCAAGGCTTGTGAACCGGCGCGGCGCGGATTATGAACACCAATCCTATTTTTTCGCGCGGTTTCAAGAGGCCCCCATTGTCTTACACCATCACCCCGGTCACCACGGCACGCCAGTTAAACGAATTTATCCGCGTTCCGGTCACGCTTTATGCCAATAACCCACACTGGATTACGCCGCTGGATATTGAGCGCAAGGGTATTCTAGACCCCAAACAAAACCCCTATTTTGATCACGCAGAAGCGCAATACTGGATTGCCACAGATGACAAGGGCCGCCCCGTTGGCCGGATCAGCGCGCAAATTGACCAACTTAGTCTGGAGGCCAACCATCCCACCACCGGGCATTTTGGCATGCTCGCCGCGATTGAGGATCAAGCACTGGTCGAGGCGCTTCTGGACACCGCAAAAGACTGGTTGAAAGCGCGCGGCATGACCGCCATGCAAGGCCCGTTCAACCTTTCGATCAATCAGGAATTGGGTATCCTTGTTGACGGGTTTGATACGCCACCCATGATGATGATGCCGCACGATCCGCCTTATCTGGGCGCTCTGGTCGAAGCGGCGGGCCTGCGCAAGGTAAAGGATTTGCTGGCCTATATTCGCAGCACCCACGATTACTTCCCTGAGCGCTTTCGCAGGCTGGCCGAACGCAGCAATACCACCCGCATCTCCATGCGCATGTTGAATATGAAAAATTACGATAAGGAGATTCAGGATCTGGTCTGCATTTATAATGAAGGCTGGCACACCAATTGGGGCTTCGTCCCTATGACGGAAAAAGAAGTGGCGCACATGGCCAGCGAGTTAAAGCCGCTGATCAAGGATGAACTGGCCTGGTTTGCCGATATTGACGGCGAACCGGCTGCCTTCATCGTCTGCCTGCCCGATATCAATGATGCGATTGCCGATCTGAATGGCAAATTACTGCCCTTTGGCTGGGCAAAACTTTTATGGCGGCTGAAGGTCAAAGGCGTAAGCACCGCCCGCGTTCTTCTTATGGGCGTGCGCAAAAAACACAGCGAGGGCATGCTCGGCAAAATTATGCCGTTTCGGTTGATTTATGCGCTTGAGCAATGCCTTTATGATTCGAGCATCAAGCGGGTCGAAATGTCCTGGATACTGGAAGATAATATGCCGGTCAGAAGGATGATCGAAAGCCTGGGCGGTGAGGCTTATAAAACCTACCGCATGTATGAAACAGATATTTAGGCGGTTATAGCCACCCGGCCTGTTGGTACCAGTGCGCGGTTTGCTTCAGGCCCTCATATAACGGAATGCGCGGTGTCCACAGGGTTTCAGGCACATGGCGCGTTGGGGCGGCTACCCAGTCCGGATGCAGGATTTCACGCGCTTTACCCTTATTGAATATCCCTTCGCGGCCCAAAAGGCGCTGTGCGTTTTCATTACCTGCGGCGGCCAGATGCAACACACGTTCAGGAATGCGCAGCGGGCGGGGCTTACGCCCCAAAGCACCGCACAGACCGCCAATAATCGTGCCCCAGTCATGCCCTTGAGGCGCGGGGTCGTGCAGTTCAAAAAGTGCGCCTGCATGACCATTATCCTCACTCAAGGCCGCAATCGCCGCCGCCGCGTCGGCCACATGGATCATGCTGAGGCGCGCCTCCGGCCCGTTAAGAACCGGATGCAAAGGCAGGCGCGCCGCCTTGAAAGCGGCAAGGGTTTCACGGTCCCAGGGGCCATATATGGCCGGGGGGCGCACGATCACCCATGTGCCCTTTGCGCCGCGCACAACGCTCTCGCCTGCGTGTTTGCTGGCACCATAAGCCGACAATGACGGCGCGCGCGCCGTGAGTGAAGAGACATAGATAAACCGCGCCGCCGGGGCGCGGGCTTGCCAGGCCTCAACCAGCGCCGCCGTGCCATCGACATTGACGTTTTGCAAACTTTGCGCCGTGCCCTTTATCGCCCCGGCCATATGGATGACCGCATCCGCCCCGGCGCACAAGCGCCGCAAGGCCGCTGGTGCCTCCAGATTACCCGGAACGAGCGTCAAAGCATGGGCGTTTAATTGTGGATGGACGGGCAAAGAGCGCGCCAGAATGCGCACATCCCAACCGCCTTCAATCAAGGCATTGACAACATAACGGCCCAAAAATCCGGTCGCCCCGGTCAGGGCCGCCACAGGCCCCGGGCTGGTGCTCACGCGTGCCCCGAAACGCCTGTATTGATTTTCTGCCCAGTGGGTTTCATAAACGCACCCTCAAGATACATTTTGCGCGCTTTATTGCGGCTGAGCTTGCCCGACGACGTTTGCGGCAGGCTGTGCGGCGGTACGTTGACCACCTTGGCCACCACCCCGTATTCAGCGCTGACCAGTCCTTCAATGGCATTGATCAGAGCCTGGCGCCGCTCCGGGTCAGAGCTACGGGTTTGTACCAGCAAGACCACATGTTCTTCATCGCCGTCATCAACGGAAAACGCCACCACATCACCAGTGCGCAACCCGTCTGCGCCGCGTTCGGCCGCCCATTCCAGATCTTGCGGCCAGACATTGCGCCCATTGACCAGAATAAGATCCTTGGCACGCCCGGTAATGACGATCTGCCCACGGCGAAAATAACCAAGATCGCCCGTATCCAGCCAGCCATCGGGCGTCAGCACACAGGCCGTTTCACCGGCATTACCAAAATATTCTTTCATCAGGCTGGGGCCATTAACGAAAATATGCCCCACCTGCCCTTCTTCCAGCACCTCGCCTTTGGCATTACGCACTTCGATTTTATGGCCAGGCAAAGGCGCACCGCACAACATAAACTCCCTTTGTGGGCCTGATGCGTCAGGAGCCGGGGCCTGGGCACGGGATTCGCGATCCAGCACGTTCAGATCAACCACTTCGGATTCCAGACCTTTTTGCAGCGGCGCAAAACTGATGGCCAATGTGGCCTCGGCCATGCCGTAACTGGCAACAAAGGCCTTTTTATCAAACCCGACAGGGGCAAAGCATTCAGCAAAACGATCAAGAACCGGCACCCGGATCATGTCACCGCCAATACCGGCCACCCGCCAGCTTGATAAATCCATAGTCTCCAGCTTGGCAGTACGCGCCCGGCGCGAACACAGCTCATAGCCAAAGGACGGGCTGTAGGCCAACGTTGATTTATTATCGGAAATCATTTGCAACCAGCCCAAAGAGCGGCGGGCAAAATCACGCGTTGGCATCATGTCCACGGTCATCTGTGTGGTCAAAGGTGCCAGTAAAAAGCCGACCAGCCCCATATCGTGATAAAGCGGCAGCCAGGATGTGCAGCGGTCATCATCACGCACTTTAAGGCCGTGTTTCAATATACCATGGGCATTGGCCATGAACGCCTTGTGGGTAATTTCCACACCCAGCGGAAAACGTGTCGTCCCCGATGAAAACTGTAAATAACTCAAGGCTTCCGCATTGGGCGTCGGCAAAGCGTGCCGGGCCTCGTCAGAGGCGGGCAAATCCGCCAAAGAGCCAGCATGCAGAAGGTTTAAGGTTTGTGCCGCTTCGCGCACCCATTCCACCAGGCTTTGCGGGCCAAAAACAGCGCGCGCCCCGCACACCTGCAAAATGCGTTTCAAATGCGCGATATATCCGGCGCGCCCCCCAAAAGCCACCGGCAAAGGAAGCGGCGCAGGAATCAGCCCTGCGTATTGGCAGGCAAAGAACGTCACAACAAAGTCCGCGTCCGTTTCTGCAACAATGGCCACCCGGTCGCCAACCTCCAAACCGGCATTGCGCAGGCGGTGCGCCGTGGCCACAGCGCGTGCCTGCAATTGCGCGTAAGGTAAAACAACCTCAAGGCCCTTGCGGGCGCTATAAAAATTAAGGCCTGTATCGCCTTGCGCCGCATAATCAAGCGCATCGGGCAGAGTGGCAAAATCCGCTAAACGCCGGGGCATGCCACTGTTGGTACGTGTCGGTTGAAGATCGGTCATATAAGGTATCTTTATGTTGCATGTCATTGGTGCCTGAGCTAGAGGCACGCGGTATTGCGCGCGCCCATAGCAAGCCTAGCCTGAATTTGAAAGCATTTTTATGCTTTTCTCCTTTTAGGGCATTATTTGCCGCTTGTTTCTACTGTTATGCAAGGTCCAGACCACCATACTCGCCTGTAAAGCGAAAAGACAGCCCGCATAAGCCAGCGCCGCCCATCCGGCACCGCTTAATCCTTGCGCGGGGAGAAGAAAAAACATCAAGGCCAGATAAAGCCCCGTTGTGGCCAAACGAATGATAAAAGCGCTGGCGGCGCGGCCCATTGAAATCAATGTTGGCTCCAAAGAAAACGCCAAAACCAGTATCATTGAGCCAGCCACCATCAGAATTAATAAGTCATGGGCCTGTAAAGCCGCCTTTTTGCCAATCAATACCAGTATCCAATCGGCAAAAAAGAACACAAATATCCCGGCCAGAAACAGCATCAGCCCAACCAGCGCCATGGAGCGCAAAATCAGCCGCCGCAGGCCCGCATGATCCTGACGGGTAAACAAGGCGGCGATCTCGGTATAAATCGCCTGGCCCAGCATTTTCACCGGCTTGGCGACAGAATCGGCGATTTGCCGGGCAATTTCGTAAAGCCCCGCCGCCGCCGGTCCTAAAATCCCATTGACAATCAACGAGGAAAACCGGGGCAAAATAGCCTCCAGCGTGCCATTAAAATTGGTCGCCAGAACAAATTTCCATATTCCGTCAAACCGGCCACTTAAAGAAAACCAGTTTTTGGGAAAAGGTGGCAAGGCATTGTCGCGCTTTAACTCCCGCAAGGCCCAATACACGAGCACACTGCCGGCAACGCAATTGGCAATAAACCACACCACAACAAAGGCCCCCAGCCGCGCATGCAAAAAGAACAAGACAACCGTCCCGGCCAGGCGGACAGAAAACCCGATGGTGTTTTGAATGGCCAGTAAATCAAACCGGTCATAAAGCCGTAAAATGCCGGTTGGCGTTGCCTCAATCATAAACGGGACGGAAAGCGCAAAAAGAACAATCAGGGGCCATTGGTCCGCCGGCCAGTTCTCAGGGCCAAAAATCATCGGCGCAAAAGGCAAAACCGCAAAAACCAGCGCCAGGGCAATAATGAGGCTGATGACATCAAGCCCGAAGGTAAAGCCGATCAGGTCTTTTAATGCCCCCCGTCCCGCGCCGCGCCGCGCCGGTGTTCCATAGGTAATCACCGCCTGCCAGGACTGAAATTTCGACAAATCGCCAATGCCGCGCACATAATTGGTAATCACCACCAAAATGCCCCAGTGCACCGGCCCCAGGGTACGGATGGCGAGCGCCATAAAAGCCACATTAAGCAGCCCGTTGACCATTTTCCCGGATAATAAAATCCCCGCATTGGCGAACAGGCGGCGCAAGACTTTGTCGGCGCGCCAGCCGTGCGCTTGTTCTGGATCTGATTGTGGATGGTGACCCGTCATACCCTGTCCTTGCGTGATTTTGCGGTCATAGCAGCCCTGCTTTGCCCTGCCTAGAAAAAGTTTACCGAAGCGGCCTAGACTCGCATGGGAATAAGGTCTATCGCTGCGCCGGAAATTCGAGACAGGCCCTTAAAAGCCTCCCCCCAAAGCAGGAGCCGGACGTGAAACACACAGGCACACACATCAATAAAGAAACCCTGAATGCACTTGGCATAACCAAAGCCGATACGGTGAACTGGAACTGGGTCAATCCGGCGCTTTACGAATTGGCCATCCAGCGCGGTGAAGGCGATGTGGCGCAAGGTGGGCCGCTGGTTGTCAAAACCGGCCAGCACACCGGCCGTTCGGCCAATGACAAATTCACCGTGCGTGATGAAACCACCGAAAACACCATCTGGTGGGACCAGAATGCAGCCATGAGCCCGGCGCAATTTGATACCTTGTGGGGCGATGTCAAAACCTATATGGCCGACAAGGAATTATTTGTTCAGGAACTTTTTGGCGGGGCCGATCTCGATTACCGCCTGCCGGTCAATATTATCACCGAATTTGCCTGGCATTCCTTGTTTATCCGCCATTTGCTGCGCATTCCGACGCACAGTGAGCTTGCCGGTTTTGCCGGTCAATTCACGATCGTCAGCCTGCCGGGTTTTCGCGCCGATCCGGCGCGCCACGGCACCAATTCACAAACCGTTATTGCCGTTAATATCAGCGAAAAAATGGTCATTATTGGCGGTACATCTTATGCCGGTGAGATCAAAAAATCGGTTTTCACCATTTTGAATTATCTTCTGCCTCCCAAGCGCGTCATGCCCATGCATTGTTCGGTCAATACCTCTGATGCGGACGATGCGGCGATCTTTTTTGGTCTTTCAGGGACCGGCAAAACCACCCTTTCCGCCAATCCCGACCGCACATTGGTTGGCGATGACGAGCATGGCTGGTCGGAAAACGGCCTGTTTAACTTTGAAGGCGGCTGTTATGCCAAAATGATTCGCCTTAGCGCCGAAGCCGAGCCGGAAATTTATGCCACCACAAAAATGTGGGCAACAATTCTCGAAAACGTCGTTATGGACCCGGTGACCCGCGTTCTTGACCTTAATGATGCGAGCCTGGCCGAAAACAGTCGCGGCGCTTATCCATTGAGCGCGATACCCAATGCCGCCCCTTCGGGGCGTTGCGGCCAGCCCAAAAACATCATCATGTTGACCGCCGATGCGTTTGGCGTTTTGCCGCCGATCGCCCGCATGACCCCCAGCCAGGCCATGTACCACTTTTTGTCAGGTTATACCGCCAAAGTCGCCGGCACGGAAAAAGGCATTACCGAGCCACAAGCCACGTTCTCGACCTGTTTTGGTGCGCCCTTCATGCCCCGCCACCCCTCGGAATATGGCAATCTTTTGCGCGATCTGATTGCCGAACACAATGTCACCTGCTGGCTGGTCAATACCGGCTGGACCAGCGGCCCTTATGGCACTGGTCACCGCATGCCGATCAAGGCCACAAGGGCGCTTTTAAGCGCCGCGCTGGATGGCTCGCTGAATAATGCGGATTTCCGCGTCGATGAAAACTTCGGCCTTGATGTGCCGATCACCGTCGCCGGTGTTGATACGGCCATTCTGGACCCGCGCGGCACCTGGTCAGACGGCGCCGCTTATGATGCCCAGGCGCAAAAACTGGTCGGCATGTTCATCGCCAATTTCGAAAAATTCAGCGCCCATGTCGACCCGGACGTTCTGGCCGCCGCGCCGAAGAAACGCTAAGGTCACTGATAACACAGCAGGCTAATACCATCTCCTCTTCGTCATCCCGGAAAAACCATCGGTTTTATCCGGGACCTGTTGTGCTGTTACCTTGCGCTATAGGCCCCGGATAATTTTTCGCAAAATTTCCGGGGTGACACGTGCATTATTAATCAACCCACCACGCGTCATCCCGGCTTTAGGCCGGGATCCAGAACTGAGACACATCCTGCGCTGTCATCTAAGGATGCACGGCCCAATCAGATCGGCATGCGCAGAATATCCTGATAGGCCTTGATCATTTCATCGCGCACGGCAACCACGGTTTCCAAAGAGATTTCCGCCTCGGAAATGGCAGTGACCACGTCGATCATTTCTGCCTGGCCACTGGCCCCGGCAATGGTCATTTGCTCGGCTTTTGCTGAACTTGAAGCGGATTTTTCAATCGCGTCCTTGACCATGGCACCAAAATCCGGCCCCGCCGCCGGCTTACCACCGCTCTGCGCCGTACTGGCGGCCTGGCCATAGGCTTTAAGCGCCTGTAATGCGGTAAAAGACATGAGATTCTCTCCTTAACGTGCCCGCTTTTCTAGCGGTTACGTAATAACTCCACCGTGCGCGTCAGCATCGCCCGGCTGTTTTCAATAACGCTTAAATTGGCTTCAAAGCTGCGCTGCGCCTCGCGCATATCCATCAGCTCGACCAGCGTGTTGACGTTGGGGTATTTCACATAGCCTTGTGCATTGGCCGCCGGGTGGCCGGGGTCATAAACGGTGCGAAACTTGCTCTGGTCCGGGCGCACTTTGTTCATACGCACCAGACGCTCACCACTGGCGCGATCAAGTTCATCAGAAAATACCGGGATTTTGCGCCGATACGGATCAGCGCCCGGCGCTTGCGCCGTCGAGTTCGCATTGGCGACATTCTCCGCAATAATACGCATGCGGGCGCTTTGGGCGCGCATGCCGGCCGCCGCAATGGAAAGCGCAGAAGAAATTTCAGTCATGGCTTAACTCCTATCGCCCCCATCACCGGCCCGGTGATTTCAGGGCCAGACGCACCAGCCCCAGGCTTTTTTGATAAAGGCTGGCCGCCGCATCATAACGCATCCGGGTTTCGGCGACGCGGCTGACCTGTTCTTCGAGCATCACCGCATTACCGTTCAGGGTTGTTTCGGTATCCGGGCGACTGACCGCCTTCCAGCGACTGCCCCCCTTGTCATGCCTGCGGATATGTCCAGGCTCGGTTGTCGCCAGCTTTATGTGTCTGGCGGCACTGGCCCCTGATTTACCTGTGACTTGCGCCAAGGCGGACTGAAAGCTTTTTTGATCAATGTCTTTGGGCACATAGCCCGGTGTATCGGCATTGGCGATATTGCGCGCCAACAGCTTTTGCCGCGCCCCCAGCATGGACATGGTATCGCGCAACACCGCAAAGACAGGAATATCACCAATGCTCATATCAGACCTCGTTGGCGGGCATTATCACGCCTTTATGGTTAATAGCTGGTGAAAATTACCGGGCGCGGTTTGGCGCTCCCCCAAGCCTGCGCACAAATTTTATGCTTAACGGAACCTTAATAGGCTGCGCGCCACTGTGCCTTTTCGCGAGTCTATAATGTTTTGGGAGTTACGCGCTATGGACGCTGTCGAGATGGGGCGTTATGTCACCGGCCTGATTTTTACCTTAGGGTTGATTTTCGCCGCCTGGTATCTGTTTCGCCGTTTTGCGCCAGGCTTTGCCCGCAATGCGCCCGGCCCCGGCAAGACCCTGCACATTATCGAAAGTCTCTATCTCGACCCGCGGCGGCGGCTGACCATTGTCGGCACCGGCACAGCCGAACACGTCATCCTTTTGGGGCTGGACGGCGAAACCCTAATTGAAAGCCGCAGCCCCACCCCGCGTGCGGAAAACATGGCACAACCACCCAAAGACGCAGAAAAAACATGATGAAATTTGTTCAAAAATACCTTCCTTTGCTGGCCTTGGGTCTGGTTCTTGCCCTGGCCCTTTCCGGCCCCGCCTTTGCCCAGTCTGTGACCATTGATGCGGGCGATGAGGGCACGTTGACCAACCGGGTATTGCAACTCATTGCCCTGTTGACGGTCTTGTCTTTGGCCCCGTCAATCATCATCATGACCACCAGTTTTGTACGCATTGTGGTGGTTTTGTCGCTATTACGCACGGCCACCGGCCTGCAACAGGCCCCGCCCAATATGGTGATTATCTCGCTGGCGCTTTTCCTGACCGCCTTCATCATGGCCCCGGTTTTCCAAAAAAGCTATGCCGAGGGTATAGAGCCTTTGATGAATCAGGAAATGGAGCTTGGCGAGGCCTTTACCAAAAGCACCAGCCCGATAAAAAGCTTTATGGTCGCCCAGACCGGCGATGACGATCTGGCGCTGTTTTACAATCTGGCAAAAAAGACCCGCCCGCAAAATGCCGATGACATTCCTTTGCATATCGTCGCCCCGGCATTCATGATTTCTGAATTGCGCCGGGCGTTTTTGATCGGCTTTATGTATTTCATCCCGTTTTTGATTATTGATCTGGTGGTCGCCAGTATACTGATGTCCATGGGCATGATGATGCTGCCACCGGTGGTGATTTCCTTGCCGTTCAAGCTGATTTTCTTTGTCCAGGTTGATGGCTGGCGGCTGGTGGTGGGCAGTTTGATCGAAAGCTTTAATCAGGTGAGTTAGCCAAGTACATTGACTTACCCCCATTGGCCGCGCCACATAAGAGAGCATATTGTATAGGAAACGCCCATGCTCTCTTTTGTCCGATCCGGTTTTATGGCTGCCCTTATTGCCGTTCTGGCGTCATGCGCGCCCTCCTCATCGCTCTCCCCCGCTGATCAGGCCCGCGCCACGCGGCTTGATGGCTTTTTGCAAAGCCTGGAAACAGAAGGGATCATCCCCGGCGCCTCCGTCCTAGTTTATCACAATGGTCGCCAGGTTTATTTTGGCGCGGTCGGTGAGCAGGACAGCGCCGCCCACACCCCCTTTACCCGCGCCACCATTGGCCGCATCTATTCCATGACCAAGCCGATAACCGGCATTGCCCTGATGATGCTTTATGAAGAGGGCAAGTTTGATCTTGACGACCCCATCGCCAAATACATGCCCGAATATGCGGACCTGAAAGTCTTTGCCGGTACGGACGAAAACGGGGCGCCGGTTCTCGAAGCCCCAACCCGCCCGGTCACCATTCGCGATTTGATGCGCCATACCGCAGGCATGACATACGGAGTATTTGGCGACACGCCGGTGGACAAGATTTACCGTAAAAGCGGTATTTTGGGTTATGACAAAAGCAATGCAGAACTTAGCACCGGCCTTGCCGCTTTGCCGCTACTTTATCAGCCCGGCACGCGCTGGCATTACAGCGTCGCGGTGGATGTGCAGGGCCGCCTGATCGAAGTGTTGTCCGGGCAAACGCTTGGTGATTTTATGCGCACTCGTATTTTCGAGCCTTTGGGCATGAAAGACACCGGCTTTACCGTACCGGCGGGCGCGCAGGCCCGTTTTGGCGCGCTTTATCGACTGACCGATAAGGGCATGGAAACCCTTGATGACACGCCGCCTTTTATGGCCAACAAGCCATTTTTGACCGACATGGCCTTTGAAAGCGGTGGCGGCGGGCTGGTCTCGACCATCGATGATTATATGCGTTTTGCGCTGATGCTGCAAAATGAAGGCACCCTTGATGGCGTGCGCCTGATCAAGCCGCAAACCCTGGCCCTGATGACCACGGACCAGCTTGTCGGCATTGATCACGGCAATTTTTACAAAGGCGCCAGCTTCGGCCTCGACTTCATGATCCAGCAGGACCCCAAGGTAGGTTTGCGCTTGCCCACAGGCTCTTTTGGCTGGGGCGGCATGGCCGGGACATACTTTTTTGTCGACCCAAAAGATGATCTGACGGTTGTCCTTTTTGATCAGGTGATCAATTCGAGCGGGGTGCATTTACGCCGCCGCCTGATCGACACCCTGTTTGCGCCGGATACGCCGTAAAGCGGGCCGGTGGCGCGCCTGTTTATCATTTTGTTGGCACTCTTTGCGGGGCATGGCGCTATGGCCAAAACTGAACATAAAAATCATCTGGCCGGTTCGTCTTCGCCGTATTTACGGCAACATGCCGACAACCCGGTTAATTGGTACCCCTGGGGCGAAGAAGCGTTTGCCCTGGCCAGGGCGCAGGACAAGCCAATTTTCCTCTCGATTGGTTATTCGACCTGTCACTGGTGCCATGTCATGGCCCATGAAAGTTTTGAAGATGAGGGCATAGCGGCGCTGCTGAATGCGGGCTTCATCGCCATCAAGCTGGACCGTGAAGAGCACCCGGATATTGATGAATCCTACATGATCGCCACGCAAATTGTCGCCGGACAGGGGGGCTGGCCAAACTCGTTGTTTTTACTCCCGGATGGGGAACCTTTTTTCGCCGGCACCTATTTTCCCAAACCAGCCTTTGCCTCTTTGCTTGATCAGGTGACCACGCAATGGAAAGCCAATCGCAGCGGCATTGAGGCCGATGCGCACAAGCTTACCGCGATGATCACCCAGGTGCAGACGCGGCGCGAGGCGGCGGCGCGCATGGATGATGCGGCGCTCTCAAAAGCAGCGGATCAGATTATGCTCAGCGCCGACAAAGCCCATGGCGGTTTTGGCTCTGCGCCCAAATTCGCGCAAGAATCATCGCTTTTGTTTTTGCTGGGTCAGGCCGCACGCACGAAGGACGCGGCGATAAAAACCCATATTCTGCACACCCTCGATATAATGATAAAAAGCGGCACATATGACCAGATCGGCGGCGGCTTTCACCGCTATGCGGTGGACCGGGAATGGCGCGTGCCGCATTTTGAAAAAATGCTCTATAACCAGTCGCAAATGGCGCAAGTCCTTTTGCATGCCTGGCAGATCAGCGGCCACGAGCGTTATGTACGCACATTACGCGAAACGCTGGATTATGTGCTGGAGGATCTGACCGATAAAGACGGCGGGTTTTATGCCGCCCGCGACGCCGACAGCGAAGGCGTGGAAGGCACTTTTTACGTCTGGACACCGGCGCAAATCAAAGCCACTTTGCCCGCCGCTGATGCTTCGTTTGCCCTGACCACACTGGGCATCACGCCGGGCGGTAATTTTGACGGCGGGGCCAGTGTCCCCTTTTTGCCAAACGCGCCCCAGGACCGCCCGGCGCAAGAGCGGTTGTCCCGCGTGCGCCAGCTATTGCATACCGCCCGGCAAAAGCGTCCGGCCCCGCACCGGGACGAAAAGATTATCACCAGTTGGAATGGCCACATGGTGCAGGTCATGGCCGCCGCCGCCCTGGCACTGGACGCGCCGCGCTATGCCCAAGGGGCCACACGTGCAGGCACTTATCTATGGCAACACTTGCGCGGGCGTGACGGCCTTATCTATCGCACCGCGTTTAACGGCCGCGCAAGTGTTGCCATAGATAAGTGCCTGCA
>JALWSB010000006.1 GCA_027080345.1 Robiginitomaculum sp. | reverse complement strand
ATGCCAACATGGATGCCAACGCCCTTGAAGATATGCTCAACGCCCTGGCAGAACTGGCCAAAACCGGCGGCGGTAATGATGCACGCACACTTTTGCAGGCCTTGTCTCAGCTTCTTAAAAACCTGCAAATGAATATTGCCCACGATGGGCGCGGTCAGGGCAATGGCGATAATGAAATGACCAAAGCCTTGCGCGACGCGCTGGAAAAGCTGGGTGAATTAACCGCCGCGCAAAGGGAGCTTCTCGACGAGGCGTTTCGCGCCCATGAGGGTGAAAATGCGGCGCCCCCAAAAAACGCTGCCCCGGCGCAGCAAGGCCTGGCAAAAAAACTTGGTGATTTACGCAAAGACAACAATGCCGCCGGGCAAAGCGAGGCCTTGAAACGGGCGCAAGAGGATATGGAGCGGGCGGCGCGGGGCTTGCGTAATGGCCTCGATGCCGACGATCTGAACGCGGCCAAAGACGCCTTGGCGGAATTGCGTGCGGGCACGGAAAAACTGGCGCAAGAGCTGTTTGATCAAAAGCAAAAAGGGGCGGGTCAGGGCAAGGACACGGACCCGCTTGGGCGGCAAAATGCAAATGGCGGGTTGGCCACGGATGGCCCGAATCTTCCCTTGAGCACACGTATCCAGCGGGCGCGGGAAATTTTAAAACTGTTGCGGGAACGCGCCGCCGAGCAGGGCCGCGACCCGGCCGATCTGGATTATCTTGAGCGCCTATTGGAGCGTTTTTAGCGCGCTACCATTCGCCGGTATTTTCCATGCTGGCCCAAGGTTCTGCCGGGGCCAGTGCATCGCCTTTTTGCAGCAATTCTATCGATATGCCGTCCGGCGAGCGCACAAACGCCATATGCCCGTCGCGGGGCGGGCGATTAATTTCCACCCCCAGCGCCATCAATGTCGCGCAGCGCGCATAAATATCATCGCATTGAAACGCCAAATGACCAAAATTGCGCCCGCCTTCGTAATCGCGCTCATCCCAGTTCCAGGTCAGTTCAACCATGGGCAGGCCAATGGGAAAGCCCGGTCCGTCAAACGCACCAAGGCGGGCAATGTCATCCGGTGCGGCCAAAAAAACCAGCGTGAAGCGCCCCGCCTCATTGTCGACGCGGCGCAGCTCTTGCAGGCCCAGACCCTGACAGAAAAAGCGCAGGCTTTCATCAATGTCGCTAATGCGCACCATGCTGTGCAAAAAATTCATGTGCTGCTTTCCTTTTCGTCAGGTTTGGCCGCATCCAGGGCGTCACGGCGGATTTGCTGCGGCAGTTTCAGGCCATCTTTTGTGCGCACAAGGGGCGACCATTTTGGCCGGGGCCGGGCGCGGGGCGGCAAAGGGGCGTCACTGTCTGGCAAGCCCTGCAATTCATCATCAAGATCGCCCGGCCGCTTGCGATGAAACCGCCAGGCAATGGCAAAGGCGGTCAGGCCCCAGGAGGCAATCAGCCCGAAAAACAAAAAGAAGGCATAGACAAGCGGCCCGTCAAGACGCAATTGGCTACTCACCGCGCCGCTAAAACTGGAAGAGGCCGCCTTGGCCGCGTCCGGTTGGGCAATAAAGGCGGCGTAAAACCCGGTCAGCAGCATCACCGCCAGCGGCGTAACAAGCAATGCGGCCAGCAAGGTTATAGCCGCATAAAGAAGACCGCGTGGTCCGTGCGCCCGCACATAAGCGTCAACAAAACGCGCCTCGTTCATGTCCTTCGCCTGCCCGGCCTTTGTTAAAGAGAACAGCGGCCATTCTTCGCGGGCGTCCCGGCGCACCGCATAATAGCCCCAGCCAACCCGCGCCATGGCCAGCACAAACAGGGCAAACATAAACAAAAGAGCAATAATGGGGCCGGTGTTCATTTTAAAGGTCTCACGCTTTGGGCGATGAGACCTTTTACAGGTTTGCCGCCTCATAGGCCAGCATGGATCGTTTGCGATTTACACCCCAATGATAACCGGTCAGGCGGGCATCAGATCCTAAAACCCGGTGGCAGGGGATCAGCCAGGAGACAGGATTGCGCCCGACCGCCGTACCCACGGCGCGCGCGGCGCCGGGTTTGCCCAAATGCCGGGCCAGCGCGCCATACTGGATGGAGCGTCCGGGCGGAATAGATAAAAGCGCCCGCCATACCTGACGTTGCCATTGTGTGCCGTAAAGCGCCAGTGCGACGCCTTTACGATCATCAAAAATCTGTGTGGCCAGAGCTTTTGCCGCGGTATCGTCGCGGGCATAGTGGGCCGCCGGATAACGCCCGCGCAAATCCTCAAAAGCCGTTATTTCTTCGCCCGGATCGGCAAAGCCAAGGGCGCTCAGCCCGCGCGGCGCGATCAAAAACACACCAAGGCCAAACGGCGTGGTGGCGACCCCCCATGTGAAAGACAATCCTGCGCCGCGCTTCTTTGCCTGCCCCGGGGTCAGGGCTTCATGGGCGATAAAAAGATCGTGCAGACGCGAGGGCGAGGAAAGGCCCGCCGCCAGCGTCGCATCAAGAACACTGACGCCCTGTAACAGCCAGGCCCGCGTCTGGTCGTGGGTCAAGGCATCCATAAAACGTTTGGGCGAGGTGCCGGTCCAGCGTGAAAACAGGCGATGAAAATGCGCATCACTTACCCCCACATGCCTGGCGATGGCATGTAAAGACGGGTGCGCCTGCCAGTGCGCATCAAGAAAGCTGAGCGCCGCCGTGACCCGTTGATAATCGGTCAGGGTTTGCGCGTCGGCGGCGTTGGTTTTATCTTTACCCATATCCATAACGCAAAGCATAAAGCATGGGGGCGGGCGCGCCACCCAAATATTGCTTTTGTTCTTGTGACCGGCCACGGAGTATTAAGGTCTTTTTGCTAGACTTTCCGACCAACAGGGAAAAAAGCCGTGACAGATACCTATAGCGCAAGAACGGGCCTGCCCGAACGGCGTAAAAATCGCCGCCATTTGTGGTTTTTAAACGCCACGTTCGATCGGATAAATTTTGATCAGACGGTGGCGCGCATTGCCGAGCGGTCAGCGGACGCGCCCTTTCGCTATATTGTCACGCCCAATGTTGATCACCTTGTGCGCCTGCGCGCCGAGCCGGGCTGGGTGCATCTTCTTTATGCGCAGGCTTGGCTGACGGTATGCGATTCGCGGGTTCTGGAATTACTGGCATCATTTTCGGGCGAACAGATTGATGTGACGCCGGGTTCTGATCTGACGGCCTATGTGTTTGCGCATATTATCGCCCCGGATGATCCGATAACCATTATCGGCGCGGATGAGGGCATTGTCGAAAAGCTCAAAAACCGCTTTTCATTGCGCGATGTACGGGTTCACCAGCCGCCTATGGGCCTGCGCCATAAACCTGATGCGATTGAAGCGTGCGCGCACTTTATTGCCAAAAACCCCAGCCGGTTTGTGTTTTTGTGTGTCGGCTCACCGCAACAGGAAATGATCGCCAAGGCCTGTCTTGACCGGGGTGATTGCACCGGTGTTGGTTTGTGTGTCGGCGCATCACTGGATTTTCTGGCCGGCAAAACCCGCCGCGCCCCGGTGTGGATGCAAAAATGGCGGCTGGAATGGCTGCACCGCCTGGCCACCGAGCCAAAGCGCATGTGGCGGCGCTATCTGGTTGATGGACCAAAAGTGCTGCTTTTATGGTGGCAATGGCGCGCGGCGCGGGCCAAACTGCACAGTATTGAAAAACCAGAATAACCAGGGCCAAAATGACAGCGCCAGAAAATCATGCGGGGCAAAAACAGGATCTGGAGCCGGGGCTTTATCTTGTTGCCACGCCGATCGGCAATTTGCGCGACATTACCATGCGGGCGCTCGATGTGCTGGGCGCGGCGGATCTGGTGCTGGCCGAGGATACGCGCCACAGCCGCCGCCTGTTTGATGCTTATGGCATTAATCCGCACTGCACTCCCTACCATGAACATAATGCGGAGCGCAAAAGAGAGAGCATTCTTGAGCGCCTTGAAAATGGCGCGCGCATTGCGTTGATAAGCGACGCAGGCACGCCGCTTATTTCCGATCCGGGCTATAAACTGGTCCGTGCGGCCACGGCGCGCGGGCTTGGGGTTTATGCTGTACCGGGGGCGTGCGCGGCCCTTGCCGGCCTGTCGGTCAGCGGCCTGCCGACCAATACATTCTTTTTTGCCGGTTTTTTGCCCGCCAAAACGGCGGCGCGGCAAACCGCCTTGCAGGCCCTGAAAACAACTCAGGCAACATTGGTTTTTTATGAATCCCCGGCGCGTATTATGGCCGCTCTTGCCGACATGCACACGGTTTTGGGGCCGCGCCCGGCGGTTCTGGCTCGTGAGTTGACCAAGCGGTTTGAGCATATTTACCGCGCTGATCTGTCCACTTTGCCCGCGCTCATTCCCAAAGACGAGGTGCGCGGCGAAATGGTGGTGCTGGTCGGGCCGCCGGATAAGGACGCAACGGTATGGGACAAGGCGCGTACGCAAGAGGCCTTGCGCGCGGCGCTTGAAACCCACTCACTGAAAGATGCGGTTGATCTGGTGACCGGGCAGGCGGGTTTGCGCCGCCGTGCGGTTTATGCTTTGGCGCTTGCCTTGCAAAAAAATGAATAAAAAAACCCGCCACACCGCCTACCGCGCCGGGCTGGCCGGTGAGCGGCTGGCTGCACTCTGGCTTATGGTCAAAGGCTATCGGATAGTGGGCCGGCGGGTGCGCACCCCTTATGGCGAGGTCGATCTTGTGGCGCGCAAAAAACGTGTGCTGGTTTTTGTTGAGGTCAAGTATCGGCGCGGCGGGGCCGGGGTGGACGATATTCGCCCGGCGCAGGCAGCGCGGTTGGTGCGCGCGGCGCGCAGTCTTGGCCCAAGGTTTGATCGCGCCGGGGAGTTGGATTATCGGTTTGATGTTATTTTGCTTGGCGGCGGACGCTGGCCCCGTCATATCCGCGCCGCATGGATTGGCGATGCGGACGGGAATAATGCTATATTCTGAGAATATACACGTGATTCGCCAAGCCAGATGAGTAGGCCCATGACCCTGTTTCGCCCCCTGATTGCCGTTTGTTTAGTGTTCAGCCTTGGTGGCTGTGTTGTCAGCGCCATGACCGGCGCGGCCAATAAGGAACGCCCGTTAAGTCGCAGTATTGATGATTCAAGCGCCTCTACGGCGATTAGCGCCCGCCTTAAGCGGCGCGAAGGCGGCGGCATGCGCGGGGTGCGGGTTGCGGTCGAAGACGGGTTCGTCTTGCTGTCGGGCAATGTGGCCACCGATGAATTGCGCCTTGAGGCGGAACGTATCGCCTGGACCGCACCAAAGGTGACCAAGGTGGCCAACGAAATTGAAGTGACCGGCCATCGCGGGTTTTTTGGCAATGCCAAAGACCGCTGGATCACCACGCAGGTGCGCTCGCGTCTGGTTGCCGACAACGCCATTCGCAGTACCAATATCAATATTGAAACCCGCCGCCGCACCGTCTTTTTACTGGGGCTGGCGCGCACACCGGGGGAGATTGAACGCATTACCGACCATGCCCGGCTGGTGCCGGGGGTCAGAAAGGTCGTCAGCTATATCACCCTGGCGCAAAAACAAGGTTATGGCCGACCGGCGGGCGCCGCGCTTGAAGGCGGTCCGGATACGGGTCAATAATTATCGTAAAACAATAATTATTATTTGACACGCCCCGATAAGGGCGTTATCTCCCGGTGTCGTTTGATCCCCATAAGGAGTGTCCTATGCGCATTTTTTCTGGCTTGTCTGTTTTGCTTTTTGTTGCGCTGGCCGGGCCGGTCCTGGGCGCGGACTTTGATGCGGATACGGCGACACGGGCTTATCTTGATACGGTCAGCGGCGCGGCGCGGGCGCGCTCAGATGCCTATTTTACCGGCGGTTATGGCCTGCAGGTGGTGGACCTTGTCGTCAGCCTCATTATCAGCTGGCTTTTGCTGCAAACCGGCTTTGCCGCCAAAGTGCGCGACGGGGTTTTTGCCTGTTTGCGCTGGCGCTGGCTTGGTATTATGGGGTTTGTGGCGGTTTTCACGCTGGTTACCTTTGTTTTGGGTTTTCCATTGAGTGTTTATGAGGGTTTTATTCGCGAACATCATTATCAGCTTTCCAACCAAAGCTTCATGAAATGGTTTACGGAAAGCCTGACCGGCCTGGCTGTCGGTATTGTTTTTACCGCCCCGTTCGCGGTGGTGTTTTATGCCATATTGCGTAAATTCAAACGCACCTGGTGGCTTTGGGGCGCGGGTTTGGCATCACTTTTTATCGCCTTTGCCCTTCTGGTCGGGCCGGTGTTTATTGCGCCGCTTTTCAACACCTATACGCCAATGGAAGAGGGGCCGTTAAAGACGCAAATTCTGGCCATGGCGGATGCCAATGGCATCCCGGCGGACAATATTTATGTGTTCGACACATCGCGCCAGTCAAACCGCATCACCGCCAATGTTTCGGGGCTTTTGGGCACCACCCGCATTTCCCTTGGGGACAATCTTCTTAAAGATGGAAGCCCGGCAGAGGTCAAAGCGGTTATGGGCCATGAAATGGGCCATTATGCGCTGGGTCACGGGCCGTCACTGATTTTCAGCTTTGGCTTGCTCATTCTGGCCGGGTTCGCTTTTGTCAATTTTGCCTTTATGCCGATTGTGCGCGTGCTTGGTAAAAGATGGGGCGTTGAAGGGCTGGACGATGTTGCGGGGCTGCCTTTGCTAACCGCACTGATGGCGGTTTTCTTCTTTTTTGCCACGCCCGTGACCAATTCTGTTATTCGTAATCATGAAGCCCAGGCCGACCTTTTTGGCCTGAATGCGGCGCGGGCGCCCGATGGCTTTGCCGCCGTGTCGATGAAGCTTTCGACCTATCGCAAGCTGGAGCCGGGGCCTTGGGAAGAAATTCTCTTTTATGATCACCCATCGGGCCGCGCCCGGGTCAGCATGGCCATGCGCTGGAAAGCAGGTCAGTTAAAAATGGGCGCAAAAGATATTGACCCCGCCATTGCCCCTTTGGCCAAAGAAATAAAATAAATCATATCGCCGCCTTGTGACAGACCCGATCAGACCCTAACTTTCTGGTCTCGTTTGTCTTTGGAAACATGCCATGTCCAAACCTTTACGCGTTGCGGTCCAGATGGACCCGATTGCCACTGTCGATATCAATGCGGACACATCATTTGCGATGATCGAAGAGGCGCAGGCGCGCGGGGCCGCCGTCTGGACCTATGGGCCGCAGGATTTAAGTTATGATGAGGGGAAGGTTGTGGCCCGCGCCAAAAAAGTGCGGGTTAGCCGCGATCCGGGCAATCACGCGCAAGAGGACGACGCGCAAACGCTTGATCTGCGCACTGATGTGGACGTGGTTTTGATGCGTCAGGACCCGCCCTTTGACATGGCGTATATTACGGCCGCTCATCTTTTGGAGCTGATTGCCGCTGATACGCTGGTGGTCAATGATCCGGCCTGGGTCCGTTCATCACCGGAAAAACTGTTTCCGCTTTTGTTTGCTGATCTGATGCCGCCAACCCTGATCAGCCGTGACCTTCATGCCATTGGTGCCTTTCGCGCCCGCCACAAGGACATTATTGTCAAACCGCTTTATGGTAATGGCGGGGCCGGGGTGTTTCGCCTGCGCGCGGGCGACAGCAATTATTCTTCCTTGTTGGAAATGTTTTTTTCTATCAGCCGCGAACCGGTCATGGTGCAGGCCTTTTTACCGGCGGTCAGCGCCGGGGATAAACGCATTATTCTGGTTGATGGGCAGTTGGCGGGCGGCTTTAACCGGGTGCCGCAAAAGGGCGAAACCCGCTCGAACATGCATGTGGGCGGGCGCGCCGAACCGGTGGAGATGACGCCGCGCGATATCGAGATTTGCCAAGCGCTTGGCCCAACCTTGAAAGCGCGCGGGCTTTTATTTGTCGGCATTGATGTGATCGGTGATTATATGACCGAGATTAATGTCACCTCGCCAACCGGCGTACAGGAGCTGAAACGCTTTACCGGCATTGATGCGTGCGCCTTGATGTGGGATGCCATTATGGCGCGGCTGGGCGCGTAAAACGTACGCCTACCGGCTCAGCCCTGGCGCGCCTTGAAACGCGGGTCGGTCTTGTTGATCACATAAACCCGGCCCTTGCGGCGCACCACCTTGCAATCGCGATGGCGGTTTTTAAGTGATTTCAACGAACTTCTGACTTTCATCGGACTGACTTTCGGTACAAAATGCCGCCTTTGTGGCCGCCTTCATTTGAGGCCGGGAACCTATGGCCAGTGCTTTTTACTGTCAACCGGTTTTATGTAAATTGATTAGCGGTGCAGAACAGGGCAATATGGCTTTCATGATGTATGTACGTGTCTCTTTTTTCCTTATTTGTTTTTTTGCCATTTTTCTTGCCGCCCCGGTGGGGGCGCGCGGCGGCGAAAAAGAAAGTTTTGATCAGTGGCGCGAAGGCTTTACTGCGCGCGCGGTGGCGCGCGGCTATGCGGCCGACTTTGTGCATGGCGTGCTCGATGATCTGACCCCCGACCCGGATGTTATAGAGCGCGATTCCTTCCAGCCTGAATTTACATTAAGTGTGCAAAAATACTTGACCGGCGTATTGTCCGAAGCGCGTGTAAGCCAGGGCCGCGCCGCTTTGCACGACAATGCCGATATAATACGCGCCATCAGCGCCCATTATCATATACCGGCGCAGACACTGGCCGCCGTCTGGGGGCTGGAAAGCGCCTATGGCAAAATTCAAGGACGGTTTGATGTGGTGCGTTCCTTGGCCACTTTGGCCCATGATGGGCGCCGCCGTAAATGGGCGGAAGATCAGCTTTTTGCGCTTTTTGATATTATCAAAAACAAGGAGGCGGCGCGTGACCAGTTGATCGGTGCCTGGGCCGGGGCGATGGGCCAGACCCAGTTTTTACCAAGCGTTTATCGCCGCTATGCGGTTGATTGGGATGGTGATGGGACCAAGGATATTTGGGGCTCTTCTGCTGATGCGCTGGCGTCGGCGGCCAATTTTTTGGCGCAAAAGGGCTGGCGTGCGGGTGAGCCCTGGGGCGTGGAGGTACAGCTTAAAGACGGCTTTTCTTATGAACTGGCCGACGATACGGTGTTGAGCATTGGCTCATGGGCGGCGCGCGGCGTCATTCGCGCTGATCATCACATATGGAGCATGAGCGAACAGGGCCGTCCGGCGCGGCTTCTTCTGCCGGCCGGCAGCGCCGGGCCGGCGTTTTTGGTCTCAACAAACTTTGGGGTGTTCAAGCGCTATAATAATTCCACATCCTATGCCTTGGGGGTTGGTCTTCTGTCTGATGCGCTTGGTGGCGGTGGCGGCGTAATCACGCCCTGGCCAAAAGCGCAAAAACCCCTATCGCGGGCGCAAAAAGAGGAGATGCAAAGGCGCCTTGGTGAGGCCGGGTATAATCCTGGCGGTATTGATGGCATGATCGGCCCCAATACGCGGCGCGCCTTGCGGGCGTTTCAATTGGCGCAAAACCTTGTTCCCGATGGCTTTCCCTCATTGGCCATGTTGGAGGCTTTGCGCCGCCTTACCGGCTCAGCCAACAG
>JALWSB010000005.1 GCA_027080345.1 Robiginitomaculum sp. | reverse complement strand
CGTTTTACAGCCTGATTATGAGTCCCAATCCAACGGCGCAAAACATGCAGCCCATGGCGGCGCGTTTTCGGGCGCAGGTGATGGCGGGAGCGGACATGGACCCGGTCCAGCGCCGCCCGATGCAGCGACAGATGCTATCGCGAATGGTTATGGACCAGGCGGGCCTGGGCGCGGTTACCAATTGGAGCCTGCAAAGCGATGCCAAGGTGGTTGGGCAGGCGGTATACGAGCTGATGACCTCGGACCTGCGCGAAGATCTGGTGGCGATGAAAACCCCGACTTTGGTGCTGACGGCATGGGAGCCAGGCGGGCGCTTTAACAAGGAACAAACCCTTGGTTTCTGGGCACATCATTATGCGTCGCACAAGGGCGCAAACGTGGAGGTAATCGCCCCCGCCCGCCACTTTATTATGCTGGACCAACCCGCCGCCTTTTTGGCACGTCTGGATGCATTTCTGGCCGAATATACTTAAGGACAGGGCGAGCGGTGTTTGGCGTGAAGGTCATTCACCGCCTTTTCCAGATCATCGCTCCAGCTTACCGCAAAGGCGGCGATGTTTTCCTTTAACTGGTCCATGCTGGTCGCCCCGATCAGGGTCGAGGTCACAAAGGGCCGCGTATCACAGAATTTAAGCGCCAATTGCACCGGGCTTAGCCCATGATCTTGGGCGCAGGTGATACAGGCCTTGATGGCGTCCTCGGCCCCCGGCCCCTGATAGCGTTCCAACCGGCCAAAAAGCGTACCGCGCGCCCCTTCGGGGCGGGCGCCGTTCAGGTATTTGCCGGTTAACGTACCCTGTCCCAGTGGTGAATAGGCGAGCAAGCCCACCTCTTCGCGCATGGCCACTTCGGCCAGACCGGTTTCAAAGGTGCGATTGATCAAATGATAGGCATTCTGGATCGAGGCCATGCGCGGCAGGCCGCGGCTTGAAGCTTCTGCCAGATAGCGCATCACCCCCCAGGCGGTCTCGTTGGAAACGCCGATATGGCGGATATTGCCCTTTTGCACGTGGCGGTCCAAGGCTTCCAAGATGATCTCAAAGGGGGTGAAATCCACCGGATAGTCGGCAAAGCCATGCCCACCAAAGAGCGATAGTTTGCGGTCTGGCCAATGCAATTGATAAAGGTCGATGTAATCGGTTTGCAGCCGTCTTAAGCTGCCCTCTACCGCTTCATCGATCTGTGCCGCATTCAGGCGGGTCTTGCCGCCATCTTTACGAAACCAGTTCATTGGCGAGCGTCCGGTGACCTTGGTGGCCAGAATGATCTGGTCGCGGTTTTTACGTGCCTTGAACCAGGTGCCGATAATGGTTTCGGTGGCCCCCTGGGTCTCGGCCTTGGGCGGCACGGCATATAGCTCGGCAGTGTCAAAAAAATTAATGCCGCACTCCACCGCATAATCCATTTGTTCGTGGCCCTCATCTTCGGTGTTCTGTTCCCCCCAGGTCATGGTGCCAAGGCCGATAGAGGAGACAGACAGGCCGGTGCGGCCAAGGGGGCGGTATTGCATGAAATTTCCTAATGCTGATCGGATGAACAGGGAATATGTGGTGATTCAAGCGCGCTGGCCAGCCAGTCTGACAGGGCATGGCCGATGCGCGCTGCCCCGGCTGCTGTGGGGTGCAGGCCATCGCGCTGGATCAGGTTCTGATCAATGCTCGTGCCATCCACACTGGCCAATGGCTGCATCAAAAACGGATAGAGCGCCACGCAATATTGCGCCGCCAGATCGGCGTAAATGCGATCAAACTTCGCCCCATAGGTCGTACCCAGATTGGGGGCGGCGCGCATGCCGGCCAAAAATACATCCAGTTTTCGCGCCTTGGCCTTTTCAATTATGGCCACCAGATTTTGCCGGGTTTGCGCCGGGTCCAGCCCGTTCAGCATGTCATTGGCCCCCAGCGCGATCAGTACGCCATCGGCGTTCGGCCCCACCGACCAGTCAAAACGCGCCAGCCCCGCCGCGCTGGTATCGCCGGAAACCCCGGCGTTCAAAATGGTGATCGTACGACCTTGTGCATCAAGGTCGCTCTGTATGATATGGGGAAAATCTTCACCCGGGTCCAGCCCAAAACCGGCGGTTAAACTGTCGCCCAGTATAACCAGAGAATAGCGATCTTCGCCAGGCGTTGTGGGCGAGCGATTGGTGGTGCGGGGTATGTCTTTTGCCGCCGGGGCGTTGGGCGCGGCCGCGGGGCCACAGGCGGCAAGCATTCCCAAAAGAGCTGCCATCACGGCAAAGTGTTTATGTTTTCGCACTCGTAATCCTTATCGAATATCGCTATGGTCTATAGATACGGCATATGACGGCCTCCGCCAATCAAAGAAGAGATAAAAATGTCATCACCGCCAGTGATTACCCTGAACCAGGTTTGCCTCACTTTGCCGGC
>JALWSB010000004.1 GCA_027080345.1 Robiginitomaculum sp. | reverse complement strand
CATCATCATAAGAGATCGGACCCAGCGCATCAGAAAGCCCGTATTGGGTGACCATGGCGCGGGCCAGTTTGGTCGCCATCTGAATATCAGAGGCCGCACCAGAGGTAACCTTGTTCGCCCCAAACTTGCTTTCCTCGGCCACCCGGCCACCCATAAGCACCGCCAGACGCGACGTCATTTCCTCGCGGGTCATGGAAAGTTTGTCTGCTTCGGGCAATTGCATAACCATGCCCAGCGCCCGGCCGCGCGGAATAATCGTGGCCTTGTGCACCGGGTCACTGGCCGGCACGTTGAGCGCGACAATGGCGTGCCCGGCTTCGTGATAGGCGGTGAGCATTTTTTCTTTTTCGCTCATCACCATGGAGCGCCGCTCCGGCCCCATCATTACCTTGTCCTTGGCGTCTTCAAAATCACTCATGGTGACCATGCGCTTATTGCGCCGCGCCGCCAAAAGCGCCGCCTCATTGCATAAATTGGCGAGATCCGCGCCGGAAAAGCCCGGCGTGCCACGGGCAATCACCTTTGGCTCTACATCATGGGCCAGAGGGATGTCGCGCATATGGATTTTGAGAATCTTTTCCCGGCCGATAATGTCCGGATTGGGCACCACCACCTGGCGGTCAAAACGACCGGGACGCAATAGCGCCGGGTCAAGCACGTCCGGCCGGTTGGTCGCGGCAATCAGGATAATGCCTTCATTGGCTTCAAAGCCATCCATCTCCACCAGCAATTGGTTGAGGGTTTGCTCGCGCTCATCATTGCCGCCGCCAAGACCGGCGCCGCGCGAGCGGCCAACCGCGTCAATTTCATCAATAAAGATAATGCACGGGGCATTCTTTTTGGCTTGTTCAAACATGTCGCGGACGCGCGAGGCGCCAACACCGACGAACATTTCGACAAAGTCCGAGCCGGAAATAGTAAAAAACGGCACCCCGGCCTCGCCGGCAATGGCGCGCGCCAGCAAGGTTTTACCCGTGCCCGGCGGGCCAACAAGCAGCGCCCCTTTGGGAATTTTACCGCCCAGGCGCTGAAATTTGGTGGAATCTTTCAAAAAATCAACAATTTCTTCCAGCTCTTCCTTGGCTTCATCAATACCGGCCACATCGTCAAAAGTAACCTTGCCCTGCCGCTCGGTCAGAAGCCGGGCCTTGGATTTGCCAAACCCCATGGCCCCGCCTTTGCCGCCGCCCTGCATTTGGCGCATGAAGAAAATCCACACGCTGACCAGCAATAAAACCGGCAAAAAGTTCATCAGGATGGAAAACAGTACGCCCCGGTCTTGCGGTTTGACGGTGATGTTCACCCCCGCCTTGCGTAATTGCGTCACCATATCCGGGTCATAAGGCGCGTAGGTGGAGAAAAACTTCCCATCGGAAAACTTGCCATAAACCCGCTCACCGCGAATGGTTACTTTGCTGATTTGTCCGGCGGCGGCCTGATCCATCATGGTCGAATAGCTGACCTGTTCAGCACCGGCTTTGCTGGTCGATGACTGCACCATATTAAACAAGGTGATAACCACCAGAATGATCACACCCCAAAGAAGAAGATTGCGCAATTGCATAATAAGTCCTGTTTAATCCTGTTGACCGGTGCATCCGACCCGCGTTTTCAAGATGGGGATGCGTTATAGTGATAACAATGGCAGTGTATCAAACAATGCCAGCAAATACAGGCTTTACGCTGCATCCAAGCGGTTTAATGCGAGAATGTTGCCAGTTTAACCGATTAAATGGTCCCACATTTGTACACCCAAAAACCGAATCTCATCGCTGCTTTGCAAAATTGGGGCCTCCAGACGACTGTCCTCAAGGGTAAAAACCGGCAAAAGCGCCCGCGCGGCGGCGGGCAGCGCGGCCAGTTGTTTTTGCTGGTTTTGCGGTAAGTGAGCGGCACGGCCTGCCAAAACCGTCACCTGCACGTTGTGCGCGGCGTGCACCACAAAGCGGTTATCAAAAATCGCCGTTTCCCCTTTGGCCACAACCAGTGGCGCAAGCGGCGCAACATCGTGCCGCCCAAGCACCGCGCCAGGATCGCGAAAAACATATAAATTGTCGTGCTGTACAAGAAGATAACATCCGCCCAATGTCGCCCCGCCGCGCCCGGCGCGCAACGCTTTCAAAAGAGAAAACAAGGCGCTTGGTGCCGGGGTTTGCGGCCGTCCGGCAATACTGCACAAGGCAAGCCCCAATGCCCGCAAAGCGGTGGCGTGCGGCGCGGCGGCAAAATCACGCCAGGGCAGGCGGGCAAACCCGCAGGGGTCCAGATAAAGTTTTTTTTTGGCCCAGTTTTGTACTCTTTTTGCCTGTTCACGCTCAATAGAGCTTAAAAGCCGCGCGCTGTGGCAGAAGCGATCAATAAAAGGCGCGCCAGCAGGGCTATGCAGCCAGTGGCGCACCCGCACCCGGGCATAGCGCATATCCTGATTGGAAGGATCCTCGATCCAGTTCAGTCCCCTTTGGCGCAAAAACGAACGCAAATCAGCACGTTTGGTGCCTAAAAGCGGTCGCCAGACACAAAGCCCGCGCCCGTGCGGCCATAGAGGGAAGGGCGCACAGGCCCGCATACAGGCCAGGCCCCGCGCGCCAGAGCCGCGCACGGCCCGCAAGGCAAAGGTTTCGGCCTGGTCTTCACGGGTATGCGCCAGCAAAACCCCGCGCGCCCCCACCGCCCGGCAGGCCTGCGCCAACAAGACATAGCGCGCCGCGCGGGCATGTTTATGCCCGGCGCGGGGGCGTGATGAGCGTAAAATATGCGCGCTGGCTCCCAGCTTTTGCGCCTGCGCGGCAGCATGTTTGGCCTCGTCGGCGCTGGCGCGGCGCAACGCATGATCAACAATCAAGGCATGAAGGGGAATAGCGTTTTTTTTGGCAAAATGCGCACACAGAACCAGCAATGCCAGTGAATCGCCGCCGCCGGAAAATCCGACGGCCAGCGGCGCATGATGTTTTGCCGCATCCCCAAGCGTGCGCGTGAGATGATCGCTGTTCAGCCCGTCAATCATGATCAAGGCTTATAGCAAACATGCCGCCCTGATAAGCGGATTAGCGGCAATTGGCCCGGCGGCGCTCCAGTCTGGCTTTGGCCTTCACGCTGGCCGATGCCTTGGGATAGGTTTTGCTGACGGCGCGCAAAGTGCGGCACGCCTCGGCCGCATCGCCCATGGTATAAAGCGTGGCCCCCAGACGCACCATGGCTTCGGGGGCTTTGGAGCCTTTGGGAAACTGCTTCAGTGTGGCAATATATTGATTGGCCGCCTCACGGGGTTTGCCCTGCACGGCCATGATTTCGCCCATCCAATAAAATGCCGGGCCGCTCAAAGCGTCCGTAGGATAGGCGCTGGTAAAGGCTTCAAAGGCGGCCAGTGCCTGATCAAAAAAGCCACGTTCAAGATAGCCTTTGGCCTCGTTATACTGGCTTTGGATTTGCGCCTGCTGGCTGTCAAAGGCAGCATTTTTGGCCGCGGCGGCGGCCTGGCTTTCCTCGTGGGCCGGCTCCCCGCCGGTGATATAGCGCCCAAGGGCGGCATTGGCCTGCATGGCCTGGGCCTTGGCGGTTTGCGCATCCGCACCGACCAGTTTAAGGGCGCTTTGCACAGTATCGAGATCCTCACGCAAGCGCTTGTTTTCAAAGCCCAAGCGTTCATTGTCACCGACCTGGCGGCGCATTTGGGCCTCCAGATCGTCAAGGCGCTGTTGCAGACGCACCGCCGCCGGATCGCCGGTCAACATACGGTCTTCCAGCACTTTCAGGCGGGCCTGCGTGTCATCAAGACGCGCCGCCAGTTCTTTTCTCGACTCGGTTCGAGCCGCCAGCGGTACCGACCAGGAAAGGGCCAGACCAAGGGTCAATATATAAAGTAAATACCGCATAGATAACCTATCCGCTTTCAAGGCGGCAAAATTAGGGCAAGGGCAAAAGCTTTAAATCAGTCGCCGCAGAATGGATTAAATTAACAGGTCCTGACCCTAGCTGACAGCACCAGAAGTGATGGCCGAATGCGCATTGCGATTAATCGCCCAGGCTTCTTCGTTTGACCGCCCGTCAATAGGCCGTTCCTTGCCATAGGAAATGGTCGAAATTCGCGAGGGGGAAACGCCCAGATTAACAAGATAATCGCGCACCGCACTGGCCCGCTGCGCCCCAAGCGCCAGATTGTATTCGCGGGTGCCGCGCTCGTCGCAATTGCCTTCGACAAGAATGCGCACACGCGGATAACGGTTCAGCCAAGCCGCCTGCTTGGACAGGATAGAGCGGGCTTTATAGCTTAACGCATAAGAATCCAGGGCAAAATGAACGCGATCACCCGCCATTTTTTGAAACTCTTCACGCGAACCGGCCACCGAGCCGGGCAGGGGGGCCTGATGAATTTGCGGCCGGGGTGTGGTTTTTCGCGGCTCAGGCGTTGGCGCAGGCGTGTTGTTTGCTGTTTGTGTTGGCGTTGATGCGCATGCTGACAACAGCAAAAGCGTAACAAGCGAGGAAATTACGGTTTTCATTTGACTGACCCTTTGATTTTAACGCGGGTGACTCCAGACATGCCAAACAGGTGGTCGGACAGCATATCGGTCGGCAACATCATTGTCGCTCGTTTATCTTAGCACGCTTGTCTATTGTATCAAGGGCGACCATGCCGGATCGGACGAATCTTCCGGTGTGGCCACTTTTCGTAAATTGCTGCCGGTCAGATCAATACTCCAGATATGCGGGCCGGCACCGGGCCGGGTTTCGCGGGTAAACATCAACACCCGGCCATTGGGTGACCATGTCGGCCCCTCATCCAGATAGGCCGTCGTCAAAATACGTTCACCGCTGCCATCGGGGCGGATAACCCCGATATGAAACTTGCCTTTATATTGCTGGGTAAAGGCGATCAAATCGCCGCGCGGTGACCAGACCGGCGCTGAATACCGGCCCTCACCAAAGCTGATGCGGTGAATACCGGAGCCGTCAGCATTCATGACATAAAGTTGCGGCGAGCCGCCCCGGTCCGAGTTAAACACAATATGCGCCCCATCAGGTGAAAACGATGGTGAGGTATCAATGGCCGGCGCAGAGGTCAGGCGCTGGCGCTGGCGGGTGCGCAGGTTCATCACCCAGATATCGGAGTTGCCGCCCTGCACGAGGCTCATAATCACTTTGCCGCCATCGGGGGAAAAGCGCGGCGCAAAAGTCATGCCTGGAAAGTCACCCAGGGCCTCCTGGCGGCCGGTTTCAATGTTAAAAAGATAAACCGAAGGGGTGCGCGTGGCATAGGACATATAGGTGATCTGCTGCGCCGTAGGCGAAAAACGCGGCGTTAAAACCGTGTAATTGCCCGATGTCAAAAATGTCGGATTGGCCCCGTCCTGATCCATAATCGCCAGCCGTTTGACCCGGTCGGTTTTGGGGCCGGATTCGGAAATAAACACAATACGGGTATCAAAATAGCCGTTTTCCCCGGTGAGTTTGCGATAAATGGCATCAGAAACCTTATGGGCAATGCGCCGCCAGTTTTCTGGCGTGCTGGCCAATTGCAGGCCAACCAATTGCTGTTCCGACAAGACATCCCAGAGGCGAAAGGCCACCTGCATGCGGTTATCTTTATCAATGGTAATCTGCCCGGCAACCAGCGCATCTGTGTGGATGATGCGCCAGTCCGCAAATCGTGGCTGTACGTTGATATTGCTTTGATGTTCAATAAAAGACGCCTTATCAAGCGGTTTGAACAGGCCGGACCGGGTCAGGTTTTGCGCGATCAGTGCCGCAATTTTCGCCCCGGTTTCACGTTCCGGGTCGGTTGTGCCCAAAAAATCAGGCACCGCAATCGGCATGGGATCAAGATGACCCTTGGTGATATCTATTTCGAGGCGGGCCCAGGCCGGAGAGGCCAAAAGCATCAAGGCAAAAACAAGAATAAAGCGCATAATTGATCCCATTTGTCTGTTTTTTACTGTCCTACCACATCTGCGGCATTAAAGTGCATGATTGTTTCACGCCATGTTGCATATTTTTCCGGCGGCAAGCTATAGGGCTGGCATTTTATTACCGCCCGGCGTGCATTATCCGCCGCGGCGCGCCAGAACGGATCGTTGGCGCGGTTGATCTGGCCCTGATTTACAATCGTCGGGGCACCGTTCAGCGTGCCATCCGGATTAAGCTGTAATCGTACCGTCACGCGCAGGCGCGCCGGGTCAGGTGCATCCAGCGGGGCACGCCAGCATTGGTACATTTGCGCCCGCAAAAGATCGGCTTCACTGGCTGTCATCTCTTCGCCCGGTCCGACGGGGAGGCGAAAATCAGTGTCGTCAGTTTGCGCCTGCGCCATGGCCTGTGCCTGTTTTTGCAATTTATTTTCCAGCCGTGCCAGATTGAAGGCCGGCGGCGCTTTCTTTTTGGGTTTGGGTTTGGGCTTTGGTTTGGGCTTGGGTTTTGGCGCAGGCGCTATGGCTTCGACTTTTTCCGGCTCTGGTGGTTTTGGTTCCACTTTTGGTGGTTCACTGGTTTTGATGTCTTCTGGCGGCGGTGTTTTCTTTTTCGGGGCCGCGGCGCGAATGTTTGTGGTTTTGGCCAGTGTCACCAGATCAACCGGCACAATAACCGGCGCATCAGGCGTTTGCATATGCGGTGGTGGCAGGCTCAGAAAACCAAGCGCCAAAACCCCACCATGGGCCAAAACTGATATGGGCAAGGAAAAGCGCAAAAATTGCTCCCGTTAATCGTTGACCAGCCGCTTTATTGGCTCAAAGGATCGGTTACCAGACCCAAATTGGTAAAGCCGGCCGCATGAATGCTGGCCATCACCTTCATCACATCGCCATAATCGGCCGTCTTGTCAGCGCGTAAAAAGATACGCTCCTTATAGCCATTTCCGGCAATTGCTTTTAAGCGCGGGATCAGGGCTTCCAGGGTAATTTCGCTTTCTTGCACATAAAGCCCGCCATCCGCATGTACGGTAATGGTCAGCGGCTCTTTATCGGCGCTCAAGGCGTGGGCGGCGGTTTTGGGCAGATCGACCGGCACACCAACCGTCAATAATGGTGCCGTGATCATAAACACAATCAGCAAAACCAGCATCACATCGACCATTGGCGTGACATTAATCTCGGCGCGTGGGCGGTAACGCTGACCCTTGCGCCGTCCGGCACCACTTAACGGAGAAAGTGAGACGCTCATTTTTTCCCTCCGGCCAGACGACGTGAGAAAATCGCCGACAATTCATCGGCAAAGCCTTCAAGACGGGTGGCATAATTGGCCGTGTCGGCGGCAAATTTGTTGTAAAAAATCGTCGCCGGTATCGCGGCAAAAAGCCCAAGCGCCGTGGCAAACAAGGCCTCGGCAATGCCCGGCGCGACCACCGAAAGATTGGTGTCATGCGAGGCAGCAATGGCGCGAAACGCGTTCATAATCCCCCATACGGTGCCCAAAAGCCCGATAAAGGGCGATGCCGAGGCAATTGAGGCCAGAATTCCCAGACCCCGTTCCGCTTTGGAAAGGGCGCGGTAGGCGTTGAGAGTCATGACCCGGTCTATGCGCTCTTTCAAGGCGACAATCTGCAGATCCGAACCGCTGCCAGCGCGGCCATTTGTCCATTCGCGCATGGCCGCGACAAACACGGTGGCAAAAGGGTCCGGCGGGTTATCTTCCAACCGCTTGTACATATCATCCAAGGAACGGCCGGACCAAAAGCTGCGTTCAAACTTTTTGGCTTTGCGCCGTAAACTCATAAATGAAAATTGCCGGTCGAGAATAATTGTCCAGGACCAGATCGATGCAAAGACCAAAATGGTCATAATGCCCTTGACCACAATATCGGCGCGTAAAAACAGCGCCAAAAACGAAAAGTCCGCCTGCCCGGCGGCGGTGACAAGTGTGGCATCCATGAACAAACCCTCTTAACAATCGACAGCAAATCTTTTTTCGATTTGACAATGACAACCTTAATGCTGTCTTTCGATTGTGACCATTTTCAGGTCATTTTTGTGCTAAAAAGGTCATCATTCGGTCAATTAATGCTTTTGGCAGGCGTTTTGGCCGCCCGGCCGGGGATAGACAGGCAATTTGCACCTCTGCCTCGATCAACAGATCGTCTCTCAAGAACACCTCTTGGCGGGCTTCAAGACGCGCCCCGCGCGCCGCCGTAAAGGCGGTTTTCACCACCAACGCATCATCAATACGTGCCGGGGCGACAAAGCCGATCTGCATCTGCCGCACCGCGAAAACCAGGGGCGACGGGTCGTCCAGAAGTGCGCTGTGACTAAGGCCGCAGGCGCGCAAAAATTCGGTGCGTCCGCGCTCCATAAAGCGCAAATATGAAGCGTGATAAACAATGCCGGAAAAATCCGTGTCCTCATAATAAACCCGGATGGGCAGATGGTGCACGCCTTCGATAATTTCGCCCTGCGGCGGGTGATTTGGCATAAGACTATGCCTCCCCGTCATCAAACATATCGCGTATATCTTCTTGCGGCCGGGTCGGCGGGGCCACAAGCCCCAAATGGGCATAGGCATGGCCGGTGGCCATGCGCCCGCGCGGGGTACGCTGAATGAAGCCTTGCTGAATTAAAAATGGCTCGATCACCTCTTCCAGCGCGTCGCGGGCCTCGGAAAGCGCCGCCGCCAATGTGTCCAGCCCTGCCGGGCCACCGCCGAATTTTTCGCACAAAGCGCGTAAATACCGCCGGTCCTGCGCGTCCAGACCCAATGCATCAACGTCCAGCCGGTTGAGCGCCGTATCCGCCGCCCGCGCATCAATATGATCCAGCCCGTCATGCAGGGCAAAGTCACGCACCCGGCGCAATAACCGTCCGGCCACCCGCGGGGTGCCCCGGGCGCGCCGGGCAATTTCCTGCGCCCCGTCGGCGCTTAGTGATGCACCCAATTTACCCGCCGCGCGCGCGACAATGGATGTCAGATCGCCAACCGCATAAAAATCGAGCCGCAAAGGCACCCCGAAGCGATCGCGCAAAGGCGTGGCCAGCAAGCCGGCGCGGGTGGTCGCGCCGATCAGGGTGAAGGGCTGTAAATCAATCTTGATGGTGCGCGCCGATGGCCCTTCGCCGATAATCAGGTCCAGCTCAAAATCCTCCATGGCCGGATAGAGAATTTCCTCCACATGTGGGGCCAGACGGTGAATTTCGTCAATGAACAAGACATCGCGCGGCTCAAGATTGGTCAAAATCGCCGCCAGATCCCCGGCCTTGGCAATCACCGGCCCGGAGGTTGAGCGAAACCCGACGCCCAGTTCGTGCGCCACAATCTGTGCCAAAGTGGTCTTGCCCAGACCCGGCGGGCCGGACAAAAGCACATGGTCCAGCGCCTCGGCGCGGGTGCGCGCCGCATGGACAAAAACCTGTAAATTATCAACCACACCCGGCTGGCCGACAAAACTGGCAAAGCTGCGCGGGCGCAGGGCCTTGTCTGGCGCATCACCGCTTTGTAAATCACCGGTTATCAGCCGTTCCTCGCTCATTGGCCTGACGCTTTCAGGGCCGCGCGGATTAGTGCATCAAGCGGGGCATCAGCCCCCAAATCGCGCGCCGCGCGGGCAATGGCGCGCTGGGCATCGGGGCCGGAAAGCCCAAGGTTTACCAAAGCGGATATGGC
>JALWSB010000003.1 GCA_027080345.1 Robiginitomaculum sp. | reverse complement strand
TAAGCTCATTTTGAATACTTGTAGAGAGCCTGCTCCGCCGCCTAACGCTAACCATATGACATACATAGCCTTTATCTGCTATCTATGTCAGCCCCAAAAAATATGTGCCTCCCGCTATAAAAATTATGGATATTTTTCCAACCACAACTTTATCCATTCCGCCCCAGCCTATATTTATGTGGCGATTTGGACTTTCCCAAACCAGCCCTTGATCAGTAAAGGAAACGGATGTGGTTTCTCCCTGGCGACGGGATAGGCCATTCCCATTTTCACATCTTTTTTTATAACGCTTTTTATAAAACCTTCCGGCAAGCAATAGGTAAAGAAATGTACCTATCAGAGGCAAAAGGTCCAAGATTAGCCCAGAGACAAAGAAGGCAGCAATAAACGTGATGAGAAAAAAAACAAGAATAGGGCTAAGCAAAATTACTATGGATAATGCTGACCACCGTTTACCAAAAATTTCCTGCCGGAGGGTAGGCGCATCAGTGTTTTGAATTGCCAGATCATATGCAAAATCTAATTGCTTATCCACAGTTTAAAGCTTGCGGTCGATCGATGTGACATCAAAGCACTCGATCAGATCGCCTTTTTGCAGATCGTGATAATTGACAAAGCCCATGCCGCATTCCTGCCCGGCATTAACTTCTTTGACCTCGTCCTTAAAGCGCCGCAAGGTGCCCAGCTCGCCTTCGTGGATCACCACATTGTCGCGCAAAAGCCGCACGTGCGCGCCGCGGCGCACAACGCCTTCGGTGACCCGGCAGCCGGCAACTTTGCCCAGCTTGGAAATATTGAAAACTTCCAAAACTTCCGCATTGCCAAGGAAGGTTTCGCGCAATTCCGGGTCAAGCATGCCTTCAAGCACGGCCTTGATGTCATCAAGAAGGTCATAAATAATCGCGTAATAGCGTATTTCCACACCTTCCTTTTCGGCCAGATCGCGGGCCTGGCGGGTGGCGCGAACATTAAAACCGATAACCGGTGAATTGGAGGAGCGCGCCAAAAGAACGTCGGATTCGGTAATTCCACCGGCGGCAGAATGAATCACCCGGGCGCGCACTTCATCATTACCGAGCTTTTCTACCGCCTGCTTGATCGCTTCAGCAGAGCCTTGCACATCGGCCTTGACCACCAAAACCGCCTCGGCAATGTCCTTGTCTTTCAGGCTGGCCATCATTTGTTCCAGCGAGGCCACCGCCGAAGGCCCGGTGCTGGCATTGGCCTGACGGGTTTTTCTGATCCGGTATTCGGTCAGCTCGCGCGCCCGTGCCTCGGAGGCAACGACGGCAAACGGCTCGCCCGGTTCCGGCGCGCCATTAAAGCCCAAAATCTCGACCGGCAAAGACGGACCAGCTTCTTTCAGCTTTTGTCCGCGTTCGTCACTCAGCGCCTTGACCTTGCCCCAGCACTTGCCGGCAACAACAATATCACCGCGCTTCAAAGTGCCACGCTTGACCAGCAAGGTGGCGACCGGGCCGCGACCCTTGGCGACCTGACTTTCAATGACAATGCCGTCGGCATTGCGGTCGGGGTTGGCGCTCAGCTCCAAAAGTTCGGCCTGCAGGGTGATCGCCTCGACCAGCGCATCAAGGCCGGTTTTTTTCAAGGCGGAAACCTCGACGGCCTGGACGTCACCGCCCACAGATTCGGTTAAAACCTCATGCTGCAAAAGGTCGTTCAAAACCTTGGTTGAGCTGGCGTCAGGGCGATCCATTTTGTTGACCGCAACGATGATCGGCACACCCGCCGCCTTGGCATGGCTGATGGCTTCGATAGTTTGCGGCATGACGCCATCATCGGCGGCGACAACCAAAACCACAATATCCGTGGCTTGCGCGCCGCGCAGACGCATGGACGAAAACGCCGCATGGCCTGGTGTGTCCAAAAAGGTGATTTTATCGCCGGATTTCAAACGCACCTGATAAGCGCCGATATGCTGGGTAATGCCGCCCGCTTCACCTGAGGCCACATCGGTTGAGCGCAGAGCGTCCAGCAAAGAGGTTTTGCCGTGGTCCACATGGCCCATAATGGTGACAACCGGCGAGCGCGGTTTTTGGTCTTCCGGGGCATCGTCTGGCTCGATAAAGCCTTCTTCCACATCGGATTCAGCAACCCGGCGCACGGTGTGGCCAAACTCGGCAACAATCAATTCAGCCGTATCGGCATCCAGAACATCATCCGGACGCTTCATGTCGCCTTCCTTCATCAGAAAGCGCACCACATCGCGGGCCCGCTCGCTCATTCTGTTGGCCAGTTCCTGCACCGTAATGCTTTCGGGCAGCACCACTTCGCGGGTGACCTTGGCTTGTGTCTTGGTGCCGCCGCTCAGGCGCTTTTCACGTTCGCGTTCGCGGGCCCGGCGGACCGAGGCCAAGGAACGTTGGCGCTCGCCATCATCACCTTCAAGAAGG
>JALWSB010000002.1 GCA_027080345.1 Robiginitomaculum sp. | reverse complement strand
GATATTTGCCGGTCAGCACCCCCTGACCCAAAGGCGAATACGCCAGCAATCCGACATTTTCGCGCAAGGATATTTCCGCCAGCCCGGTTTCAAAACTGCGATTGAGAAGGTTGTAGGCATTCTGGATCGAGGCGATACGCGGGCTGTCATTTTTTTGCGCCTCTTCAAGATAGCGCATAACCCCCCAAGAGGTTTCATTGGAAACGCCGATATGGCGGATATTCCCCTTGTCCACATGCCGTTGCAGGGCCTCAAGAATGATATCGAATTCGGTAAAATCAACCGGATAATCCTGATACACATGGCCACCAAAAAGCGCCAGTTTGCGGTCCGGCCAGTGCAATTGATAAAGGTCAATATAATCGGTCTGCAGGCGTTTGAGGCTGTTTTCCACCGCTTCATCAATCTGCGCCGGGATCAGGCGGGTTTTGCCGCCGTCTTTGCGCAGCCAGGGAATTGCCGAGCGCCCGGCGACTTTTGTCGCCAGAATAATTTTATCGCGGGTTTTACGGGCCGCAAGCCAACTACCGATGATGCGCTCCGTCGCGCCTTGGGTTTGCGCCCGGGGCGGCACCGCATACATTTCGGCCGTGTCAAAAAAATTAATGCCGCATTCCAGCGCATAATCCATTTGCTGGTGGCCATCAGCCTCGGTGTTTTGCTGGCCCCAGGTCATGGTGCCAAGGCAGATATTGGAGACATTCAGGCCGGTGCGGCCAAGCGGGCGAAATTGCATTTATTCGGTCCTTTTGATGCAGGGAATATGTGGCTTGACCAATTGCGGCGCCAACCAGCGCGCCAGGGCATGACCAATTTTCGCCGCGCCCTCTTTTGTCGGGTGCAGACCATCGCGCTGGATCAGGCTTTGGTCAATATGCGTACCATCTTTACTCACCAATGGGGCCAGTAAAAAGGGGTAAAGTGCCACACAATATTGCCTGGCAATATCCGTATAAAGGCCGTCAAAGCGCGCCTGATAATCCACCCCCAGCGATGGCGCCGCTTGCATGCCCGCCAGATAAACATCGAGCTTGCGCGCCTGCGCCTTTTCAATCATCGCGGTAAGGTTGGCGCGGGTCAGTTCAGGGTCCAGCCCGCCGAGCATATCATTGGCCCCAAGGGCGATCAGCACGCCGTCAGCTTTTGGCCCGACCGACCAGTCAAAGCGCGCCAGCCCGCTGGCGCTGGTGTCGCCCGAAACCCCGGCATTGATAATCCTGATTGGAGATTTTACGCTGTGATCAAGGGCGCGCTGCATAATGGCTGGAAACGCCTCATCGGTTTGCAGGCCCTGACCAGCGCTCAGGCTGTCGCCCAAAATAACCAGAGTGTAGATTTTTTGCTCCGCGGTGTTTGTCGCGGGCGCTGTCCTCTGCGCGGCACGCATGGAGGTCTTTTGCTCTGGCGGCGCTTCCGATGGCCCGCCGCAGGCGACAAGGAGGATAAAGGCGGCGCAGGTCACAACAATGTTATTTGGTTTTGGCACTATATTTCCTTATCGATAATCGCTATGAATTCTTTGTAGAGCATGCCGGGGGCGGCGACAAATGATTTTGGAGTTAACATGAAGCCGTCACCACTTGTTGAATTTGACAAGGTCTCTTTGACTCTACCGGCGATAACCGGGCCGGTGCATATTTTAAAAGATATAAACCTTAAAATCCCGGCCGGGCAAAGCGTGGCCATTACCGGGCCGTCGGGGTCTGGTAAAACCTCGCTTATTTCTGTTGCCGCCGGGTTGGAGCGGGCCAGCACCGGGGTGGTGTCTCTTCTTGGCGTGGGGCTGGCGGGAAAAAGCGAAGACGCGCTGGCGCGCCTGCGCCGCGGCCGTATCGGCTTTGTGTTTCAGTCCTTTCACCTTTTGGCGAATATGACGGCGCAGGAAAACATCGCCGCGCCTTTGGAAATTATGGGCCGGGCCGATGCGTTGGGCCTTGCAGCGAAAATCTTGGCCAAGGTCGGGCTTGAAGCGCGCGCGGCGCATTATCCGGCGCAATTATCGGGCGGCGAAAAACAACGTGTGGCGGTGGCGCGGGCGCTTGTCGCCCAGCCGAAAATTATTTTTGCCGATGAGCCAACGGGCAATCTTGATTCGCGCGCCGGGGGGTTGGTGGCCGATCTGTTATTTGAGTTATGCGCCGATCAGGGCACGACGCTGGTTCTGGTGACCCATGACGGGCCATTGGCGGCGCGGGCCGCGCGCCAGATTATTATGCGCGACGGGCGGCTGGCATGAGCGCGCCAAAACGCATCGGGACGCTGCAAACCGCATTGCGCTTTGCCTGGCGTGAACTGCGCCACGGGGTGCGCGGGTTTATGATTTTTCTCTCTTGTCTGGCGCTGGGCGTGGCGGCGATTGCTGCTGCCGGGTCGCTCGGGGCGACCTTTCGTACCGGCATAGAGGGCCAATCGCGGGTCCTGTTGGGGGGT
>JALWSB010000001.1 GCA_027080345.1 Robiginitomaculum sp. | reverse complement strand
GCGGCGGGGCTAGGTTTATCCTATGCTTAAGCGATGAATAATGATCTTTACAACACCGCCATTCTCACCCTGGCTGCCGGGATACCCCATCTGGGTACGCTGAAAAACCCGCACGGCGCGGCGGAAAAATCGGCCCGGCTGTGCGGCTCGCGCGTCGGGGTGCAGGTGCGCCTTGATGAGGGCGGGCGGGTTTGTGATTTTGCGCAAACCGTCAAGGCCTGCGCCCTGGGTCAGGCGGCGGCGGCGATTTTGGGCGCGCATGTGATGGGCGCTGATCAGCAAGAGCTGACGGCGGCGCGGGACGCCTTTCGCGCCATGGTCAAAGATGGCGCGCCCGCGCCAACGGGCCGGTTTGCAGACCTGAAGACGCTGGCGGCGGTCAAGGATTACCCGCAGCGGCACGATTCAGCGCTGCTGCCTTTCGAGGCTGTGGTCGAAGCGGTGCAGATGGCCCTGGCGGCAAACGGGGTTTGAACTTTACACGCCCGCGCAGTAAGAACGCTTATGAACCGCCTGCCTTCCCTTTTGATGATCGCGCTCTTGCGTCTTTACAAGCTGACATTAAGCCCGGCTTTTGCCGCCATGGGTGTGCGCTGTCGCCACGAGCCGACTTGTTCGACCTATGGCATTGATGCGGTGCGTCGCCATGGGGCCTGGCGCGGCGGCTGGCTGACATTATCGCGGCTGTTGCGGTGTCATCCGTTTGGCTCATCAGGGTTTGATCCGGTGCCCGAAACGCTGGACAAAGTGCCGTTTTGGGCCATAAGCAGGCTGGGGGACTGGTCATGGCGCGCCCGTCCGCTAAAAGAGGTGCATAGAGACGGCTGCAAGGGCCACGAAGGGCAAAAAAACAATGATTGAACTGGAATTTCCCGACGGCGCGCGCCGTCAGTATGAGGACAATGTCACCGGGCGTGATGTGGCGCAGAGCATTGCGCCATCTTTGGCCAAGGCGGCCCTGGCCATCGCCCTTGATGGAGAGGTGCGCGATCTTGATCGCCCGATTGAGCATGGCGGGATTTTGCGCATTATTACGGCGCGCGATGATGAGGGGCTGGAGCTGATCCGCCATGATGCGGCCCACGTGCTGGCCGAAGCGGTACAGGATTTGTTCCCCGGCACGCAAGTGACCATTGGCCCGACCGTGACGGACGGGTTTTATTATGACTTTGCCCGCGACGAGCCATTTTCAACCGATGATTTTGAAAAAATTGAAGCGCAAATGAACAAAATCATTGATCGCGATACACCGATTGAGCGCGAGGTCTGGGATCGGGATGAGGCCATCGCATTTTTCAAAAAAATGGGCGAGACCTATAAGGCCGAACTGATTTCCGATCTGCCAAAAGACGAGGTGATCACCCTTTACCGCCAGGGCAATTGGGTTGATTTGTGCAAGGGCCCGCATTTGCCCTCAACCGGTAAATTACCAAAAGCCTTCAAGCTGATGAAACTGGCCGGGGCCTATTGGCGCGGCGATTCATCAAAGGCGCAATTGCAACGGATTTACGGCACCGCCTGGCGCAATCCCAAAGAGCTGCGCAGTCATTTGCATCGCCTTGAAGAGGCGGAAAAACGCGATCACCGCAAACTTGGCCGGGAGATGGACCTGTTTCATCTGCAACCCGAAGCGCAAGGCTCGGTATTCTGGCACGCCAATGGCTATCAGATCTGGCTGGCGGTTGAGGGCTATATTCGCCGCCGACTGGCCGGGGCGGGGTATAGCGAGGTCAAGACCCCGCAATTGCTCGACAAGGCGTTTTGGGAACAGTCCGGCCATTGGGAAAAGTTCCGCGACAACATGTTTGTGGTGCCTGATTTTGTGCCGTCTTTGGACGATGACGAGATTGTCATCCCCCCCGATGCATCGATGATGGCGATCAAGCCGATGAATTGCCCGGCCCATGTGCAGATTTTTCGCAATGGCCAAAAATCCTATCGCGATCTGCCGATACGCATGGCCGAATTTGGCTGTTGTCACCGCAATGAGCCACATGGTGCCTTGCACGGCTTGATGCGGGTGCGGCAGATGACCCAGGACGATGCGCATATTTTTTGTATGGAACAACAGATAGGCGAGGAAACCATCGCCTTTTGTGAGCTTCTTGGCTCTGTTTATGATCATTTTGGCTTTACCGATGTGCGGGTGCATCTGGCCTTGCGCCCGGATGTGCGCGCCGGGGATGATGCGGTGTGGGACCGCGCCGAAGCCGATCTGGAAGACGCCCTGAAAGCCACCGGTCTTGATTATGTCCTGACCCCCGGCGAGGGGGCGTTTTACGGCCCCAAGCTGGAGTTTCATTTGACCGACGCCATTGGCCGGTCCTGGCAATGCGGCACTTTACAGCTTGATTTTGTGCTGCCTGAACGTCTTGATGCGTCTTATGTGGGCGAGGATGGCGAGCGCCATCGCCCGGTGATGTTGCACCGGGCCATTTTAGGCTCGCTGGAGCGTTTTATCGGCATGTTGATTGAACATTATGCGGGAAATATGCCGCTATGGCTGTCGCCGGTTCAGGTCATGGTTGCGCCGATTGTCTCCGAGGTTGATGACTATGCGCAAGAGGTGGCAAAGGCCTTGGCGGCGGCGGGCCTGCGGGTGGACACCGATCTGCGCAATGAAAAAATCAATTACAAGATCCGCGAGCATTCCCATGCCAAAGTGCCGGTGATTGCGGTTGTCGGTCGCCGCGAAGCCGATGAGCAAACGGTGGCTTTGCGCTTTTTGGGTGAAGGGGGCAAGCACCAGCAAATGATGGCGCTTGATGACGCGGTAAAAATGCTGGCTGAACGCGCCGCGCCGCCCGACCAACAAAAATCGTAAATCATGCACGGCGCCCCGGAACAATGGTCAGAATTATGGTCTGAACAGGGCTTTCGGCGCCCCTTGGGTGCCGCGGCCGGGTTTGTGCTGATTTCTTTGTTCGTGATGGCCGGGGCGCTGGGCATTGCGCTGGGCGTAGCGCTGGGGGCGCTGTTGGCATTGCCGCCCTGGCACCGTCTGAAAACCCTTTTGCCGCTCAATCTGGCATTTTCGTCTTTTTTGCTGTTTATCGCCTGGGCCTGGGTCACAACCCTCTGGTCGCCGTATCACAGTGTTGATCAGGCGCTGAAAATGACGGCGGGGGCTTTCATCTATGGTTTGTTTCCCTTTGCCGTCTGGACGTTACGCGGTCGGGGCCGGGATCTGGTTTTCAACCTGGCGCTTTATAGCGCGCTGGCGATGTTTATTCCCTATCTGGTTGAAGGCACAACGGGGGTGATTTCGCATCTCTTTGCCGAAGGGGCGGCGCGCGAGGCGATGTTGCGCGACGCCACACGCGGGGTCAGCGCCATTGTCATGGCAAGCCCCGCATTGATCGTTCTGGTGATGCAGCGCTGGCCGGGTCGCAGCGGGCGTATTGTCAGTGTCGGGGTTTTTCTGGCCGCTTTGGCGATCTCTTTTCTCTTCTCTTTAAGCGCCGGTGTGCTGGCCAGCGTCCTTGGCGGTATTTTTCTTCTGGTCGGGTTTCGTTATCCGCGCAGCGCGGTTCTGGGGGCGATTTTGCTCCTCGTGGCTATGATAACCCTGGCCCCGATAGTCCTGCCGCTTCTTACCCGGTATATTGATGCGGATACGGTTTCTTTTTCATGGGGCTGGCGGTTAAAAATGTGGCCTTATGTGGTGACGCAGATCGATCAGCACGCGCTTGTCGGCTGGGGTCTGGATGCGTCGCGCACATTTACCGCCGACAAATTTCAAATGCATGGATTTTCACTGTCCTATCTGGCCATGCACCCGCATAATATCGGCTTGCATATCTGGCTTGAAACCGGCCTTGTCGGTGTGATGTTGAGCGTGACAACATTACTGTTGCTTGGGATTTCTATTGCCAGCCAGCCCCAATTAAGCCCCTGGCAGGGGGCGGCGATTGCCGGCAGTATGGCCGCGTTTTTTGTTTTTGCGACCCTGACTTACGGGGCCTGGCAGGAATGGTTATGGGCCTGTGTGGCCTGGGTGGCGGCATTGTGCGTTCTGGCCGGGCCATCTGATGATGATCATCAGGAGGCAAATGATGGCGCGCCTTGAAGCGGTTGTCGTCAGCTATAAAACCGGCCCTGTGCTGGGTGAGTGTTTGACATCTTTGCTTGCAGAACCATCCATTACGCGCATCTGGCTGGTGGATAATGGCAATGCCCCGCAAACCATAGATGAACTGCAGGCGCTGGCTGCGCGCGAACCACGTTTGCAGGTATTAAGCGGGCATGGCAATATTGGCTTTTCGCGCGGCTGTAATCTTGGCGCGAACAGGTGCACCGCGCCATTTTTATTGTTCCTGAACCCGGATGCACAGGTGCAAAAAGGGACTGTCGGGGCCTTGATCAAGGCGCTGGACCCGGCCCCGGAATTTTCCATTGCCGGGGCGCGTCTGCTTGATAAAAATGGCAAAGAACAGCGCGGCGCCCGGCGCGGCCGCCTGACGCCCTGGTCGGCGCTTGTCGCTATGAGCGGCCTGTCGAAACTGGAAAATCTGCATCCGGCTTTTAGCGATATGCATTGGGAGCGCCGCCCCTTGCCTGATACGCCGCAAAAGGTTTTTGCCGTTAGCGGTGCCTGCCTGATGATGCGCAACAAAGACTATCACGCCCTTGGTGGCTTTGATGAGCGGTATTTTTTGCACGTGGAGGATCTCGATCTGTGTCGCCGGGCGCGACTTGAGGGCGGCCATGTTCTTTTTGTCCCGGATGCGCTGGTAGTGCACGCCGGGTCAACCAGCAAGGCGGCACGCTTGGCGGTTGATTGGCATAAGGCGGTTGGCCTGTGCCGTTATTTTAATAAATTTGCCAACACCCGCGCGCAAAAGTTTGCTGCCCTGGTTATTGCCGGGCCAATTATGGGCGCGGTTATGGCGCGTTCAGTATTGATCACGGTGCGCAATGCCTTGCCTTTTTAGGCGGGAAACGGCCCGGCTTTGGCCACAAGGCCCGGTATGTCATGGCCAAGGGCCTGTTCCAGCCAATGGCTGGTCTTGATCAGTTTTGATAAATCAATGCCGGTATCAAAGCCGCCGCGCTCGAGCATATAAACCACATCCTCGGTTGGCACATTGCCGGTGGCCGCCGGGGCAAAGGGACAACCGCCAATACCGCCGCACGAAGCGTCAATAATGGACACCCCGCTTTCTATGGCCGCATGGATATTGGCCAGGGCGGTATTGCGGGTATTGTGGAAATGCACTCGTAAGGGCACGTCCCCTATTACCTCTTGCACCGCATCAAGGCGTTTGCGCACATCCCACGGATCGGCAACACCAATGGTATCCCCAAGGGCGATTTCGCAGGCCCCGGCGCGGGCGGCGCGCGCCGCCAGTGCCACCACACGGCCAATGGGTACTTCACCATCAAACGGGTCGCCAAAAGCCACCGATATGGTGACCGAAACCGGAATGGCCGCATCATGGGCCAAAATGGCAATGCGCTCGAAAAGAGCGGCGGTTTCATCAGGGGTGGCGTTCTGGTTGGCCCGGCCAAAGCCCGCCCCGGCCACCATGACATAATTGATTTCATCGCATTTGGCCTCTATGGCCCGGCGCATGCCGCGCTCATTAAGCGCCAAACCGATAAACTTTACCCCGGCGGGGCGCGTCAGGCGCGCCATGATGGCGTCCGAATCGGCCATGGCGGGGACCAGTTTCGGGTTAACGAAACTGGCCACCTCCATGCGCTTTATGCCCGCCTCAATCAACCGCTCTATAAATTCCAGCTTGATGTCTGTGGTCAGCAAGGTGGGGTCATTTTGCAGACCATCGCGCGGACCAACCTCGACAAGAGCAATCTTTTTGTTCATCCGCTTATGTCCTTTTATCGGTGTGTGCGGGGCGCATAATGTCAACAATAACCCATTGTCCACGGGTATAATACAGGCCCTGCACTGTGCCTGATAGCACCGGGCGCACCTGCAGGACCTGGCACCAGCGTTCGAATGCCAGCCTTTGGCGACGCTCGACAAGTGCTGTTTGGCCGTTTTTCAGGCCCCGCGCGGCGCGCTCGGCATCGCCCTGATCAATCTTGCCCCCGACCAAAAATATTAAAGCCGGCGAGAGATAACCGCTGACAATAATTGGTGGCGCTTTGGGATTTTTACGCGGTAAAAGCTGCGCCCGCTCAAGCTGCGCAACAAGTTTTGCATCAGGATGCAAAGCTTCAAGAGCGGGTAAAATAACACCTCTGGCACCAAGATGCAGGCTGAGGGCGGTGACGATCAACGCCATTGCGGCGGGGATTATTTTATGCTGCCATAAAAAAATGGCGCCAAGAAGCCCCACCCCAGGCGGGAGCAACAGCCATATGGCATAATGGCTGACAAAAGCGCCAAAACCCATGTCGGCCCCGCGCGCCGTCAGCGAAAGCACAATCATAATGACAAGCGGGACCAGCACGGCCAGCCCGGCAGCAAGGCGCGAAAAGAACATTTCCTTGGCCATGGACACCAGGCCCAGCCCGGCGATCAGCGCCAATGCCGGATAGGTGGGCAGGGTATAGTGAAAGAGCTTGGTCGGCAGAAGCTCCGCAATAATCCACCAAGGGGCGATCCAGGCCAGTAAAAACAGGCCTGCATTGCCGGAAACCTTTTTACTGCGCCATAAAGCGCGCACCCCCGAAGGAATAAACAGGCTGGCCGGGAAAAGAAGAATAAGCGCGGACAGGGCATGCTGGCCGATAAAGCCGTGATGTGATTCGCTGGCATGGGTCAGTTTTGGGAAAAAATCGCGGCCAAGGGCATCGGCAATAAAGCCGCCTTCGGTGGTGTGCTCGATGGCTATAAACCAGGGCAAAACAATCAATGCCGCCAGCACCGGGCCGGGCCAGAAGCTGAGCGGGCGCAACCATGCGGCGCGCCGCTCAACGCCAACCAAAAGCGCAATGGCCATCAGCACAATCAGCGGGGCCACCGGCCCCTTGACCATAATGGCGCTGGCCAGGGCAACCCAAAAAAGGACGCCCAGCCCCCGTTGGTGCGCCGGGGGGGATCGGTATAAGTGCGCCAATATGGCCATGCACAAGCTTGTCAGGCCGGTTAATAGAGCGTCAGGCACCGCCAGCCCGCCTTCGGCGCCGGCCAACAGGCTGACGGCAAAAAGCGCAGCCCCCCAAAAGGCGGCGCGTTTGGACAATAAGGAAAGACCGGCCCGGTAAAGCGCAAATACGCTTAACAGGTGCCCCAGCAAAGATGGCAGACGCCAGGCCCATATCTGGCGACTGTCCAGCTGGCCGGTTATTTTTGCGGCAATGGCTTGCGCCCAATAAAGCCCGGCTGGTTTGCGGTGGCGCGGCTGATCAAGAAAATGTATCTGCACATAATCGCCGCTGGTGGCCATTTGCGCGCTGGCCTGGGCATAATAGGCCTCGTCAGAGTTCAAAACCGGCAGGGTAAACATACCGGCCAATACGGCGCTCAGGCTCAAAGCCAAAAGCAGGGCCAAAATGCGGTATTTATGCAAAAAAACCATCATATATGTCTGGCCCGTTGCCGCACAAAGTGCAAGCATAAGCGCAGATTTTTTGAACAACCGCCAAGGACACGCCTGTGAGCGCCAAACCCCCGTTTTTCAGCATTGTGGTGCCTGTCTATAATGAGCAGGGCAATGCAGTGGTGTTGGCGCATGAAATCGCCAAAGTGTTTGCTGACAGTGCATGTGAGATTATTTTTGTTGACGATGCCAGCACGGATGAAACGCGCCCGCGCCTCATGGCGGCAAAAGCCGATATCCCGGCTTTGCGGCTGCTCGCTCATGAGAAAAATGCCGGGCAAAGCCGCGCTATTCGCACCGGTGCCTTTCATGCGCGCGGCGATGTGCTTTGTGTGCTCGATGGCGACGGGCAAAATGACCCGGCGGACCTGCCATCCTTGATCGAGCATTTCATGGCTGGCGGGCCAGCGCTTGGCATGATTGGCGGGGTGCGCCAGAAACGGCAGGATAAATGGAGCAAGCGCATTGGCTCGTCTTTTGCCAATGCGCTGCGTCGCCGTCTTCTTGATGATCAGGCCGTTGATGCAGGGTGCGGGCTGAAGGTCATGCGCCTGCAAACCTATTTATGCCTGCCGTTTTTTGATCACCAGCATCGCTATATATCGGCGCTGGTCTTGCGCGAAGGGCTTGATGTGGCGTTTTATCCGGTGTCTCACCGCCCGCGGCTTTCGGGGCGATCAAAATACTCAAATATGGGGCGGCTTCTGGTGTCGTTTCGCGATCTGTTGGGGGTGATGTGGCTACGCGCCCGCAGCCGCAAACCCGGCAAAATCAGGGAAATTGATTAATCGCCTTCGCCGGGCTTTTCGCTGAAGTATTTTTCAAATTTTCCGGTTTCATTGGCCATATCGTCGGCATCTGGCGGGGCCTCTTTTTTCAACGTGATATTGGGCCAGATGTCGGCAAATTTTGTATTCAGCGCCAGCCAGCGGCCATCCGGGTCGTCTTCACTGTCGGGCTTGATCGCCTCGACCGGACATTCAGGCTCGCACACGCCGCAATCAATGCATTCGTCCGGGTGAATGACGAGAAAGTTCTCGCCCTCGTAAAAACAGTCAACCGGGCACACTTCCACACAATCGGTATATTTACAGCGCACGCAGGCGTCTGTGACGATATAAGTCATCGCGCTTTTATTCCTTTAATCCAGGGTCGCTTGTTTGAATGCAGCTTAACCGATTTGTCAATCGCTTTTAGTGCGGCCAAGTGCCGCTTTTTTTGCCTCTGCCCGTTCATGGTCAGTAACCGCCAAAAGCGCGGCCACCCGGCGAATCATGGCGTCTTCAAACGGGCTTTCCTCGCCATCGGCAAACGACACGTCCCACATGTGGCCAATAATGGCGATACGCTCATTTTTGGGCATATGCGCCTTGATCGTTCGGGTAAACGCATAATGATCCACCGCCATTTCGGCGCGCTCTTCGGCCGCATCAAGAAGCGCTTTGGCCGCATCCTCATCCATGCCAAAACTATCGCGAATAATCGCCATAATGCGCGCATGCTCGATATTGGCATAAATCCCGTCGGAAAGGGCCGCTTCGACCAAGAGAGCAACCGCGCACAGGCGTGCTTCGTTTTGCGCCTCGGCAGGTGAAGGCGGTGCTGGTTTGGCAAAAATTGTTTTTAATTTATCAAACATGGCTTTGGTCTTTCAAAATAAGCGCGCTGGCGTTTCTTTTGTCATCATCCCGCCTTTTTGCGTGCAGGTCAAAATTTCTTTTATTGCGGGTTATGGCCAAAGGTGATGCGGCGCGCTTCAATGACGATCTTGCCAAGGCCGCCGCCTATGGCAAAACGCACCGGCACGGCATGGCCGCCTTGTGCGCTGGCCAGCCACATATGCACCGGCTTTTCATAGGCGTCTTTGTTTTCCTTGTCGTCCGCATCAAATCCGGCAATCGGGACATAAAAAACGGTGCAATGCTCGGCTGTGCCCTTATAGGCGCGGGTGCGTACTTTTGCTTCTCCCAAAGAGTGCAGGCGTAAATCATAACGCTTTTTACCGTCAAATACCTTGATTTTGCCGGTGCAGCGCAGACCTTGCGCATTGGCCGGGAGGGTGCCGAGCGCCAAAAAGGCGCTCAGCGGGTCCAGCGCTTCGCGGCGCTGTTTTTGTGTGGCGGGCGGCGCGCCCATGGATGACAGCGGCGGGGTGACCGTCAGGGATACGTTTTGCGGCCCGTATGTTATTTCAAGGCGGCGGTTTTTATGGCCGTCATTTTCCTGATGCCAATAGGC